>JAJYTJ010000135.1 GCA_021793115.1 Actinomycetes bacterium | reverse complement strand
CCCCCATGCGGCGGGGGGGACGCCCTCACGCGACGGGGGATTCCTCCTCGTCGTCGAGCAGATCCAGCAGGTCATGCTCGTCGTCCCCGCCCTGCCCCGCGAGCAGGCGTCCGTCGGGGCTGACCGGTCGCAGCGTCAGGTCGAGGACACGCGCTGGCTCGCGGTCGATCGACTCGTCGGGTTCGATGTAGTGCGCTTCGGTCACGGAGCTGCTGGTGTGGCCGAGGAACGCGGCCGCGGCGTCGACGCCGAGACCGCGGGCCAGGACGGTCGCCCCGGTGCGCCGGTACCAGCGTGGCGTGATGCCCGAGTCGGCCAGTCCGGCGTCCTCGAGGAACGCCCGGAACGTGCGGCGCAGGTTGGCCAGGGTGATCGGCCCGCCATCCCGGTTGTGGAAGACCGTCGTGCCCGACTGGTCCGGACCCATCTGCGCGAGGCGCCGGCGGATCACCGTCGCGGCGAACTCCGGAACGGCGATGCGCCGGTTCGAGGCGTCGGTCTTGGGCTGGTCCTGACGGAAGTCGGCTCGCCCGGTGCGGCGCACGACGGTGCCCTGCACGTGCACGACCATCCCGATGCTGGTCTCCAACACGTCGCACGGCCGCAGTCCGAGCGCCTCCCCCGGGCGCATCGAGGTGCCCAGGAGCACCTCGCAGATGTCCTGGATCTTCCCGTCCGGGCGAGGGCCCTTGACCTCCGGCCCGGTGCGCCAGGCCGCGGCAGCGGCACGGATGGCCTGCACCTGCTCGAGCGTCATCGCATGGATCTCGTGCTTGGGCCGGGTCAGCGGCGAGGTCCCCTCGACCGGGTTGCGCGCGATCGCGTCGTGCCGCTGCGCGAACGCGAACAGCTGGTTGAGCAGGGTGCGGGTGTGCTTGGCCCGCCCGTAGGACAGCGCCGCTTCCCGGCGCAGGAACCACTCCACCCGCCCGGTGGTGATCTCCCCCAAGGTGTAGTGCTCGAACGCCGGCCGCACGTAGCGGCGCAAGTCGTCCCGATAGTTCTGCTTCGTGCCCTCCGAGATGTCCCGCAGCTCAAGGTCGGCCAACCACAACTCGCACAGCTCGTCGAACCCGCTGGACACGTCCATCACTCCCCCGGTCCCGTGCCCGGGTCGGTCGGCCAGGCGCTGCTTGAGCCGCGTCTGCGCCGTGCGGGCGGTCGGGCCGTTCGCGGTGACGCGGCGCAGGCGGCCGTCCAGGTCGCGGATGCGGGTCGCGGCCCGGTATCGGCCACCGAGGTCGGTGACGGCGATCACCCCGAAGGTACCGATCGGGGTGCGGGGTCGCCCGCGCATCACGTGCCGGTCCGGGGCGGGTGGCGTCGGGCGTCGTCGGCCTCCATCGCGGCAATCCAGGCCTCGATCTCAGCCGCGCGGAACCGCAGCTGGCGCCCGACCCGGAAGCCACGTGGGCCCCGGCCCTTGGAGCGCAGGTCGTACAGGGCCTGGGGGCTGACCGCCAGGTAGGCGGCAAGCTCGGAGAGGGTCAGGGTCGGCGCGGTGGTGGGGCTGGCATCGGTGTCCATACCAACAGGTGTGCACGGGCCGACCAAGACGCGACGAGGCGGCCCGAGACCCAGGCCCCAGGGGCCGAGGCCCGGCGACTTTATGGCTACTAAATGGCCACCAACCATGTTGGACTCCTGTTTCCAGGATCCCGATGTGGCCTCTGACCAGCACTAAGAGTGGAGCTGAAGGGACTCGAACCCTCGACCCCCTGCATGCCATGCAGGTGCGCTACCAGCTGCGCCACAGCCCCAAGGCCCGCCGCAGCGAGCCCCACGCCCCCTGCGGGGCGCTCGGAGAGTCTAGGCGAGAACCTCGCCCGTTTGCTAATCCGGGTCCCGGTCCTCGCCGGCCTCCTCCGGTGCCCGGTCCGGACCGGCGTTCCAGTCCGTCGAGGCGTCGGTGGGGCCGAGGTTGAGCCCGGTGAGACGCCAGTCGGGCGCGGCACCGCCACGGGACGGCACCAGCTCCGCCCAGTGCGCGTTGTGCAGGCCGATGACGCCCCGCCAGGAAGCGGGCTGCCCCAGCAGGGCACCGACGGCCAGGGCGATCGCGGCACCGTGCGACACCACGACGAGCGTGTCGTCCGGGCCCGCCGCGGCCGCGTGCTCCGCCACCGCGGCGGCCATGCGCACCGCCACGTCGGCCCGCGTCTCCGCGCCGACGCCCGAGGGGTCGCCGCCCAGCCGCCACGCCTCGAAGGCGCCCGGCCAGCGGGCCTCGATCTCGGGGCCGGTCATGCCCTCCCACTCGCCGAAGCCACGCTCCCGAAGCCGGGTGTCGATGGTGACGGACAGGCCGGTGGCCCGGGCCAGGTGCTCAGCGGTCCCCCGCGCCCGCGCCAGGTCGGAGGAGACGATGACGGTGGGCTCGTAGCGCGCCAGCAGGGCGGCGGCCGCGGTCCGGGCCTGCCAACGCCCGACGTCGTCCAGCGGGATGTCGATCTGGCCCTGCAGCCGGGCGCTCGCGTTGGCGGCGGTGCGCCCGTGCCGCCACAGCAGCAGGCGCGCGGCGGTCACCGGTCGGCCTCCCCCCGGGCGTCCGGCGGCAGCTCGATGGCGGCGCAGTCCTTCCAGAGGCGCTCGAGCGCGTAGTAGACCCGGTCCTCCTGGTGCTGCACGTGAACCACGACGTCGCCGAAGTCGACGAGCACCCATCGGCCCTGCGTCTTGCCCTCCCGCCGGATGGGTTTGGCCCCCAGCCGGAACAACGCCTCCTCGACGGCGTCGACGATCGCGCCGACCTGCCGCTCGTTGGTGCCCGAGGCGATGACGAACACGTCCGTCAGCACCAGCTGCGAGCTGACGTCGAGGGCGATGATCTCCTGGGCCTTGCGGTCGCTGGCCGCCCGGGCGGCGGCAATGGCCAGCTCGACGGCGCGTTCGGTCGCGGGCACGCGGCTCCTTGGTGAGGGTCTGGGTCAGGCGGCGGACGACGAACCGGGCGGCGCCACGACGACGAGCGCGGCGGCGCCGGAGGTTCCTCCAGCGCCGTTGGTCTTGCCCTGCTGCCACAGGGCCATGATGAGGAAGCCGAGCACGAACGCCACCAGGGCCAGCACGACGAGGTGGAGCCAGGTATAGGGGTGACGGCGGCGCACGGGCTCGTCGTCCGCGTCGTCGGTGGCGACCTGGGTGGCGACGCCGGTGGCCCCGGTGCTCGGGAACGGCGACCCGGTGGACGAGACCGGGCTCGGGAACGGCGTACCGGCCGACGACGCCGCCGCCGGCGTGGCACCAGCATCGCTGGGGATGACCGGCATGGCGGACGGCACGGCGCCGGACGGTGCCCCGGTTGCGCTCCAGGACCCGAACGAGGGGCCTGGAGCCGCGACACGATCGGTCGCTGCTGGCGCACCCGGCGGCGTGGCGGGCGACCATACGGCGGGAGCCGACGACGGCACCGCGGTCGCCGCAGGCCCCGGCGCGACACGTCCGGCACCGCCCGGCGACGCGGGAGCGGCGGCCGGGAAGGAAGTCTGCGGCGAAGCGGACACGGTGCCCGACACCGGCGGGAACGGTGAGCCGGTGCGGTTGGCGGGCGTCGGCGCCGGCGTGCCCGGCGCGCCCGGCGTGGCGGGCACCGGCGCGAAGCGGCCCGCCGTGGCCGAATGCCCGACCGGTGATCCGGCAGTGGACTGGCCGAACGACGTCCGAGCGGCCGACTGCCCGAGCGGCGACCCTGCCGCGGACGGGGTGGACCCGAACGGTGAGGTCACCGACGTGCGTGTCGGGGTGCGAGGAGCCGCAGCGGCCGCCGGCTGGGCGGTACCGGCGGGTGCGGGCGGCGTGGCCGGGTCGACGTCCGGCGTGGTCCCGGCACCCCACACGGGCGGCCGGCTGCTGGCGGGCGACGCCGCCCAGCGGGTGCGCGGCGGTGCAGCGTCCGGCCCCGGCGCCGTCGCGGACGCCGACCAGGACGATGCGGGCCACGCCGGCTCGGTACGACCAGCGGGCGTCCTCGTCGGCGCCGGGCCGGGCGCGGCCGGCATGCGCGTCGGCAGCGCGGGCGAGGAGGCCCCGGCCGACGACCGCGCCGCCGCGGCGGCGCCACCGGACGCCTGCGGGGCACGTCCCGCGGGCGGCACGGGAGAGGTCGGTGGGACCGCCCGCGCGGCGGAGGTCAGCCCGCCGGCGAACCCGCTCGTGGTGGCTGCAGGGTCGAAGGCCGAACGGCGACCGGGAGTCCCCCCGCCGTCGTGGGCCGAACGCCGTCCGGGGTGGCCGGTGTCGGCGGCGGCCTCGGGGTTCGTCGTGCCGGGCGCCGGACGGCGCGAGGGCAGCGCGTCCGGGCGCGGTGACGAGGCCCACAGCGGTGTGCTGGCTGCGGAGCCGCCCGCTGCCCGCGACGACGGCCGCTCGGCAGCAGCCGGGGCCTGCGGCACGGCCCCCGTGGCGCCGCTCTGGCGCAGCGCACGGCGCGAGCCGGGGACGGCCGCGCGCTCGCCCGTGGAGGTGGTCGGCACGGCGGACGTCAACCACTCCGGGGCCCGCGGCGGCGCAGGCGTCTGCTGCGCCTGGCCGTCGGCGGTCGACCGCATGTCGCGACGGCTGCGGTGCTCTCCGGCTTCGCTCATGACAGACCTCGATACAACCCGTACTTCGCGATGTACTGCACGACCCCGTCCGGCACGAGGTACCAGACCGGCTTGCCCGCGCGGACACGGGCCCGGATGTCGGTGGACGAGATCGCCAGCGCGGGGACCTCGAGCACGCTCACGTGCTCCCCCGGCAAGCCGTCGACCGTCAGCGCGTGCCCGGGCCGCGTGACCCCGACGAAGTGCGCCATGGAGAACAGCTCGTCGGCATCCTTCCACGTGAGGATCTGCTCGAGGGCATCGGCCCCCGTGATGAAGAAGAAGTCGGCGCCCGCCCGCTGGGTCGCCAGGTCGCGCAGCGTGTCCACCGTGTACGTCAGCGCCTGCCGGTCGATGTCGACGCGGCTCACCGTGAACTGCGGGTTCGACGCCGTCGCGATGACCGTCATGAGGTACCGGTGCTCCGGCAGCGTGACGTCCTGCTGCTGCTTGAAGGACGGCTTGCCGGTCGGGACGAAGATCACCTCGTCGAGGCCGAACTCGGCGGCGACCTCGCTGGCCGCCACGAGGTGGCCGTGGTGGACGGGGTCGAACGTGCCGCCCATCACGCCCAGTCGCGGTCGGTTCATCGGCTCAGCACGGTCGCCTCAGTGCCGCGAACCCGCGTTGCGGAACGCGTAGGTGATGAGCAGCAGCGCGACGAGCCCCGCGAAGGCCCCGATGCCGAAGACGACCGGCGGGAAGGGCAGCTGCCGGGCGGCAGCCTCGGCGGCACTCAGGGCAGCGTGCACGGGTCCTCCTTCGACGGGCATAGGTTGTCGATTCTCTCACGCCCCGCGCAAGGCTCAAGGACGCACGTGACCGTCGCCGTGCACGATCCACTTCGTCGTCGTCAGCTCCGCCAGGCCCATCGGACCGCGGGCGTGCAGCTTCTGCGTGGAGATGCCGATCTCGGCGCCCAGGCCCAGCTGGCCACCGTCGGTGAACCGGCTCGAGGCGTTGACCATGACGGCGGCGGAGTCCACCTCCGCGACGAACCGGTCCGCCGAGCGCAGGTCACGGGTGCAGATCACCTCAGTGTGCCCCGAGCTCCAGGTGCGGATGTGCTCGAGCGCCGCGTCGAGGTCGTCCACCACCCGCACCGCGATGTCCAGCGACAGGTACTCGGTCGCCCAGTCCTCGTCGGTGGCCGGCAGCGCCGGCGCCCCGGCCGGCACGGACGCCAGCGTGCGCTCGTCGCCGTGCACCGTGACTCCGGCCGCCGCGAGCGCCGCGAGCGCCGCCGGAAGCAGCTCGTCGGCCACGTCGCGGTGCACCAGGAGCGTCTCCAAGGCGTTGCAGACACCCACCCGCTGCGTCTTGCCGTTCAGGAGGATGCCGATCGCGGCGGTGACGTCGGCGCCGGCGTCGACGTAGAGGTGGCAGTTGCCGACGCCCGTCTCGATCACCGGCACGCTCGCCTCGCGCACCACGGTGGCGATGAGGTCGGCGCCGCCGCGGGGCACCAGCACGTCCACCACACCGCGGGCGTGCATGAGCGCCACCGAGCCGCTGCGACCCCACGCGTCGATCGACTGCACCAGGTCGGCCGGCAGCCCCTGGCCGGTCAGCGCGCCGCGCAGCGCGGACACGATGACCTCGTTGGACCGCGCCGCCGCCGTCCCGCCCCGCAGGATCACCGCGTTGCCGCTCTTCAGGGCCAGCCCGGCAGCGTCGACGGTGACGTTGGGCCGCGCCTCGTAGATCATGCCGACGACCCCCATCGGCACCCGCACCTGGCGCAGCCGCAGCCCGTTCGGGAGGGTCGACCCCCGCACCACCTCGCCGACCGGGTCCGGCAAGCCGGACAGCTCGCGCAACGCGCCGGCCATGCCCTCGATCCGGGCGGAGGTCAGCGTCAGCCGGTCCACGAGGCCGTCGCTCATGCCGCGCGCGCGGCCGCGCGCCACGTCCTGCCCGTTGGCGGCGAGGAGGGCGTCACCGGCGGCGACCAGCGCGTCGGCCATCGCGCACAGCGCGGCGTCCTTCGTCGTGCGGGTCGCTGTGGCCAGCGTGCGGGAGGCGGTCTTGGCGCGCCGTGCGACGTCGAGCACGGCCTCCCCTCCGGCGTCGAGGGACGGTGGCTCGAGGTCGGCGGTCTGCACGGGCGACGTCACCCGCCCAGGGTAGCTTTCGCACGGCGACGCACCCGGACCAGGTCATCCTGATGGACCAGCTCGCGGTCGTACCCGGGGCCCAGCTCGGCGCGCAACGCCGCGGTCGACCGCCCGAGCAGCCCCGGCACCTCGTCGGAGGCGTACGCGACCAGCCCGCGCGCCACGACCGCGCCGTCCGGTCCGACGAGCTCCACCGGGTCCCCCGGCTCGAACTCGCCCTCGACGGCGGTGACGCCCGCCGGCAGCAGCGACTTGTGCCGTTCGACGACCGCCCGCACGGCTCCCTCGTCGAGCACCAGCCGCCCGCGCGGCCGTGCCGCGTGCGCCAGCCACAGCAGCCGGATGGGTGCCCGCTTGCCGGTCGCCGCGAACCACGTGCCGACGTCCTCGCCGGCGAGCGCCGCCGCGGCCTGCGCCGCCGAGGTCAGCACCACGGGGATGCCGGTCCCGGTGGCGATCGCCACCGACTCCAGCTTCGTCACCATGCCGCCCGTGCCCACCGCGGAGCCGCGCGCGGTGACCTCGATGCCGTCCAGCTCGGCCGGCCCGTGCACGGCGGCGATGCGCCGCGAGCCCGGCCGGGCGGGTGGGCCGGTGTACAGCCCGTCGACGTCGGTCAGCAGCACCAGCGCGTCCGCGTGCACCAGGTGCGAGACCAGCGCGGCGAGCCGGTCGTTGTCACCGAACCGGATCTCCTCGGTGGCGACGGCGTCGTTCTCGTTGACCACCGGCACCACGCCGAGGTCCAGCAGGCGGGCCAGCGCGCGGAAAGCGTTGCGGTAGTGGCCGCGGCGCACCGTGTCGTCGGCGGTGAGCAGCACCTGGGCCACGTGCAGCCCGTGCGCGTGGAACGCGGACGTGTAGTGCGCGATGAGCCGGCCCTGCCCCACCGAGGCCGCTGCCTGCTGCGTGGCGAGGTCGCGGGGGCGGGACGCCAGTCCCAGCGGCGCCATCCCGGAGGCGATGGCGCCCGACGAGACCAGCACCACCTGCTGGCCGGCGGCGCGGCGCGCGGCGAGCACGTCGACCAGGGCGTGCAGCCGCTCCGGGTCGAGGTGGCCGTGCGTGTCCGTCAGCGACGACGAGCCCACCTTCACGACGATCCGCTGCGCCGACGGCAGCTGGCTGCGGCTGACGAGTGGCGCGGCGCTCACGGACCCCATCCTCCCCCACCGCCACCCCCGCCCCACCACCCCCAGCGTCCGGGGGTGAAGTGGTGGGCGGGGTGGCTCACTCGTCCGGCGTCGACCAGTGGCCGGCCTCGCGCTCGGTCCACAGCGCGGCGCGGGCCGCCGCCTTGGCGTCCATCCGCTCCTTGAACTCCGCACGCTTCTCGCCGCGGGTCGGCCGCTCACCCTCCGCCAGACGCGGGTCCGTGCCGCGAGGCCCGCCGAGCAGCTCGGAGCCGGTGAGCAGCGTCGGCTCCCAGTCGAAGACCACCGCGTTCTCCTCCGGCCCGATGCGGACCTCGTCACCCGCGACCGCGCCGGCCTCGAGCAGCTTCTCCTCGACACCCAGCCGCGCCAACCGGTCCGCCAGGTAGCCGACGGCCTCGTCGTTCGAGAAGTTGGTCTGACGCACCCAGCGCTCCGGCTTGGAGCCGCGCACGGCGAAGTAGACGCCGTCGCCCTCCTCGCGTCGCGTGACGGTGAACCCGGCGTCGTCGACCGCCCGGGGCCGCAGCACGGTCCGCGTCGCCGCAGGCGCCGGTGCCGCCGCGCGCGCCTGCTCGACGAGCTCGGCGAGCGCGAACGTCAGCGGCCGCAACCCCTCGTGGGTCGCCGCCGAGATCTCGAACACCGGCAGGCCGCGCTCGAGCAGCTGCGGCCGCACCAGCTCCGCCAGCTCCCGCCCGTCCGGCACGTCCACCTTGTTGAGCACCACGATGCGGGGACGCTCCATGAGCGGCACGCGCCCGCCGGCGATGCCGAGGTCGCCGGCGTAGGTGGCGAGCTCGGACTCGATGACGTCCAGGTCGGTCAGCGGGTCGCGGCCCGGCTCGAGCGTCGCGCAGTCCAGCACGTGCACGACGACCGCGCACCGCTCGATGTGTCGCAGGAACTCCAGGCCCAGGCCCTTGCCCTGCGAGGCGCCGGGGATCAGACCCGGCACGTCCGCCACGGTGAACCGCGACTGGGCGGCCTGCACCACGCCGAGGTTGGGCACCAGCGTGGTGAAGGGGTAGTCGGCGATCTTCGGCCGGGCGGCCGAGATCGCCGCGACGAGCGAGGACTTGCCGGCGCTCGGGAAGCCGACCAGCGCCACGTCGGCGATCGACTTCAGCTCGAGAACGATCTCGGCCTCCTCGCCCGGCTCGCCCAGCAGCGCGAACCCCGGGGCCTTGCGCCGTGCGGACGCGAGCGCCTCGTTGCCGAGGCCACCACGCCCCCCGGCGGCCACCACGAAGCGCGTGCCGACCCCGACGAGATCGGCGAGCACGTCACCGCCGGTGGTCTTGACCACGGTGCCGTCCGGGACTCCCACGACGAGGTCGGGCGCGCTCGCCCCGTCATGGTGGTCGCCCATCCCCTGCGTGCCCCGCTGCGCGCGGCGGTGCGGCGCGTGCTGCAGGTCGAGCAACGTGGTGACCTGCGGGTCGACCTCGAGGATCACCGAACCACCGTTGCCCCCGTTGCCGCCGTCGGGCCCGGCGAGCGGCTTGAACTTCTCACGATGGATGGAGGCGCAGCCGTCCCCGCCATCACCTCCGGCGGCATGTAGCACCACGCGGTCGACGAAGATCGCCATGTCCCTCCCTCCTGAACCATCGATGCTGAGACGGCGAAGGGGCGCCCCCGCGATCTGTCGCGGTGCGCCCCTTCGCGAAGAGCTGCGCTCAGGCCTGCTCGACGATGTCGATGACCTTGCGGCCCCGGCGCGTGCCGAACGTGACCGCGCCCGCCGTCAGCGCGAACAGGGTGTCGTCCCCGCCGCGGCCGACGTTGTTGCCGGGGTGGAAGTGCGTGCCGTGCTGGCGGACGATGATCTCGCCGGCCTTGACGACCTGACCGCCGAACCGCTTGACGCCGAGGCGCTGCGCGTTCGAGTCGCGACCGTTGCGCGAGGAGCTCGCGCCCTTCTTGTGTGCCATGTCGAACTCTCCTGGTTCCCTGTGCGTAGCCCGGAGGGCTCAGCTGATGGCGGTGACCTTGAGGCGGGTCAGGTCCTGACGGTGACCCTGACGGCGCCGGTAGCCGGACTTGTTCTTGAACCGCAGGATCGCGATCTTCGGCCCGCGCTCGTCGCGCACGACCTCGGCGCTCACCGTGACCTTCGCGAGGGCGGCCGAGTCGGTGGTGATCTTCTCGCCGTCCACCAGCATGAGCGCGGGCAGCGTGACGGACTCGCCCGGCTGCGCCCGGAGACGGTCGACCACGACGATGTCGCCCACGGCGACCTTCTCCTGGCGGCCGCCCGCCTTGACGATCGCGTACACCACGTTGCTGCTCATCTCTGCTCGAAGTCCTGCGTTTCGCGGCGTTCGACGAACCC
>JAJYTJ010000134.1 GCA_021793115.1 Actinomycetes bacterium | reverse complement strand
CGCGTGGGACCACCCCCGGCTGGCTGCGGTCGACCTGCAGTGGTCGGACGTCCGGCCCGAGCGCGGCCTCTACTTCCGCCTCGAGGCGGCCGGCGCGGTGGAGCGCCTGGTGGACGACGAGGCCGTGGCGGCGGCCGTGCACCAGCCGCCCGACGACACCCGTGCATTCTTCCGCGGCGAGGCGGTGCGTCGGTACCCGGGCGAGGTCTCGGCCGCGAGCTGGGACTCGGTGGTGTTCGACGTGCCCGGCGCCCACTCGCTGCAACGCGTCCCCATGCGCGATCCCGCACGCGGCACGCGGGCCCACGTCGGTGGGTTGCTGGAGGCCAGCCCGGATGCGACGGCCCTGCTCAAGGCCCTCGAGGGCTGACGCGGCCCGCTCCCGGCGTTGTGTCAGGACGAGGGCCTAGGGTGGGATCAGGAGCGAGCGACAGGAGGTCGAGATGGCCGGAACCGAGTACGTCCAGCCGCACCGCGACGACGAGCCGGGCGACGAGCCGGAGCCCGCCGCCCCCGCGGCCAGCACGCGCGACACCGAGGTCGACGCCCTCCTGGAGGAGATCGACGACGTGCTGGAGCAGAACGCGGAGCAGTTCGTGCGCGGGTTCGTCCAGAAGGGCGGTCAGTGAGGCGCCGATGAGCCGCACCGACGCCAACCCCTTCGGGCGGTTGCCGGACGCGCTCACCGCGCGGTTCTTCGCCCCCGGCACCGCCTCGTTCGTCGACTTCCTCGCCGCGCACGCCCCTGACCTGCTGCCGGGCAACCGCCCGCTGCCGGCGGGGGCATCGGTCGCCGAGCTCGCTGCGCCGCACGGCACCACGATCGTCACCCTGGTGTACGACGGCGGGATCGTCATGGCGGGCGACCGCCGGGCGACCATGGGCTCGATGATCGCCAGCCGCAGCATCGAGAAGGTGTTCCCGGCGGACGAGTACTCCGCCGTCGGCATCGCGGGCACCGCGGGCCTGGCCGTCGAGCTGGTCCGCCTGTTCCAGCTCGAGCTGGAGCACTACGAGAAGATCGAGGGCTCGCTGCTGTCGCTCGACGGCAAGGCGAACCGGCTGGCCACGATCATCCGGAGCCAGCTCGGGCTCGCGCTGCAGGGCCTGGCGGTGGTGCCCCTGTTCGGCGGCTACGACCTCGGCCGGGGCACGGGCCGGATCTTCTCCTACGACGTCACCGGCGGCCGCTACGAGGAGCACGACCACCACGCCGTCGGCTCGGGGTCGGTCTTCGCGCGCGGCTCCCTCAAGAAGCGCTGGCGCCCGGGTCTCGACGAGGCCGGCGCGGTCGCGGTGGCGGTCGAGGCGCTCATCGACGCGGCGGACGACGACTCCGCGACGGGCGGCCCGGACGCGGAGCGGGCGATCTACCCCGTGGTCGCCACGGTGGGCGCCGCCGGCTACCGGCGCGTGCCCGACGCGGACCTCGCGGCCGCCACGGCGGCCGTGGTCGCCGCTCGTCGAGACGCGCGGGGAGGCGACGCCCGATGAGCATGCCGTTCTACGTCTCGCCCGAGCAGCTGATGAAGGACCGCGCGGACTATGCGCGCAAGGGCATCAGCCGCGGCCGGTCGGTCGTCGTGCTCCAGTACGAGGGCGGTGTGCTCTTCGCCACGGAGAATCCCTCCCGGGCGCTGCACAAGGTCTCGGAGATCTACGACCGCATCGCGTTCGCCGCCGTCGGCAAGTACAACGAGTTCGAGAACCTGCGCGTGGCCGGCGTGCGGTACGCCGACCTGCGGGGCTACTCGTACGACCGGGTGGACGTCACGGCGCGCGGCCTGGCCAACGCTTACGCGCAGACCCTCGGCACCGTGTTCACCACCGAGTCCAAGCCGCTCGAGGTGGAGCTCGTCGTGGTCGAGGTGGGCATCGAGCCCGCCGGCGACCAGATCTACCGCCTGTCCTACGACGGTTCCGTGGCGGACGAGCACGGCTGGGTGGTCATGGGTGGGCAGGCCGAGCGCCTGGCGTCCCTGCTCGGCGACGGCTGGCACGCGGGGATGTCGCTGCAGGACGCGCTCGCGCTCGCGGTCCGCGTGCTCGGCGCTCCGGGCGACGACGGCGCCAAGCAGCGCACGCTCGACGCGACGGCCCTCGAGGTCGCGGTGCTCGACCGCGCGCGTGCGCGGCGCGCGTTCCGGCGGCTCGCGGGCTCGGCGCTGGAGGATCTCCTGGCCGCCGGTGCCCACGCCGGTGCGCACGCCCGTCCGCACGCGGGTTCCGGCACGGCTGCCCCGGTGGAGGGGGCGGAGGCGCCGGACGGTGCCGACGGCCGGGCCGGAGGGGACGACGCGCCGCCGGCGGGCGGCGAGGCATCCACGCCGTGAGCGAAGGAGGGGTGGCCATGGACCGGCGCATCTTCGGGCTGGAGACCGAGTACGGCGTGACGTGCGCGGCGGTCGACGGCCGCGGCCTGTCGGCCGACGAGGTCGCGCGCTACCTCTTCCGCAAGGTCGTGGCGTGGGGCCGCTCGTCCAACGTGTTCCTGCGCAACGGCTCCCGGCTCTACCTCGACGTCGGCTCGCACCCGGAGTACGCCACCGCGGAGTGCGACGACTGGCGCCAGCTCGTGACGCACGACCGTGCCGGCGAGCGGATCCTCGAGGGCCTGGTGGCGGACGCGCAGCAGCGCCTGGAGCACGAGGGCCTGCCCGGCCGGATCCACCTGTTCAAGAACAACACGGACTCGGCGGGCAACTCCTACGGGTGCCACGAGAACTACCTGGTGCGCCGGCAGGGCGACTTCGGCAAGGTGTCCGACGTCCTGGTGCCGTTCCTCATCACGCGGCAGGTGATGACCGGCGCCGGCAAGGTGCTGGTCACGCCCCGGGGCGCGGTCTACTGCCTGTCGCAGCGCGCGGACCACATCTGGGAGGCGGTCTCGTCGGCCACGACGAGGTCGCGGCCGATCATCAACACGCGGGACGAGCCGCACGCCGACGCCGAGCTCTACCGGCGGCTGCACGTCATCGTCGGCGACTCCTCGATGGCCGAGCCGACCACCCTGCTCAAGGTCGCGTCCACCGACCTGCTGCTGCGGCTCGTCGAGGCCGGCGCGCCCATGCGCGACCTGACGCTGGAGAACCCGATCCGTGCCATCCGCGAGATCAGCCACGACATGACGGGCCGCCACCCGGTGACCCTGGCGAACGGCCGCACGGTGACCGCGGTGGACATCCAGGAGGAGTACCTGGCGCGCGTGAGCGACTTCGTCGGTGCCGAGATGGGGCCGAGCCCCGAGATCAAGGCGGTGCTCGACCTGTGGGAGCGGGCGCTGCGGGCGCTGCGCACGGGTGACCTCTCGCTGGTCGACCGCGAGCTCGACTGGGCCATCAAGTACCGGATGATCGAGAGGTACCGCGCCAAGCACGGGCTGGAGCTGGCGGACGTCCGCGTGCAGCGGCTCGACCTCTCGTACCACGACATCTCGCGCACCGAGGGGCTGTACAACCTGCTCGCGGCGCGCGGGCTCGTCGAGCGCGTCACCACCGACCTGGACGTGTTCGAGGCCACGAGCCGCCCGCCGCAGACGACGCGGGCGCGGTTGCGGGGCGAGTTCGTCCGGGCCGCGCAGGAGGCCCGCCGCGACTACACGGTGGACTGGGTGCACCTCAAGCTCAACGACCAGGCGCAACGCACCGTGCTGTGCAAGGACCCCTTCCGGGCCGTCGACGAGCGGGTGGACCGGCTCATCGAGTCGATGTAGCCGTCCAGGGCGGCTCGGTACAGTGGGCGCCCGCCGGGACGGTGAGACGACGAGGAGGGGATCGGTGCGCCGACGCGCTGTCGTGCTGCTGCTCGCGCTCGTCGTCGGGCTGCTCGGGGCGTGCGCGCAGGGCGCGGGCTCGGGGGATCCGAGCATCACGGTGTCCGGCGTGGCGGGCGGCACGCCCACCCTCACGTACGTCGCGCCGCTCGCCGTCGACCACACGTACCGGCGGCAGATCTGGCCGGGCACGGGCCCCGCCCTCGTCGATGGGGGCCCGGTGCTGCTGCGCTACTGGGTGGAGGACGGGCGCACCGCGAGCCTCGTGTCGGAGAACTACTCGACGTCACCCGTCCCGCAGACCATGAGCCAGGGCGACCTGGGCGCGGACCTCTACAAGACCCTCAAGGGCGAGCGCGTCGGCGCCCGGCTGCTCCAGGTGACGCCGCCGGGGAGCGACCCGCAGCAGGCCTACCCGGCGGTCACGGTCATCGACGTGCTGCCCACCCGGGCGGACGGGACGCCGGTGACGCCGCAGCCCGGCCTGCCCAAGGTGACGCTGTCCCCGGACGGCGCGCCGACGATCGCCGCGACGGGCACCCCGCCGCCGACCACGCTGGTGGTCCAGCCCCTGCTGCGCGGCAACGGGCGGCAGGTGGAGAAGACGGACGTGGTCACCGTCCAGTACGCGGGCTTCTCGTGGGCCACGGGTGATCCCGTGGACGCCACGTGGGAGCGGGGACAGCCGTCGAGCTTCGCGCTGTCGGACGTGCCGGCGTTCGCCGAGGGTCTGGCGGAGCAGCCGACCGGCTCGCAGGTGATGCTCGTGGTGCCGCCGAGCTACGACCTCGGCGCGACGCAGAGCGAGGCGCTGTCGGGCCAGACCCTCGTGTTCGTCATCGACATCCTGGCCTCCGGGCCGGAGGGAGTGTCCCGATGAGCGTGGCGCTGCGCGTGATCCCGTGCCTGGACGTCGACGCCGGCCGCGTCGTCAAGGGCGTCAACTTCGCGCACCTGCGCGACGCCGGCGACCCCGTCGAGCTCGCGGCGCGGTACGACGCCGAGGGGGCCGACGAGATCACGTTCCTTGACGTCTCCGCGTCGTCGGCCGGCCGCGAGACCACGTACGACGTGGTGCGGCGCACCGCCGAGCAGGTGTTCGTCCCGCTCACGGTCGGGGGTGGGGTGCGCTCGGTCGAGGACGTCGACGCCCTGCTGCGGGCCGGCGCCGACAAGGTCGGGGTCAACACGGCCGCGATCGCCCGTCCGGAGCTGGTCTCGGAGATCGCGCGGCGGTTCGGCTCGCAGGTGCTGGTGCTGTCGGTGGACGCCCGGCGCGTCACGGGCGGCACGCCGACCCCCTCGGGCTACGAGGTGACCACGCACGGCGGCCGGCGTGGCACGGGCCTGGACGCCGTGGCCTGGGCGGCGCGCGCGGTGGAGCTCGGCGCGGGCGAGGTGCTGCTCAACTCGATGGATGCGGACGGCACGCGGGACGGCTTCGACCTGGAGATGATCCGTGACGTGCGGGCGGCGGTGCACGTGCCGCTCATCGCGTCCGGCGGCGCGGGCACGGCGCAGCACTTCGTCGAGGCCGCGCACGCGGGCGCGGACGCGGTGCTCGCCGCCAGCGTGTTCCACTTCGGGACGCTGACCATCGGCGCGGTGAAGCAGGCGCTGCGCGCCGCGGGCGTCACCGTCCGCTGAGCGGACCGGCGGGGCGCGGCGGCCGGCGGGCGCCCCGACGCACCGGCCACCGGGCATGCGAGGATCGGGCCGTGCCTGCCACCAGCATCCCGACGTCCGGACTCGACCCCGAGATCGCTGCCCGCCTCAGGCGGGACGCGGCCGGCCTCGTCGCCGCGGTCGTGCAGCAGCACGACACGGGCGAGGTGCTCATGGTCGGCTGGATGGACGACGAGGCGCTGCACCGCACGCTGACGACCGGCCGTGTGACGTTCTGGAGCCGGTCGCGGCAGGAGTACTGGCGCAAGGGCGACACGTCCGGGCACGTGCAGTGGGTCAAGGCGGTCTCGCTCGACTGCGACGGCGACGCGCTGCTGGTCCGGGTCGACCAGGTGGGCGCCGCCTGCCACACGGGCGCCCGCACGTGCTTCGAGGCGGGCGGCCCGCTCCCGGTGGTCGTCGGGGCTCCGGCATGACCGCGCCCGCGACGGCGCGGCCGGGCCCCGTCCCTGCCGACGGCGCCCCCCACGCGCTGCCCGACGTGTCGCGGCTCGCGTGGGGTGCCACCTGGCCGTCGCTCGACCAGTTCCGCGCCATGGCGCCCGGCCGGCGCGTCATCCCTGTGGTGCGGCGGCTGCTGGCGGACGGCACCACCCCGGTGGGGCTCTACCGCGCGCTGGCGGGCGGGCGGCCGGGCACGTTCATCCTCGAGTCGGCCGGCTCGGACGGCACGTGGGACCGGTACTCGTTCGTCGGGGTCAACTCCCGGGCCACGCTCACCGCGCGCGACGGCGCCCCGGTGTGGGTGGGCGACGTCCCGGTGGGGGTGCCGACGGCCGGGCGCCTGCTCGACGTGCTCGGGCGCACGCTCGAGGTGCTCCGCACCCCGGCCGTGCCCGGGCTGCCGCCGCTGACCGGCGGCCTCGTGGGCGTGCTCGGGTGGGACGTGGTGCGCCAGTGGGAGCCCACGCTGCCCGCGGACGCGCCCGACGAGCTGGGTGCGCCCGAGGTGGCGTTGCTCCTGGTGGGGGACCTGGCCGTGGTGGACCACCACGAGGGCGCCGTGTGGCTCGTCGCGAACGCGATCAACCTCGACGCCACGGACGAGCGGGTCGACGAGGCGCACGCCGACGCGGTGGCCCGGCTCGACGCGATGCAGGCCCGGCTGGCGCGCCCGGCCGACCCGGGCGTGGCCGCGCTGGACCCGGACGTCCCGGAGCCCGAGCTGGAGTTCCGCACCGAGCGCGCGCAGTACGAGGCGTCGGTGCTGGCCGGCAAGGAGGCGATCCGCGACGGCGAGGTGTTCCAGGTGGTCCTGAGCCAGCGCCTCGACCTCGACTGCCCGGCGTCGCCCTTCGACGTCTACCGGGTGCTGCGGACCATCAACCCCAGCCCGTACATGTACTACCTGCAGCTGCAGGACGCCGACGGCACGGACCTGGCCGTCGTCGGCTCCAGCCCCGAGACGCTGGTCAAGGTCACGGGCGACCAGGTGGTGACCTTCCCCATCGCGGGCTCGCGCCCGCGGGGTGCCACGCCCGAGGCCGACCGCGAGCTGGCCGACGAGCTGCTCGCCGACCCCAAGGAGCGGGCGGAGCACGTCATGCTCGTCGACCTCTCGCGCAACGACCTGGTCAAGGTGTGCGACCCGACGAGCGTCGAGGTGCTCGAGTTCATGGCGGTGCGGCGGTACTCGCACATCATGCACATCGCGTCGACGGTCGTCGGGCGGCTGCGGCCCGGGTCCACGGCGCTGGACACGCTCGTGGCGACCTTCCCCGCGGGCACGCTCTCCGGTGCCCCCAAGGCGCGCGCGATCGCGCTCATCGACGAGATCGAGCCGGCGCGCCGCGGCATCTACGGCGGCACGGTCGGCTACTTCGACGTCGCCGGGGACATGGACATGGCGATCGCCATCCGCACCGCGCTGCTCGCCGGCGGCCGGGCGAGCGTGCAGGCCGGCGCCGGCATCGTCGCCGACTCGGTGCCGGCGACGGAGTACGAGGAGACGCGCAACAAGGCGGCGGCCGCCGTGCGGGCCGTGCAGATCGCCGCCCGGCTGAGGCCGGCGGACGCGTGAGCGCGCCGGCCGCCCCGCAGCGCCGCTCCACCCGGGGCCGGAGCGCGTTCGTCGTGCTCGTGCTCGCCCTGGTCGCGGGTGCCTGCGCGCTGCCCACGTGGGTGACCGCGACCGGCCTCAGCCCCCTGGCGGGGCAGGTGGCGGTGCGCGTGAGCGGGTCGGCCGCGGCTCCGGTGGTGCCCGCGACCGCGCTCGTGCTCGCGGCGGCCGGGGTGGCCGCGGCGCTGGCGGGTCGTGCGGGTCGCTGGGTGGTGGTCGCGGTGGTGATCGCCGGCGGCATCGCGCTGGCCGTCGCCGGTGGCGGCGTCATCGCGGACCCTGCGGGTCCCGGGACGGATGCGGTCGCGGCGCACACGGGTGTCGACCACCTGGTGGGCCCTGCGACGGCCACCGCGTTCCCGGCGATCACCGTCGGGGTGGGCGTGGTCGTCGTGCTCGTCGGGGCCCTGCTCGTCCGGTGGTCCGCGGCCTGGTCGGCCCCCAGCAGCCGGCACGAACGGGCCGCCGGGCAGCCGGTACCCGTGGCGGTGCCCGACGAGCGCTCCGACTGGGACGCGCTGACGCGCGGGGCGGACCCGTCGGACGAGCTCTGAGCGGGGGGCGGCGGCTAGGGTTGTCCCACTCGAACCACGGAGGACGGACCATGGTGGACCAGCACGTCGACGCGCCCGCCGCCGCGGTGGGCCAGCCCGCCCCCGCCGGCACGCCGCGAGCCCCGCAGCTGCCGGTGGCGCCCGCCCCCGCGAACGAGGGCAAGACCGCCGCGGCGTGGACCACCGTCACGCTCATCGTGCTCGGCGCGATCGTCGTGGCCGTCGGGATCGCGGCCGGTCAGCACTGGGCCGACTGGGTCGGCGTCGCGATCATCCTGCTCGGTCTCGTCGTCGGCGGGATCATGCGCAAGGCCGGCTACGGTCAGCCGACCCGCCGCCGCTAGCTGTTCACTCTGGGCTGAATCTCACGAGGGAGTGCGATGTCGAACCCGTCGGACGACCCGTTCGCGCCACGGCCGCAGGATCCCGCGGGGAACCCCGCGACACCCGGCGCCGTCCCACCGGCGCCCGGCGGGGGCTATGGTCAGCCGCCGGCCCCGGGTTACGGCCAGCCGCCGGCTCCCGGGTACGGCCAGCCCCCGGCCCCGGGTTACGGCCAGCCGCCCGCTCCCGGTTACGGCCAGCCCCCGGCCCCGGGTTACGGCCAGCCGCCGGCCCCCGGCTACGGGCAGCCGGGCTACAGCGAGCCGGGGTACGGCGAGCCGCCGGCCGCGCCGCCCTACCCGGGCGCCGGCTACCAGCCCGCCCCGGCGTACGGCAGCTACCCGGCGCCGTCCTACGGCTACGGGGTGCCCTACCCGAAGAACCACCTCGGCGTGCTGTCCCTCGTACTGGCCATCGCGTCGTTCTTCACGCTGGGCATCCTGGTGTCGATCCCGGCCGTCATCCTCGGCAACCAGGGCCGACGGGCGGCCGACGAGGGGCAGGCCGACAATCGGTCGCTGTCGACCGCGGGCATCGTGATCGGCTGGGTGAACATCGCGCTGAGCGCGGTCGCGATCGTCGGCGCCATCGTGTTCTTCGCCGCCTTCTCGACGTCGCGCCCCTGAGCCGTGACGGCCACGCCGGTCCTCACCCCGGCCGCGGTCGGCGCCGCGGCTGCCCGGCGCGTGCCGTCTCCCCGGCCGCTCCTCGTGGCGGGTGGGGCCGTCGCCGCCGCGACGGTGCTCGTCGCGCTGCGTGACCCGCACACGCTCGGCAGCTACGGGGTCTGCCCCTTCCACGCCATCACGCACCTGTGGTGCCCGACGTGCGGCGGCCTGCGGGCCACGTACGACCTCGCCCACCTGCAGCTGGGCGCGGCCTGGCACGACAACGCGCTCTGGGTGCTGGCCGCGCCACTCGTGGTGCTCGCGTGGGTGGTCGCCCTGGTCCGCCGCGCAAAGGGGCTGCCGGCGGTCGCCCTGCCGGTCTGGGCACAGGTGGTGGGGCTCGCGGTGGTGCTCGTGTTCGGCGTGCTCCGCAACCTGCCGGCCTTCGCGTGGCTCGCCCCGTGACGACGGCCCACGTCACGGGCGCGTGACAGGAGGCCCCGAAACCGCCTCTACGATGGCCGTGTCAGCGGGTTTCCCGCAGAGCAGCGGAGGGTGGGGGCTATGACCGTGCTCGACGACATCGTCGCCGGCGTCAGGCAGGACCTCGCCGTGCGCGAGGCCGCGACGTCGCTCGACCGGCTCAAGGAGATCGCGGCGCGTCGGCCCTCGGCTGTGGACGGCGTGAGCCGCCTGCGCCTGGACGACGCGGTGACGATCATCGCCGAGGTCAAGCGGTCGAGCCCGAGCAGGGGTGCGCTCGCGGAGATCACGGACCCCGCCGCGCTGGCGGCCGAGTACGAGAAGGGCGGCGCCGCCGCGATCTCGGTGCTCACCGAGCGGCGCCGGTTCCGCGGGTCGCTCGAGGACCTCGACGCGGTGCGCGGAGTGGTCGACGTCCCCGTGCTCCGCAAGGACTTCGTCGTCACGCCCTACCAGGTGTGGGAGGCCCGGGCCCACGGCGCCGACCTGGTGCTGGTCATCGTGGCCGCGCTGGAGCAGGTGGTGCTCGCGGGGCTCGTCGACCGGGTCCACTCGCTGGGCATGACCGCGCTGGTCGAGGTGCACGACGTGCAGGAGGTGGCGCGGGCGGTCGACGCGGGCGCGCGGGTCATCGGCGTGAACGCGCGCA
>JAJYTJ010000133.1 GCA_021793115.1 Actinomycetes bacterium | reverse complement strand
GCGGCAACTACGCGGCCAGCCTGCTGCCGCAGCAGGAGGCGTACGCCAAGGGCTTCGACCAGGTGTGCTTCCTCGACGTGGCCGGCGAGGTGCTCGAGGAGCTCGGCGGCATGAACGTCATGGTGGTGCACGCCGACGGCCGCGTCACCACGCCGGCCATCTCCGGCACCATCCTCGAGGGCGTCACGCGCTCGTCGATCCTCACGCTGCTGGCGGAGGCGGGGCACGAGGTCTCCGAGGAGCCGGTGCGGCTCGACGAGCTGAAGGCCGGTCTCGCCAGCGGCGAGGTGGTCGAGGTGTTCGCGTGCGGCACCGCCGCGGTGATGACGCCGATCGGCCGGCTGGCGTCCGACGACTTCGACCTGACGGTAGGCGACGGCGGCGCCGGCCCGGTGACGGTGGCGACCCGCGAGCAGCTCACCGACATCCAGAACGGCCGGGCCGCCGACACCCACGGCTGGATGTACCGCCTGCTCTAGGGACGCCGGCCCGTCGGTCTCCAGGACACGGCTCCTGGGGCGGCCTGCGGGATGCCGGGGCCGACGGCCACCGCCTGCGGACGCCGCAATCCGCGCGCCAGGACGCCTTGGTCGGGGCCACCTCGGACCGGCGCGTCGTGGCGCGCCGGTGCTGCGGTTGATCCGCGCCTCGGGGCGCCCTCGTCGGCGGGAAGGTCGAGCGGGGCGCCACCGCGCATGGTGTCGATCAGTGGCGATCGGCGGTGCCCGCGGCGCGGCGGTTCGTCGGCCGGATCGTCGATCCGATCCTTCCGGCGCGCTCGCGGGACTCTCGGACGTCCGTGGGTTACGCGACCGTAGGTTCGTGTGCGACCATGGGGGCGTGCATCAGTTCTCGCTGATTATCGGCTAGCGCGTCGGCCCACCCGCCGGCGCGCAGACCTCCCGTACCACGGGGGGTCTTTTTGTTGTACCGGGTACCACCCCTCGCCCGTCCCGTTCCGTGAAGTCCCGACGAAGGAGCAGGGCCGTTGTTCCAGGTCTACGACACCACGCTGCGCGACGGTGCCCAGCAGGAGGGGATCAACCTCTCCGTCATCGACAAGCTGCTCATCACGACGCTGCTCGACGAGCTCGGCGTCGGCGTCATCGAGGGCGGCTGGCCGGGCGCGGTGCCGAAGGACACCGAGTTCTTCAAGCGCGCCGCCAAGGAGCTCGACCTCAAGAACGCCGAGCTCGCCGCGTTCGGCGCCACGCGCAAGGCGGGCGTCCGTGCGG
This sequence comes from Actinomycetes bacterium, assembly GCA_021793115.1. The sequence goes on along the minus strand of JAJYTJ010000133.1, from coordinate 8,987 downwards.
TCGACGACCCGCAGGTGCGGGCGCTCGTCGACGCCGAGACCCCGATCGTCACGCTCGTCGCCAAGAGCGACATCCGGCACGTCGAGCGGGCGCTGCGCACGACGAGGGACGAGGGGCTCGCGATGATCCGCGACACCGTGTCGTTCCTGGTGCTCGAGGGCCGGCGGGTTGTCGTCGACGTCGAGCACTTCTTCGACGGCTATCGCTACGACGCCGACTTCGCGCTCGCGGCGGTGCGTGCCTCGTTCGAGGCGGGTGCCGAGGTCGTCGCGCTGTGCGACACGAACGGCGGGATGCTGCCCCACGGGGTGGGCGAGATCGTCACCGCGGTCCGTGCGACCGTCGGCCCGCACGCCGTGCTCGGCATGCACGCGCACAACGACTCGGGCTGCGCCGTCGCGAACACGCTCGCCGCGGTCGACGCGGGCGCCAGTCACGTGCAGGGCACCGTCAACGGCTACGGCGAGCGGACCGGCAACGCCGACCTGCTCACGGTCGTGGCGAACCTCGAGCTGAAGTACGGGCGGCCCGTGCTGCACGCCGTGGACGGCGGCGGGCTGCGCGACCTGACGCGCGTCGCCCATGCCATCAGCGAGATCACCAACATCTCGCCGTTCGCCCGGCAGCCGTACGTCGGCACCAGCGCCTTCGCGCACAAGGCGGGCCTGCACGCCAGCGCCATCCGGGTCGACCCCGACCTCTACCAGCACACGGACCCGGCGAACGTCGGCAACGACATGCGCATGCTGGTCTCCGAGATGGCCGGCCGCGCCTCGGTCGAGCTCAAGGGCCGCGAGCTGGGCTTCGACCTCTCCGACCGGCCGGACGTGCTCACCCGGGTGGCGAACCGCGTCAAGGACGCCGAGGCGAACGGCTACACCTACGAGGCCGCCGACGCGAGCTTCGAGCTGCTGCTGCTCGAGGAGGCGGGCGACGGTCGCCCGACCTACTTCACCGTGGAGTCGTGGCGCACGCTCGTCGAGCGCCGCGGCGGCCGCGGTACGCCGGCCCTCGCCGAGGCGACCGTCAAGCTGACCGCCGGGCAGGAGCGCATCGTGTCCACCGGGGAGGGCAACGGCCCGGTCAACGCGCTCGACGAGGCGCTGCGCCGGGCGCTGGTGCGCGTCTACCCGGAGCTCGAGTCCTTCGTCCTCATCGACTTCAAGGTCCGCATCCTCGACACGCAGCACGGCACGGACGCCACGACCCGTGTCCTCATCGAGACGAGCGACGGCACGACGACCTGGATGACGGTCGGCGTCGGCCCGAACGTCATCGAGGCGTCGTGGGAGGCGCTGACGGACTCAGCCATCTGGGGCCTGCACCACCTGGGGATCTCACCCCGCTGACCGGCGGCACCGCGTCGCGTCGCCGGCCGCGGGCGCATAGCCTTGCCACTGGCACGAGAAGGGAGCGAGCGGGTGTCCGGCGGCTGGAGCACGACGCCTCCGCGGACCGACGAGACGCCCTCGCGGCCGCGCGCTTCGTGGTGGTGGGTGCTCGCCGGCGTCCTCGCGGTCGCCATCGGCCTGCTCGTGTGGCAGCCGTGGGTTGGGGGAGCCACCGTGGCCTCTCCGAGCCCGTCGCCGACGCCGAGCGCCACCGAACCCGTCATCGAGCCGAGCTTGCTGCCGACCCTGGGGCCCAACCCGTCCCTGTCGGCGACGTCCAACGTCGAGCCCGGCCCGACGCCGCCCGGTCAGGACACCGTCTTCGACGCCTCCACGTCGCAGGCGCTCTTCGTCACCGCGGACCAGATCGCCGGCGCCCTGCCCTCCGCCGTCGGGCCGATCGTGCCGTCCACCAGCCCCGCGCCGGGCTGGGGGCTGCCCGCCAACGCGGCGGTCGTCCCGGCCAGCTGCCAAGTGGCGAGCACCGTCGTCGCACAACCGCCGACGGCCTACTCGGTGCGCGACTGGACGGGTGGCACGGCGTTCACGTTCCGCCAGGAGGTGACGCTGCTCGCCTCGCCGGTGGAGGCGCAGCGTGCCTTCGCGACCCTCGTCGGAACGGTCGACGCCTGCGCCTCGTACACGCTCCTCGACCCGACGGGCGACACCGGTGGACGCTGGGTGACGCAGCCGGCGATCGAGGGCGCGGGGTTGTACCCGTCGATCGTGCAGCAGCTGACGTTCCAGGGGCAGACCCAGACGACGAACGGCTACCGCGGCCACCTGCTGGTGGGCAACGCCATCGTCACGTGGACCGCGTCGACCACCGACAACGTCAGCTCGCTGGGCACGCCGGACCGGCTTTCGACGATCGCGCAGGACAGAGCGCTGGCCGCGGTGCAGGCCGCCCGCTAGCCCGCCGCCGGCACGTGCCTAGAGTGGCGGTGTGCACGGTGCGTACAAGGTCCCCGGGGGCAAGCTCGTCGTCGTCGACCTGGAGGTGACCGGTGGGCGGCTGGCGGACGTCGTCGTCTCCGGGGACTTCTTCGCCGAGCCCGACGAGCTGCTGGACGTGCTGGTCCGCGCGCTCGACGGCCTGCCCGAGCAGAGCACGGTGAGCCAGCTGATGACCGCGCTCGACGAGCGGGTGGCGGCCGAGCTGCCCGGCGGCGAGCTCATCGGTGCGACGACGCGCGACGTCGCCGTCGCCGTGCGGCGCGCGCTCGGCCGGTCCACGTCGTGGGCGGACCAGGAGTTCACGTTCCTCGACCCGGGCGTGCTGCCGCCGGCGATGCACACCGCGCTGGACCAGGTGCTCAGCGAGGAGCTCGCGGCCGGGCGACGCGGCCCGACGTTCCGGTTCTGGGAGTGGGACAGCCCGGCGGTGGTGATCGGCTCGTTCCAGTCGCTGTCGAACGAGGTGGACCTGGCGGCGGCCGAGCGCTACGGCGTGCAGGTGGTGCGGCGGATCTCCGGCGGCGGCGCGATGTTCATGGAGGCCGGCAACTGCATCACGTTCTCCCTCGTCGTCCCCGAGTCCCTGGTGGACGGCCTGAGCTACGAGGAGTCCTACACCTTCCTCAACCAGTGGGTGCTCGGCGCGCTCGCGGACGTCGCCGTCGAGGCGAGCCTCACGGGGCTCAACGACATCGCCTCGCCGGCCGGCAAGCTCGCCGGCTCTGCGCAGAAGCGCCTGGTGGGCGGCGCGGTGCTGCACCACGTGACGATGGCGTACGACATCGACGCCGACAAGATGAACCAGGTGCTGCGCATCGGCCGGGAGAAGCTGTCCGACAAGGGCACGCCGAGCGCCGTCAGGCGCGTCGACCCGGTCCGTTCGCAGACGCAGCTGCCGCGTGCGGACGTCATCGCCGCGTTCGAGGCGCACTTCCGCGGCCGCTACCGCACGGTGGAGGGTGCGCTGACACCGGACGAGCTGGCTCGCGCCCAGCGGCTGCGCGTCGAGAAGTTCGAGAACCCGGCCTGGACCGCCCGCCTGCCCTGACGGTCAGGCCCGCGTGCCGAAGACCGCGGTGCCGACGCGCACGATCGTGGCGCCCTCCCGGACCGCCAGCTCGAGGTCGCCCGTCATCCCCATGGACAGCTCGACCGCGTCGCCGGTCCCCGGGGCGCCGGACGCGACCAGCTCGTCGCGCACCGCGCGCAGCGCCGCGAACCCGGCGCGCACGACGAGCGGGTCGTCGCTCACCGCGCCGATCGTCTGGAACCCGACGAGGTGCAGCCCGCCGAGCGCGGCGACGGCGGTGGCGAGCCGGGTGGCCTCCTCGGGTGGCACGCCGTGCTTGCTGGCCTCGCGCGAGACGTTGACCTGCACCATGACGTCCAGCGGCGACCGGCCGACGCGGCGCTCGGCGAGCCGCTGCGCCAGCTCCGGCGACTCGACCGTGTCGATCGCGTCCGCCCAGCGCAGCGCCGCGTTGACCTTGTTCGACTGGAGCGGCCCGATGAGGTGGTACGGCAGGCCGAGGCCCGCCAGGGCGGCACCCTTGGCCACCATCTCCTGCACGCGGTTCTCGCCGAGCATTAGGCGCCGCTCGACGCCGAGCTCGCGATGCGCCGCCACCGCGGCACGGATCGTCGGTGCGTCCTGCGTCTTCGTGGCCAGCAGGAGCGTGACGGCGGCGGGATGCCGGCCGGCCTCGGTGGCAGCCCGGTCGATCCGGGCGTGCACGGCGGCGAGCCGGTCCCGCAGCTCGTCGTCCACGAGCGCCAACGGTAGTGCCGTGGTCCGCCCGGTCCCCGCCGACCGGCCGCCGGACGTCGGCCGGAGATAGGCTCGCGGCAGCTCGGCGCGGCGGGAAGGAGCAGGCATGGCTCTCCCGGACGGTCCACTCACCGGGTCCGGCGTGCCGCGCATCGGGCTCGGCCTGGCGGCGCTCGGCCGGCCGGCCTACATCACGCTCGGCCGTGCCGCAGACCTGCCCGCCGCGCGCACCGTGGACGCGATGGAGGCGCGCACGCACCAGGTGCTCGACGCGGCCTGGGACGCCGGCGTCCGGTACGTCGACTGCGCGCGCTCGTACGGGCTGTCCGAGCGGTTCCTCGGATCGTGGCTCGCCGCGCACCCGGGCCGGCGCGAGCGGCTCGTCGTGGGCTCCAAGTGGGGCTACCGGTACGTCGGCGAGTTCCTGATGGACGCGCCGGTGCACGAGGTCAAGGAGCACTCGGTCGCCGTGCTCGACGAGCAGTGGCCGCAGACCGTGGCCGCGCTCGGCGGCCCGCCGGACGTCTACCTGGTGCACTCGGCCACCGTCGACAGCCCGGCGCTGTCGGACCCGGGGATCCTCGCCCGGATGGCCGAGCTGGCCTCCGGCGGCGTCCGCGTGGGCTTCTCCACGAGCGGGCCCCGCCAGGGAGACGCCATCGACCTGGCGCTGCGGACCGACGGCAGTCCCTACCGCGCGGTGCAGTCGACGTGGAACCTGCTGGAGCCCTCGGCCGGACCGGCCTTGGTGCGGGCCCACGACGCCGGCTGGCTCGTCGTCGTCAAGGAGGCGCTGGCCAACGGCCGGCTGACCGCGGACGGCGCGGGTCCGGTGCTGCGGCAGAGGGCGGCGCAGGACGGACAGACGCCCGACGCGTACGCCATCGGCCGTGTGCTGAGCCGGCCGTTCGTCGACCTGGTGCTGTCCGGCGCGGTGACGCCTGGGCAGCTGGCGTCCAACCTCGCCGCACGGCCGCCGAGGTCGAGCGTGCCGGACCCCGCCGACCTCGCGGAGCCGCCGGGACACTACTGGGCGGAGCGTTCCGCGCGCCCCTGGAGCTGAGCCGTCAGGCGCGCGCGAGGTCGGCGACGACCGCGGCCGTCAGGCGCACCAGGTCGTCGGGCGCCAGGCCGACGTCGAGGCCGCGGCGTCCCGCGGAGACGTACACCTCGTCGTACAGGTAGACCGTCTCGTCGACGACGGTGGGCAGCGCGCTGCGCTGGCCGAGCGGCGAGATGCCGCCGGCCACGTACCCGGTGGCGCGCTCGGCGTCGGGTCGCTCGGCCATCGTCGCCCGTTTGCCGCCGAGCGCGGTGGCCAGCGCCTTGAGGTCGAGGTGCCCGCTGACCGGCACCACCGCCACCACCAGCTGGCCGTCCACGTCCGCGACGAGGGTCTTGTAGACCTGCGCCGGGTCGAGCCCCAGCACCGTCGCGGCCTCCAGGCCGTAGCCGGCCGGTGTCCGCGGGTCGTGCTCGTAGGCGTGCACGGTGTGCGGCACGCCGGCGGCCGCCAGCGCGACGAGCGCGGGCGTGCCTGCCTGCTCCTTGCGTGCCACCTGGTTCAGACGGCCATCCCGACGAGGGAGCCGACGCCGAAGGTCAGCGCCATGGCCAGGCTGCCGCCGACGACGTTGCGTGTCACGGACCGGCCGACGCCGGCACCGGAGACCCGGGCACTCGTCCAGCCGGTGACGACGAGCGCGATGATGACGGCGACGAACGTCGCCAGGCTGCGTCCCGAGCCCCAGGGCGCGAGCACGACGAGCAGCGGGATGAGCGCCCCGACGCCGAAGGCGGACAGCGACGCGATCGCGGCGTGCCACGGGTTGGTCAGCTCGACCTCGTGGTGGGCCAGGCCCCGGAGCCGCGCGGCGACCATCTCGGCGTCCCGCTGGCTGGAGACGGAGACATACTCGCCGACCGCCATCGACAGGGCGCCGGCGACGAGCGCGGCGATGCCCGCGATGAAGATGGCCTTGACGTCGGAGGTCGCACCGGCGACGCCGAGCACCGTGGCGGCGACGGAGACGATGCCGTCGTTGGCGCCGAGGACGCCGGCACGCAGCCAGTTGAGGCCGCTCGCGGAGACCACGCGGGGTCCGCCCTCGTCCGGCGTCGACGTGGCGGCAGTAGCGGGCAGGTGGGCGGTGTCGGTGGCGGGCAGGTCGGCGGTCACGGTCTCGGGGAGGCTGTTCACCGGGCCACCGTACGTGGCCCGGGGGGTGTTGTCACCCTAGGGAAACCTGCCCTGACCTGCGGAAACGTAGGCTAGCCTGTCCTAACCAAGGGACTTTGGTCCTGGGTTTCAGAACGCTCCGACCGCCGTGATCCGCAGGCTGACCTCGCCGTTCTCGTCCGAGGCGGGCAGGTCGACGAGGGCCTCGATCCGCCAGTCGTGGTCGCCCGCCGGGTCGTCCAGCACCTGGTTCACGCGCCAGGTCGTGGCCCGCTCGTCGACCTGGAACAAGGCCGGCCCGCGCGCGGGGGCTGCGATGCCGACGTCGTCGTGCTCGTCCCAGTAGGGGCTCAGCGCGGCCTCCCAGCGCTGCGCCGACCACGGCGCCCCGGCGTCGTCGACGTCGCCGAGCCGCTCGAGCCCCGCCCAGTCCTCCCGCGCGACGAGCTCGACGCGGCGGAAGAGCGTGCCACGCACGAGCGCGCGCAGCACGCGCGGGTTGCCCGACAGCGGCGGGGGAGGGGCCTCGCCCTCCGCCGGCCGGGGGCCCTGCTCGTCCGGGTGGGACAGTCGCTCCCACTCGTCGAGCAGGCTCGAGTCCGTGCGGCGCACCAGGTCGCCGAGCCAGTCGGTGATCTCGTCGAGGTCCTCGGTGGTGCGCTCGGGCGGGACCGTCTGGCGCAGCGCACGGTAGGCGTCGGCGAGGTAGCGCAGCAGCACGCCCTCGGTGCGGTCGAGCCCGTACACGCTGACGTACTCGGGGAACGTCATCGCGCGCTCGTGCATCTCGCGGACCACGGACTTCGGCGAGAGCTCGAGGTCGGCGACCCACGGGTTACCGGTCCGGTAGGCGGCGAACGCGGCGGCCAGGGGCTCCGCGAGGGGTTTGGGGTAGGTGACGTCCTGGAGGAGGGCCATGCGCTCGTCGTAGTCGTAGCCCTCGGCCTTCATCGCCGCGACGGCCTCGCCGCGGGCCCGGTTCTCCTGGGCGGCCAGCACCTGGCGCGGGTCGTCGAGCGTGGCCTCGACGACGGAGACCACGTCGTGCGCGTAGCCCGGGTCGGTGGGGTCGAACAGGTCGAGCGCCGCGTACGCAAAGGGCGACAGGGCCTGGTTGAGCGCGAACGTCGCCGGGATCTCGTGCGCCAGGCGGACGGTGTGGCCCTCGCGCACGACGACCCCCGACGCGCGCAGCGAGCGGTAGACCTCGATCGCCCGGCGGACGTGGCGCCGGCGCGCCGAGGCCGGCTCGTGGTTGTCGGTCAGCAGGTGCGTCATCACCGCCACCGGGTCCGCGCCGTGCAGCGCCTGGCGCTCCAGCACGTTGAGCACCATCGCGTGCGTCACGGCGAAGCTCGAGGTCAGCGGCTCGGGCGGGGCGTCGCGCAGCCGTTCGAACGTCTTGTCGGTCCAGTTGACGTGGCCCGCTGGTGCCTGCTTGCGGACGATCCGGCGGACCTTCTTCGGGTCGTCGCCGGCCTTGGCCAGCGCGCGCCGGTTCTCGATGACGTGCTCGGGGGCCATCACCACCACCTCGCCGAGGGTGTCGAAGCCGGCACGCCCCGCGCGGCCCGAGATCTGGTGGAACTCGCGCGCCGTCAGGTGGCGCATCCGCTCGCCGTCGTACTTGACCAGGGAGGTGAGCACCACGGTGCGGATCGGCACGTTGATACCGACGCCGAGGGTGTCGGTGCCGCACACCACCGGCAGCAGCCCGCGCTGCGTGAGGCGCTCCACGACGCGGCGGTAGCGGGGGAGCATGCCGGCGTGGTGCACGCCCACGCCCAGACGCAGCAGCCGGGACAGCGTGCGTCCGAAGCCGGGACCGAACCGGAAGTCGCCGAGCTCGTCGGCGATGGCGTCGCGCTGGGCGCGGCTCGCCACGGTGGTGCTGGCGAGGGCCTGCGCGCGCTCGACGGCCTCGCGCTGCGTGAAGTGGACGACGTAGACCGGCGCGCGATGGGTCTGCACCAGCTCGTCGAGCAGCTCGTGGAGCGGCTCGACGCCGTACTCGTAGCTGAGGGGCACCGGGCGCTCGGTGCCCGTGACGGCGGTCACCTCGGTGCCGGTGCGGCGCGCGAGGTCGTCGACGAAGAAGGTGACGTCGCCGAGCGTCGCGCTCATGAGCACGAACTGCGTGCGCGGCAGCTCCAGCAGCGGCACCTGCCACGCCCAGCCGCGCTGCGGGTCGGCATAGAAGTGGAACTCGTCCATGACGACCTGGGCGGCGTCGGCGTCGGGGCCGTCCCGCAGCGCGAGGTTGGCGAGGATCTCGGCGGTGCAGCACAGGATGGGCGCGTCGGGGTTGACCGATGAGTCGCCGGTCATCATGCCGACGTTGGCGGAGCCGAACGCATGCACCAGCGCGAAGAACTTCTCGCTGACCAGCGCCTTCAGCGGGGCGGTGTAGACCGTGCGGCGCCGCTGGGCGTAGGCGACGAAGTGGGCGGCCTCGGCGACGAGCGACTTCCCGCTGCCGGTGGGCGTCGTGATGATGACGTGCTGGCCCGTGACGAGCGCGAGCAGCGCCTCCTCCTGATGGGGGTACAGCGTCAGGCCGCGGTCGGCGGCCCAGCCGACGAACGCCGTGTACAGCGCGTCGGGGTCGAAAGGGTCCGCCGGGACGCGGTCGGCGAGCAGGGCGGGCATGCCCGCGATCCTCTCACCGCCCACCCGCCCACCCCGCCCACCC
>JAJYTJ010000132.1 GCA_021793115.1 Actinomycetes bacterium | reverse complement strand
GCGGTGGAACGGCCACGCACCCCACACGACCACGGGCGCAGCCAAGGTCAGGGAGGCCCACTGCCAGTGCTGGAACTGCCACGGCTCAACGGCGGACATCAGCAGCACCGGCGCCGCGAGCACCGCACTGATCACCAACCGGCGGCGCAGCGCACGCGCTTCGACGTCGGCCTCGTCCTCCTCGTCAGGGGCCACGTCGTCCCGCGACCGGACCGGGCTCGGGTCGTACACGGACGCGGTGTAGCCGGTCTCCTCCACGGCCGCGATCGCCTGCGCCACGCTCGTGCCCTCGGGCAGCTGGACGCTGGCGCGCTCAGTGGCGAAGTTGACCGTCGCCTGCACGCCCTCCAGCCGATTGAGCCGCTTCTCGATCCGTGCCGCGCAGGAGGTGCACGTCATCCCGCCGATCTCGAGCTGGATCGCCTCGCTCATCGCGTCACCTCCGTTCCCGCCGCCGGGGCGCTGTTCGTCGTGCTCTGCTGGTGGGCGCCGTCGCTCGACCCCAGCGGGCCGACGGCTGCACCGATACCCAGCCCGATAGCCAGGGCCAGCGCGAGCACCGCGCCGAACCCGACCAGGCGCGCGCCGTCGCTCATGCCAGCACCCCGGTGAGCTCGTACCCGCCCTCCGCCACGGCCGCGGCCACGGCCGGCTCGTCGAGCGGAGCAAGCGACTCGACCACGACGAGCGACACACCCCCGGGAACCAGGTGGATCTGGATGTCACGGACGCCTTCGACCTGCGTCACCTCGCGGGACACCGCCCCGACGCAGTGCGCGCACGTCATGCCCGTGACCCCATAGGTCGTGATCGTCATGACGACTCCCTCCCACTCTGCCGTTCGGTCCGCGAATAGCCCCGGACCTGCACCTTGTTATGTATACCCCTCCGGGGTAGGGGTATCAACGCGCATCCGGCGATCTTCATGGAACCTTGATCTCGCGCGGGTAGCGCGGCGACACACGCTCCCTCGGCCGGGCACCTCTCGGGCCAGGTCGTCGCCGCCGGCCGTCGTAAGGGGCAGGACGAGGTGCACGGTCGTTCCTCGGTCCTTCTGGGAGCCGACCGCCAGGCTGCCGCCCACCCGGGCAGCGCGTTCGCGCATCCCGACGAGGCTCATGCCATCGCCCGGACGAACCGATGCGCCAAAGCCGCAACCGTCGTCCCAGACCTCAACGGTGATGTCCCGGCCGAAGGCCACCTCGACGTCGATGCGACGGGCCTGTCCGTGCGTCACGGCGTTCGTGAGCGCCTCCAGCCGATGCGGAAGGCAGTGAGCTCGACGTCCGACGGCAGCCGTACGACCGGCCCGGGGCCGCGGAGTCCACGGCGCGCTCTCGAACCACAAGGGCCGGGTGACGCCGAGCACGCTCGCCATGACGCGCGTCCCCCTGCAGCGCGACGGGCGCTGACGAGGGGCGGCGGAGTCGTGTCGGGTGCTGCACCGAGCGCCGGCAGCCGCCCCGCGGCCACGGTCAGAGGTAGGCCACCGAGGATGTCCACGCGGTAGCGAGTCCCAGGACGATGACCAGCCCGGTCAAGGCGTAGGTCGCGACCCGCCGGAGTCCGCGCATGCGGTGGTCCGCGGACAGCGCGCGCCGCTCCAGAAGCAGCAGGAAGCCGAGAACCACTGGCAGCAGAGCGGCGTTCATGACCTCTACGTCGACCGACAGGGCCACCAGGTTCGGGCTTGCCAGCACCACGCCGGCCCCCGCCGCGATGGCTGTCACGGCGAGTGCGTAGAACCCCCAGGCGCGTGCCGGGGCGTCGTTCAGGCTGTGATGCCAACCGAGGACCTCCGCGATGCCCCACGCGCCGGCCAGCGAGACCACCAGCACCGCCACTGTCGCCGCTCCGAGCATGCCCAGGCCGAACAGCACGACCGCGTTGCGGTGGCCGAGGAACGGCGCCAGCGCCGAAGCGATGGCACCGACGCTGTCCAGGTCGGCGCCCGGCCGGCTCACGCCGATCGTGGCTGCGACCGCGACCAGCACCGCGATCATCACGACCTGGGTCGCCACGGCGCCCAGCGCGGTGTTCCAGCGAGCAGCCCGTAACGCCGAAGGGGTGTCCGGCGCGTCATGGGCCCGATCGGTGGTCGCCTCCTGCTGGTAGAAGACCATCCACGGCATGATCACAGCCCCGACGTTGGCCGCGAGCAGCATCAGAAAGCCGCCGTTTCCCTCCACCGGGTGGGCCAAGCCGCTCATGAGGGCAGTGGGATCCGGATGTGCGAGGAGTGCTGCCGGGATGAAGAGCAGCTCCAGCGCGCCGATGGCGATCCCGACCGCTTCGATGCGCCGGTATCCGCCGCGGAGGATCAGGCCCACGAGCGCCGCGGAGGGAAGCACGACCGAGACGACTCGCGGCACCCCGACCATCGCGCCGATGCCCGCCAGCCCCGCGAACTCCGTGACAAGTGCCCCCAGGCATGCCGCGAACAGCGTGCCGGCCGACAGGAGTGCCCACCGCGCGCCGAACGTGTGGCGGATCAGCGCGCCGTGGCCGAGGCCGGTCAGGAGTCCCAGACGCGCCGTGATCTCCTGGACCAGGTACAGCACCGGAATCAGCACGAGCTGGGCTGCCACCAGGCGATAGCCGTACCGGGCGCCGGACTGCGCCGCGGTGACGACGCTGCCGGCGTCGGTGTCGGCCAGCATCACCATCAGCCCGGGGCCGAGCAGGAGTGTCGGCCAGCGCGTGAACGATCGCGGTCGGCGGACCTGCCGCACGACCGAAGGGCCGTGGGCGACCCGGACCGTCGACGCCATACGCCACCACCTGGGCCTTAGGGAAGCCTTGCCTTACCGGGGAAGGCTTCCCTGGCGCGCGCCCATCAAGGTGGGACCAAAGACCCGGGGTGATCCTCGCCGCGGGCCAGGTCGATCGGCCTGGGACGGGCGTCTCACGGTGCGTCGGGTGTGCCCACGCCTCCCGCACAGGCCGCGCCCGGCTCAGGGGTCTGCGGGCCGTCGGCGTACTTCGTGACGAAGGCCGCCAGGCGTGGGTCGTCGGCCGACGCGAGCTGCAGCTGCAGGCCCCAGGCAGAGGCCACCACCGCGGACGGGAGACCCGAGCGTGGGGTGACCAGCACGTACGGACTCTTCGCGGCCAGGGCCTTCAGCTCGTCGAGCTGCGCGGTCGGCAGTGCGGGGTCATGGGTGATCCACACCGCTCCATGCTCCAGGGAGTGCACCGCATTCTCGTCGGCCACCGGCATGGAGTAGTAGCCGCAGTTCTGGTCCACCGCGGAGTGGTCCCCGCCGACCGGGGGGTTCTGGGCATAGGTGACGGTGCCGGTCACGTGGTTGCGAGACAGGCCGGTGAACGTCTTGACACCGTCGATGGGCGCCTTCGCCGCAGCCTGGATGCTCGCGTCGTGCGACGCCTGGCGCACGAGCACCGTTGCGGTGGTCCCGCCCAGGGCGAGCACCACGGTGGCAGTGATGGTCCAGGTCAGCAGGCGTCGGCGCCGCTCCGCGCGCCGTTGTGCGTCTCTGACCGCCGCCAGGCGGGCCTGACGCTCCGTCAGCACCCGGGTGCGCCTCTTGCTCATCGATCAACGCCTCTCAAGGGTCCACGTCCGCGGGTGCGGCAGGTGACAGCGCCGCCGGGTGGGTGGTTCCGCCGCGCCAGCCTCGGTCCGCGCCATTACACACCAGGGTGCTGGGCGCAACGTCCCTTGCCGGACCCGTCAGCGTCGTCACGCCTTCGCCATCCGGAGTGCCCGGCCGTGCGTCGTGTGGGGTCTGGCTGCGCAGATGCAGACAGCTGCGCCGACCGGCAACGTGACGGAGCCCCCTGCGCCGCGGCGATGAAGAATTCGTCAAGATCGTCCAGTGGACGGCCCACGAGGCCGGTGTCCGCTGGGCGGTGTGGTTGCATGGCGACGTGCGCATGACCGCCGACCCCACGATGCCCGCGACCGACGCGGTCATGCTGCGGTGTTGTCGCCACACTTGCCCCGGCCGCTGACGACCCAGCCGCACCCCTGCGGACGCAGCAGTCCCGGGTGCCACCTCAGCTGACCGGTCGGCCGCCTTGCGGCCTGGCCTGCCCGGTCTCGTGCTGTCGGTGTCCACACCCAGTTTCTGACGCTGTGCCCGCTCAGCATCGACTCGCGAAAGGCACAGCCATGACTTCTCGACGCCTGCTTGCATCCGCTGCCCTTGCGGCCGCCGCCCTCGTGCTGGCGGCATGCGCGGGCGGCCCCGCCGGTGGACGACCGAGCTCGACCGCCACCACCGCCGGTGACCAGTCCTTGGTCCGGGTCAAGAGCGCCGGCGCCCTGGTCGTCGGCACCGAGGGCACCTACCGGCCGTTCTCCTACCACGCCGACGGGTCGGGGGACCTGACCGGCTACGACGTGGAGGTGGCGCGCGCGGTCGGCAAGCAGCTCGGGGTGCAGGTCAGGTTCCAGGAGACGCAGTGGGACGCCATGTTCGCCGGCCTGGAGGCGGGTCGGTTCGACATGATTGCCAACCAGGTGTCGATCACCCCGCAGCGGCAGAAGACGTACCTGTTCTCCACCCCGTACACCGTGTCCCAGGGCGTCGTCGTGGTCCGCGACGACGAGAGCTCGATCACCTCGTTCGCCTCGCTGTCTGGCAAGACCACCGCCCAGTCGTTGACCAGCAACTGGTACACCCTGGCGCAGGACTCCGGTGCCCGGGTGCAGGCAGTCGAGGGCTGGGCGCAGGCCGTCACGCTGCTGCAGCAAAGGCGCGTGGACGCCACCATCAACGACAAGCTGACGTACCTGGACTACAAGAAGCAGACCGGCGCGGCCGGGCTGAAGATCGCCGCCGAGACCGACGAGAAGTCGCGGTCCGCATTCGCGCTCCGCGCGACGGACAGCACGTTGACGCAGGCCGTGGACCAGGCGCTGGCCACGCTCGCGGCCGACGGCACCCTCGCGAAGATCTCCACGGAGTTCTTCGGCGAGGACGTCTCCCACTAGCCGTGGGTGGCATCCCCGCCGTCGACTGGGCGCTGGTGGCACGGTCGGTGGGACCGATCGTCTCCGGGGCGCTGACCGGCACCGTGCCGCTGGCGGCGGTGTCCTTCGCCGGCGGCATGGTGCTGGCGGTCGGCGTGGCCCTGGCGCGCATGTCGCGGCGTCGGATGCTGGCCGGCGCCGCCCGGGCCTATGTGTCGGTGATCCGCGGCACCCCGCTGCTGGTGCAGCTGTTCGTGGTGTTCTACGGGCTGCCGTCGCTCGGCCTGGTGATCTCCCCGTGGCCCTCGGCGATCGTCGCGTTCTCGCTGAACGTCGGCGGGTACGCCGCAGAGATCGTGCGGGCCGCGATCCTGTCGGTGCCCAAGGGGCAGTGGGAGGCCGCCTACACCATCGGGATGTCCCGCCGGCTGACCCTGACCCGGATCGTGGTGCCGCAGGCGGCACGAGTGGCGGTGCCGCCGCTGTCGAACACCTTCATCGCCCTGGTCAAGGACACCTCGCTCGCCTCGCTGATCCTGGTCACCGAGCTGTTCCGCCGTGCCCAGCAGATCGCCGCGTTCAGCCAGCAGTTCATGCTCCTGTACGTCGAGGCGGCGCTGGTCTACTGGGTGATCTGCCTGGGGCTGTCCGTCGGCCAGAGCCACCTCGAGAGGCGATTGGATCGTCATGTCGCCCACTGAAGGCTCGGCGCCGGCGCCGCGGCTGCTGACGGTCACGGGCCTGACCAAGCACTTCGGCGGCCGCCCGGTGCTGGGGTCGGTGGACCTGAGCGTCCACCGTGGTCAGGTGCTGGCCGTGATCGGTTCCTCCGGTTCGGGCAAGACGACCCTGCTGCGTTGCCTCAACGGGTTGGAGGTCCCCGATGCCGGCAGAGTGCAGCTGGCCGGCGTGACGATCGACTTCGCCCCCCGCCCGTCCCAAGCCGACCTCGGTCGGCTGCGCGACCGGTCGGCGACGGTGTTCCAGCACCACAACCTGTTCCCCCACAAGACCGTGCTGGCCAACATCACCGAAGGCCCCCGGTTCGTCCAGCACCGCGACCGGGCCGTGGTGCAGGACGAGGCGCGGGCACTCCTGGAACGGGTCGGGCTGGCCGACCGCGCCGACGCCTACCCGTACCAGCTGTCGGGAGGCGAGCAGCAACGGGTGGGCATCCTGCGTGCACTCGTGCTGCGTCCCCAGCTGCTGCTGTTCGACGAACCAACTTCGGCCCTGGACCCCGAGCTGGTCGGTGACGTGCTCGCCCTCATGAGGGACCTGGCGGTCGAGGGCTGGACGATGATCGTCGTGACCCACGAGCTTCAGTTCGCCCGCGACGTCGCCCACCAGGTGGCATTCATCGACCACGGCCGCGTGGCCGAGATCGGGCCACCGAGCCAGGTTCTCGGTGACCCACACGAGGAACGCACCCGCCTGTTCGTGCGCCGCCTGCTGCACCCGCTGTGAGCCGGTGGGAACCGTCAATGTAACGGTTGGAACCCCAGGGCGCGGTAGCCGGGCATGCGGCGTTGCAGGGAGGCGGCGAGGACGGGTACCGCTGCGTCGTGGTAGTCGTGGACCTCGGCGATGTCCTTGCCGGGTGAGGACCGGACGATTCGTCCTGCGCACTGGACGAGCAGTCCTGCGAAGGAGATCGGCGCGGCGAGGAAGAGTGTGTCGAGTGCGGGGGCGTCGAAGCCCTCACCGATGAACGGCGTCGTCCCGATCACGAGGATGCCGGCGCCGGCCTCGGCGGCGGTGAGGGTCGTGACCGCGGCTCGTCGGTCAGTGGTGGTCATCCCGCCTTGCATCACGATCGGCTCGTGCCCGCGGGCGGCCAGTTGTGCCGCGAGCGCCTCCAGGTGGGATACGCGACGGGTCAGGACGAGGCAGTTGCGACCGCGGCCGAGGGCGGTCGTGACGTCCTCGACGATCTGGGCGTTGCGAACGTCGTCGGCGACGAGGGCGCGATGGACGGCGGCGAGGGCGCCCGGCGAGGACGGGTCCAGGGAGTCATGGGTGAAGGCAGTCTCGTGGACGTGCAGCACGCGGCGTGGTCCTTCGTGTGCCGACCACGCGGCGTCCAGCGCGCCCGGCTCGGCGTCCGCGACCGTGTGTCGGATCGGGCCGAGGTGCCAGTTGACGAGGTTGCCGAGCCCGTCACGCCGTGTGGGTGTGGCGGTCAGGCCGAGCCAGAACTGGGCGGCGATCTTCTTCACCGAGTGGTCGTAGGCAGCTGCCGCGAGGTGGTGGCACTCATCGACGACGACCTGGCCGTAGCCACCGGTGAGTTCGGCTACGTCGTCGCGCCGTGCTAGCGACGGCATCATTGCGATGTCGAGGGCACCCGTGAGCTTGCGGCGGCCCGCGCCGACCTGGCCTGGGCGAACCCCGAGGAATTCCTCGATGCGGCTGCGCCACTGCTCGGCGAGGGTCTTGCGGTCGACGAGCACGAGCGTGGATGTGGCACGTTCGGCGATCACGGCGCAGGCGATCACGGTCTTGCCTGATCCGGGAGGGGCGACGAGGACGCCGTCGTCGTGCGCGAGGAGGGCGTCAACCGCGGCGCCCTGGGTGGCGCTGAGCTCGGCCGTGAACGTCACGTCGAGCTCGTGGCCGGTGTTCCGCAGGTCGGTGACGACGAGCCGCGAACCTGCGTTCTCGACGATGTTGGCCACCGTGTGGCGCAGCGCTCTGGGTAGGACCAACTGATCGTCGAGGGTGAGGTCGTAGCCGCGGATGAACCGCGGCGTGTCCCAGGTGGACTTCCGGAGGCGCTGGCGTTCGTAGAACAGTGGGTTGGCCATCGACGCCGCGTGCTTGAAGGTCGACAGCGCGGCCGGTGTCAGCTCGGAGGAGTCAAGCGTCAAGCCGGCGCCGAGCTCGGCGTGCACGACGGGTGGGAGATGGGGTCGAACCTTCGTGGAGCTCGCTCGGCTCAGCTGCCTGACGTCATCGCCGACGAACGCACGGCCGGCCGCGCGTGCGACTCGCGAGGCGTCGCGCGGGCTGAGTCGGTCGAGCGTCGACAGGTAGCTCCACTGGTCCTCGTACGGCTCGAGCGTTGCGAGGTCGAGGAAGAGGGTGAGTCCGTCCTTGCGTCGTTGACCTTGGAGCGGTGCGGCGATGAGGTTGCCGAGGCCGCCGTCGGGCAGGACGTCCTGGTTCGGGAAGAGCCGGTCGTAGGAGCGCAGGTCCATCGAGCCGCGCAGCACCATTGCCTCGTGCACCAGCACGGTGCCGATCGCCCGTGCGGTGCGGGCCGCGGTGTCCTCGGCGAAGAAGGTCCACACGTGCGCGCCGCGGCCCGACTGGGAGATCTCGAGCGCGGTCGGCACGCGCTGGGCGCGGGCCGCCTTGGTGTACGCGAGGGCGTCGAGCATCGCGGCGGGACCGTCGAAGTCGGCAGCCAGGAACCGGCACGAGTTGTCCGTCAACAGCGGGTACAGGCCCGCGAAGACATCGCCGACAAGGTGCGCGGCGATCACTTCCTGACGCAGGGGCAAGTACCGGACCGCTCGTCGATCCATGCCCTTACGCCAGCCGCCAGCCACAGCCGGCGACCAGCCGCTGGCGCCGCTTCGCGTGTTCTCCCATCGCAGGGCGTAGACGTCGGTGCGGGCGCGGAATAGGTCGGCGAAGAGCGCGAGCTTGTCCGCCACGGGCGACGCCATCGTCACGACCGCACCCGACGGGGGAGCGGCCACCGACTGTTCGGGCGCCGGCGTCGTCTCACTACCGCGTAGCTCGAGCAGCCGTGAGAGGCGTTGGTTCTCCTCGCGCAGGCGCTCGAGCTCGCGCCGGAGCTGCACGACCTCGTCGCCGTAGGCCATTGGCACGCTGCGCATCGTCGCACGCGGGCGGCACCTCGCTCGGACTTCGGACTGGCTCGGTTGCTCATCGGGTGACTCGGCGAGGACGCCGTCTGCAGCGCCGGTCAGCGCGGCGGGCGGAGTGGAAGCTCACGGGGCCAGCGATGAGAGCGGGACGACGGCGACGCCGTCGTCCCGGGTGTAGCCGTAGCGGTCGGCGGTGACGACGACGAGTGCTGCGGGTGCGCCGGTACGTGCTGTGTCGATCTTCTCCGCGAACCTGTGGAGGTTCGCGGCCGCCTCGTCCTCGTGCTCGCCGGAGAGCTTGACCTCGAAGGCTGCCCACGTTCCGTCGGGGAGCTCGATGATCGCGTCGACCTCGAGGCCGTATTCGTCGCGCACGTGAAGCACGCGCCCGCCGAGTGCTTGGGCGTAGACACGCAGATCGCGGACGACCAGTGACTCGAAGAGCAACCCGAGTGTGTTGAGGTCACGTGAGAGTCGTGCTGGCGTGGCGCCAAGCGCTGCGACGGCAAGCGAGGGATCGACAAAGTGTCGTTTCGGGCTGACCTGGAGTCGGGCACGGGACCGTAGCTCGGGTGCCCATGCGTCCTGGTCCTCGATGACGAGCACACGTGCCAGGGCGTCGAGGTACTCGGTCGCCGTCTCAGGTTTCATCGGTCGCTCGTCGGTGCCGACGTCTTTGGCGAGCTTGGAGGCCCTCACCGGTGAGGCGCTCAACCGCGCGACGGACCGCAGCAGGCGTCGGACGCGCTCGGGGTCCCGGCGCACGCCGGTGACCTGAGGCAGGTCGACGCGAGCGAGGTCGTCGAGATAGGACCGTGTCGCCGCCATCGCGCGGGTGACCGGTTGGCCTCGGAGTCCGGGCCAACCACCAACACAGATGGTCTCCACCAGGCCAGCGAAGTCCAGTGCAGCCTGGCTCGAGGGCACACGCTCGCCGGACATGAGTGATGCGAGCGAGACCTGCCGGGACGACTGGCCGAGCTCTGACAGGGTCATCGGCCGCATCCGGACCCGGATGACTCGGCCGGCGCCCGAGTGCCGGGTGACGTCATCGGCGGGGGTCGCGGAACCCGTGAGGATGAACTGTCCGGGCGCCTGGCGGGTGTCGACCTGGTGGCGCATGAGGTTCCACGTCGCGGGCGCCAGCTGCCACTCGTCAATCAGGCGTGGCGTGGGACCGTCGAGGATCTGGTCAGGGGCGAGTCGGACGAGCGTCACCGGGTCCGGCAGCGAATCCAGGCGGACGTTGCTCGCAGAGTGTTGGAGGCCGGTTGCAGTCTTGCCGCACGCGCGCGGGCCTTCGATGAGGACGGCGCCGAGGGTCGCCAAGGCAGCATCGACTTCGGCGTCGACCACACGGGGTATGTAGTCCGTCATGGCCGCCTCCTATCCACACTAGGGGGAAGAACCCCGGACTCGTAGGGCGATGAATACCGGGCCTCAGGAGGGGAACTTACCGCACGACGAGACGCTGCGAGCCGGCCAGGTGCCGTGCCCG
>JAJYTJ010000131.1 GCA_021793115.1 Actinomycetes bacterium | reverse complement strand
GCGGCCCGGCAGCCCGGACCGGTCGAGATGCCGGCCACGCTGTCCGCGTCCGCCGTGGTCCGGCTCGAACGCGACCCCGAGGCGTTCGCCGCCGCCCTGCGCCGGCCGGTGCCGTCGCCGCCCTCGCCGCAGGCCCGGCTCGGCACCGCGTTCCACGCGTGGGTCGAGGGCTACTTCGGTGCGGCGTCGCTGGTGGACGTCGACGCGCTGCCCGGCGCGGACGACGACTCGTTGCCCGACGCGGCGGGCAGCGAGCGGTTGCGCGAGTCGTTCCGGGCGACGCCGTGGGCGGACCGCCGGCCGATCGCGGTCGAGCAGGAGGTGCACACCTCGGTCGACGGCTACGTCATCACGTCGCGCATCGACGCGGTGTTCCGGGACGAGGACCGCACGGACGTGCGCGACGGCGTGGTGGTCGTCGACTGGAAGACCGGCCGCCCGCCGGAGGACCCGGCCGAGCGCGCCGCGCGCGAGCTGCAGCTCGCCGTCTACCGGCTGGCGTGGTCGCGCTGGACGGGGGTGCCGCTCGACCGGGTGCGGGCGGCGTTCTGCTACGTCGCCACCGGGACCACGGTGTACCCGGAGCACCTGCTCGACGAGGAGGGCATCACCGCGCTGCTGCGCAGCGTGACCGGCGAGGCGTGAGGCGTCAGCCGACCGACTCGAGGTCGTTCGTCTGCTCGTCGAGGTCCAGCAGCATGGCCTGCGCGTCGTCGATGACGTCCTGCTGGCCGGAGCGCACGCCGTACAGCAGCCAGCGCGCCAGTGCCAGCTCTCCCGCCAGCAGCGCCCGCTCGGTGAGGAACGGGTCGGTGAGCTCGGTGCGTCGCAGCAGGTACGCCTCGAGGATCGACTCGACGGCATCCGGAGGGGCTGCGACGAGCAGCCACGCGAGGTCGTCGGCCGGGTCGGCGACCATCGCGTCGCCCCAGTCGAGGATGCCGCTGACGTCGCCGTCGTGGACGAGCACGTGCGCCGCGGTGAGGTCGCCGTGCACCACCGTCGGCTGGAACCGCCACAGCCGGACGTCCTCGAGCCGGCGCTCCCAGCGCCGCAGCAGGCCGTTCGGCACCTTGCCCGTCTTGGCGGCCTCGTCCACCTCGGCCTGCCGGCGCTGCCGGTAGGCAGGGGCGTCGTAGACCGGCCGGCCGGCGTTCTCCACGACGGACGTCGGCAGCTGGTGCAGCGCCCCGAGGGCGCGCCCGAGCGCGGCGGACAGCCCCGGTCCCGGCGTGAGGGCCTCCAGCCGCAGCGGCCGTCCGGGCACCAGCCGGTGCACGGCGGCGCGTCCGCCTTCGTCGAGGTGCGCGAACCCGACCGGTCGCGGCACCTCGAAGGGCAGCTTCCCGGCGTCGACCTGGGCGGCAAGCGCGGAGAGCAGCACCACCTCGGCCTCGAGGGCGGCACCCGCGGCGGCGTTCGCGGGCGCGCGGACCACCCAGTGCCGGTGCTCGGCATCGGTCACGAGCGCGACGTCGTACTCCGACCCGCCGCCGACCGGCCGCCGGACGTCGTACGCGTCGAGGCCGGGGACGGCGACGGTCGCGAGGGCGGCGAGGGCGAGCGGGGAACGAAGCACCTCGCCAGGGTAGGTCGGCGACGGACGGCCGCCGAGGCTTGCGTCCGGCGTGTCCGATCCCGCCGCGGCGGTGTCGCGCGCCGCCGCACAGCGGCGCCCGCGGTGGCCGGGTCGCCGTGGCGGGCTAGCGTCCGGGTGTGGACATCGACGCCGCCATGCCCCTCGCCCGTGCCGTGCTGGACCGCGCCGCCGCGCTGCGCGCCGACCCGGACGTGCTGGTCCGCGCGCGCCGCGACCCGGCGACGCTCGTGCTGGTCGTGGGCGGCGGCCAGATCGTCGTCGACGAGGCCGGCGCGGCGGCGCTGCTCGACCCGGCGACGGCGGCGCGGGTCGCCGGGGACGGCGCGGCCTCGTCGACGACGACCGTCGACGAGGCCTGGCTGCTGCTCGGCCGCGACGGCGACGGCCCGTCGGCACCGTTGGTGCTCGCGCGCCGGGTGCGCCGGGGCCGGGACGCGCCGCGCGCCGGACAGTCGTCGGACGTGCTGGTGCACGGCCCGGTCGAGCAGCCGACCGCCGCCGGCCTCGTCGTGCCTGCCGGCCTCGTCGTGCCCGCCGGAGGTGGCCGCCCGGACCCGGTGCCGGCGCCCGGGCTGCGCTGGGCGGCGCTGCGCGAGGCGGGGGCCGACCTGCCGGCGCGCGACGCCGGGCTGGCCACCATGGCCGTCGCGCTCGACGAATGGCACACCCGCCATCCGCGCTGCCCGCGATGCGGCGCGCCGACCGTGCCGGGGCAGGCCGGCTGGATCAGGGTGTGCACCGTCGACGGCTCGGAGCACTACCCGCGCACCGACCCGGCGATCATCGTGGCGGTGGTCGACGACGACGACCGCCTGCTGCTGGGTCACAACGCGGCCTGGCCGGCGGGCCGGTTCTCGACGTTGGCCGGGTTCGTCGAGGCCGGTGAGTCGGCGGAGCACGCCGTGGCGCGCGAGGTGGCCGAGGAGGCGGCGATCGTCGTGGACCGGGTGGACTACCGCGGCAGCCAGCCCTGGCCGTTCCCGGCGTCGCTCATGCTGGCGTACCGCGCGCACGCCGCGACCACCGACGTGCACGTCGACGGCACGGAGCTCACGCAGGCCCGCTGGTTCTCGCGCGACGAGCTCGCGGCGGCGACCGACAGCGACGAGGTGCTGCTGCCGATGCGCACATCGGTGGCGTATGCCCTGGTCACCGACTGGTTCGGGGCGCCGCTGCCGACCCGGTGGTGAGCCGGTGGTGGGGCGCGTCGCCGGGAGCGGTCAGCCGGCGAGGCGGGCCTGCACCTCGGCGAGCGACGGGTTGGTGGCGGCCGAGCCGTCCGGGAAGACGACCGTCGGCACGGTCCGGTTGCCGCCGTTGACCGACTCGACGAAGGCCGCGGCCTGCGGCTCGCGCTCGACGTCGACCTCGTCGTACGCGATCCCGGCCGAGTCCAGCTGCGACTTCAGGCGGCGGCAGTAGCCGCACCACGTCGTGGTGTACATCGTCAGGGTCGTGGCGCTCATCGGTCCTCGTCCTCGGGTGGTCTCCGGACGAGGCTACCTGCCCTCCATGTGGCCGGCCTGTGCGGCCCGGCAGCGCGGCCGCCCGCTGTCGGCGGAGGCTGCGAGGATGGCGGGCGATGTCCACCGACGCCCTCCTCGACGCGCTCGACCCCGAGCAGCGCGCCGTCGCCACCGCCCTGACCGGGCCGGTGTGCGTGCTGGCCGGGGCCGGGACGGGCAAGACCAGGGCGATCACGCATCGCATCGCCTACGGCGTGCGCACCGGGGTCTACAAGCCGACCAGCGTGCTGGCCGTGACGTTCACCGCGCGCGCCGCGGGCGAGATGCGGGTGCGGCTGCGCGGCCTGGGCGTGGCCGGCGTGCAGGCCCGCACCTTCCACGCCGCGGCGCTGCGGCAGCTGGGCTTCTTCTGGCCGAAGGTTGTCGGGGGAGCCCCGCCGCGGCTGCTCGAGCAGAAGGCGCCGATCGTCGCCGAGGCCGCCCGGCGCGTCGGGCTGGAGGTCGACCGGATCGCGGTGCGCGACCTGGCCGGCGAGCTGGAGTGGGCGAAGGTCAGCCTGGTCCCGGCCGACGACTACCCGGCGGCGGTCGTGGCGGCGGCCCGACCGGCACCGGCGGGCTTCGCCCCGCCGCAGGTCGCGCGCCTCATGACGGCGTACGAGGACGTGAAGAACGAGCGCGGCGTCATCGACTTCGAGGACGTGCTGCTGCTCACGGCGGCGATGATCTCGCAGCGCCGGGACGTCGCCGAGGAGGTGCGCGGGCAGTACCGCCACTTCGTGGTGGACGAGTACCAGGACGTCAGCCCGCTCCAGCAGTACCTGCTCGACCAGTGGCTCGGCGGTCGCCACGAGCTGTGCGTCGTCGGCGACCCGAGCCAGACCATCTACTCGTTCACGGGCGCGAGCCCCGAGCACCTGCTGGGCTTCGCCCGCACGCACCCCGGTGCCGCCCAGATCACCCTGGTGCGGGACTACCGCTCGACGCCCCAGGTGGTCACCCTCGCGAACCGGCTGCTGGTGTCGGGACGCCGGCGTGGCGAGCCGCCGCCCCTGCAGCTCGTCGCCCAGCGCCCCGACGGGCCGCCGGTGCGGTGGGCGGTGTACGACGACGACGAGGCGGAGGCTGCCGGCATCGCCGCCCGCATCGCGCGTCTCGTGGCCGACGGTGCGCGGCCCAGCCAGATCGCCGTCCTCTACCGCACCAACGTCCAGGGCGAGGCCTTCGAGGCTGCGCTGGCTGCCGCCGGGGTCGGCTACCAGGTGCGCGGCGGTGAGCGGTTCTTCGCCCGGCGCGACGTGCGCGACGCCATGGTGCTGCTGCGCGGCGCGGTCCGCTCGGCCGAGCCTGACACGCCGATGCCGCAGCACGCCCGGGACGTGCTGCGGTCGGTTGGCTGGTCCGAGCAGCCGCCGGCACCGCGCGGCGCGGCGCGGGAGCGGTGGGACGCCATGCAGGGGCTGGTGTCGCTGGCCGACGACCTGGCGGCCGCCGGCGCGGCGGGCCTCGCCGACCTCGTGGCGGAGCTCGACGAGCGCGCGTCGGCGCAGCACGCACCGGTGGTCGAGGGGGTCACGCTCGCGTCGCTGCACGCCGCCAAGGGCTTGGAGTGGGACGTCGTGTTCCTCGCCGGCCTGTCGGAGGGGCTGCTGCCGATCTCGCTCGCCGAGACCGCGGCCGCGCTCGACGAGGAGCGCCGGCTGCTCTACGTCGGCGTGACGCGGGCCCGGGAGCGGCTGGAGATGTCGTACTCGCGAGCGCGGACGCCGGGGTCGCGGGGGACGCGCAAGGCCTCCCGGTTCCTCGACGGGCTGTGGCCGGCCGCGGACGGCGGGAGCCGGCGGGGGACCAGGGCGACGAGCGACCAGCGCGCCGGTGCGGACCCCGAGCTGCTGGCCCGGCTGCGGCAGTGGCGCGCGGACGAGGCGAGCCGGCTCGACCGCCCCGCCTACACCGTGCTCGCGGACCGCTCGCTGGAGGAGCTGGCCGCGCTGCGGCCGGCGACGATCGCGGAGCTGGCGCGCGTCCGTGGTGTCGGGCCGGTCAAGCTCGAGGCGTACGGCCAGGCCCTGCTGGGTCTCGTGGCACGGCGCTGAACGGACGTGCCGAAAAGCCGTTGCCCGATCCGGCGCCGGCCCCTACGGTAGACGAGTCTTTGCACCGGGTTGGTGCGCCGATCCGGCGCCGGCCCCGCGAACGAGAGGGGGTGCGGACGGACGTGATGGTGATCCTCACGACGCGCGCGGCAGTGTCCGCGCACCTCCTCGCGGCGACCGGCACCCCCGTCCGGGGGCGCACCGCGCCCGCCGCGGGCTTCGGCACGTCGGTGCCGGCCGGCATCGCTCTCGACCGCAACCCGATCCCGCACGGGACCCCCATGAGCTGACGACGAACCTCGTCGAAGGCCGTGGATCCCGCACCGGATCCGCGGCCTTCCTGTTTCTCCGGAGAACCCGGCGGGCACAGGGCCGCGGATCGCACCGCACCGCTCACCAGCAAGGACTTCAGGAGGAATCGTGCAGCTCACGACGCTGCTCGACACCGTGAACCAAGGCGTCTCCACCACCGGCGCCGACGACTTCGACCGGTTGGTCGCCGACCTCATCCCGTGCCGCACGCACGACCCCGAGCTCTGGTTCGCCGAGCACACCGCGCAGGTGGAGCAGGCCAAGGCGCTCTGCCGCACGTGCCCGGTGCGCGAGGGCTGCCTGGCCGGCGCGATCGAGCGCGAGGAGCCGTGGGGCGTCTGGGGTGGCGAGGTGTTCGTCGGCGGTCAGGTGGTCGCGACGAAGCGCGGCCGTGGCCGCCCCCGCAAGCACGCGGTGTCCCCGGCCGCCTGAGCCGCGCGTCTCAGGGCTCGTCGGGCAGCCCGCCGCACCCGCACCGGGGGTGCGGGTGCCAGGTCCGCTCGCGCGGCACCGCGTCCGGCAGCGCGATCTCCCACGTGCGCCCGGCCACCGGGGGTATCCCGTCGACCACGCCGAGCACCGTGGCCACCGCCAGCCCGGCGGCCACGGCGGCGACCGGGCCCGGCTCGACCGGGTCGCCGCCGACGAGCTGCGACAGCAGCAGCGGCCACGCCGCGTCGCGGTCGGCGCGGTGCAGGTCGAGGCAGCGCAGGCAGGGGCCGCGGCCGGGCACGACGAGCGGACCGACGAGCGTGTCGGCCTCGCGCACGACGACCGACAGGTGCGTCACGCCGAGCGACACGAGCCGCTCGCCGCGGGCGGGGTGGGCGGCGGCGCCCTCGACGACGACCAGCACGTCGGGTGCGGCGGGCCGGTCGACCTCGACGGCAGGGCAGACGTCCCGCAGCACGCGCGCGGCGGCCTGCTCCCGCGGCAGCCCGACGTCGCTCCACCGGTAGCCGGCCGCGCCGACGTCGGGCGGGCGTACCGCGCGCTCGTCGTCGAGCAGCACGGTGCCCACACCGGCCGCGGCCAGCCCCGCCGCGATGCCCAGCCCGGTGGGTCCCAGGCCGACGACTCCGGCGCACGTGGCGGCACGGTGGCGCGAGCGCGCCACGGGATCGTCCTCGGGGTGCAGCGGTGCGAGCGGGTCTCCCAGCGCCCGCGGGGCGTCGTCGTCGACCGCCAGGCCCACCAGCGCCAGCTCGTCGCCCAGGGCGCGCAGCCGCGGCGCGTCGGACCCCAGGCCGTCGGCGAGCAGGGCCTGGACCTCGGCGGGCGTCAGGTCCGTGACGCGCACCGCCCACCGGGGGTCGGTGCCGATCTGCACCTCGTCGACGCCGCGGCGCAGCACCGGCACGCCCGGCCGCAGCCTCATGCCGCATCCCTGGTCCGTCGCACCTGGTGAAGCCTGGCAGCGGCGCCGGGGGCGTGCGGCGGGCCGTCCACAGACGGCGCGAGGGGCCCCGCCACCATGGCGGAGCCCCTCGTGGACGGACCGGTTCAGGCCTTGCCGAGGATCCGGTTGAGCTTGGTGCCGCAGACCGGGCACGTGGCCTTCGCCATCTTGCGCCCGGACTCCGAGATGACGACGTCGCCCGTCGCCTCCCGCTTCTCCTTGCACTTCACGCAGTAGAACTCACCCGCGTACGTCTCGGCCATCAGGTCCCTCCTCGAAGTGGTGCGTCGGCCGCGCCGGGCGTCCGATGCGATACAGGCCGGCACCGTGTGCGGCGGGCCCAGGGGCACACAGTACAGACCGGGCACGCCGCGCAGGCGCCTTCCGCCGGGGAACCGGCGCCGTTCGACCGTTCGGCCCAGGACACCGGCTGCTGTGGACCGACACGGGCGGCCGGGCCGCGCACGTTACGGTGCCCTCTGTGCCGACTCCCGACGCCGTCGAGGTCCGCCGATCCCGCCGCCGCACCCGGACCGTGACGGCCTGGCGGGAGGGCGGCGTCACGGTGGTGTCGATCCCCGCCCGGTTCACGCGCGCGCAGGAGCGCGAGTGGGTGGCGACCATGGTCGGTCGGCTGGCCGCGCAGGAAGGGCGCCGCCGGCCGTCCGACGACGTGCTGCTGGCGCGCGCCACCGAGCTGTCACGGGAGTACCTCGAGGGCCGCGCCGTGCCGGCGTCCGTCGCGTGGTCGGGCCGGCAGGGCAAGCGCTGGGGGTCGTGCACCACTCTCGACCGCACCATCCGCATCTCCGACCGGCTCCAGGGCATGCCGCGCTGGGTGCTGGACTACGTGCTCGTGCACGAGCTGGTGCACCTGCTCCGTCCCGGTCACGACGAGCAGTTCTGGGCGCTGGTGGAGCGCTACCCGCACGCCGCGCGGGCGCGCGGCTTCCTCGACGGGTACGCCTACGCGCGCGGACGCGGCGAGCAGGGGGCCGACGGGCAGGGGGCCGACGAGGACAGCGGGGACCTCGACGAGATGTGACGGCCGCGCGGCTACGCCGTGGGGCCCTGCCGGTCGTCGTGGTCGAGGATCTCGGCGATCGCGGCGTCGAGCGCCGCGGCCTGCTCGTCGGCCTCCCGCTGACGCGCGGCGTAGCCCGCCGGGTCGTCGAGATCGGCGCCCGTCGGCATGAGGTCGGGGTGGCGCCACACGGCGTCCCGCCCGGACTGGCCCCGTTCGGCGGCGATGGTCGCCCAGAGGCTCGCCGCGTCCCGCAGCCGGCGGGGCCGCAGCTGCAGCCCGACGAGCGTGGCGAGCATCTGCTCCGCCGGGCCGCCGGCGGCACGGCGCCGGCGCAGCATCTCGCGCAGCGCCACGGCGTGCGGCAGGTGGGCCAGCGCGGCCGCCGCGGCCACCTCGTCGACCCAGCCCTCGACGAGCGCGAGCGACGTCTCCAGGCGGTCCAGCGCCGCCTGCTGCTCGGGCGTCGTCTGCGGGCCGAACACGCCGCCGGACAGCGCGGCCTGCAGCGCGGCGGGGTCGGTCGGGTCGACGGACCGCACCGCCTCCTCGAGCTGGTCGGTGTCGACGGTGATGCCGCGGGCGTAGGCGCCCACCGCGTCGAGCAGGTGCGCGCGCAGCCACGGCACGTGCGTCAGCAGGCGGGTCGCGGCGGCCTCGCGCAGCGCGAGGAACAGCCGCAGCTCGTCGTCGGGCACCTCGAGGCCCTCGCCGAAGGCCGCGACGTTGCCCGGGACGAGCACGGGCACCGGGGACGTCAGGAGCGGCAGGCCGACGTCGGTGGCGCCGAAGACCTCGCGGGCGAGCGTGCCGACCGCCTGGCCCACCTGCAGGCCGAACACCGTCTGGCCGAGCCGGTGCACCATCTCGGTGACGTCCAGGCCGATGGCGTCGCCGCCGAGCTCGTCGCGCACCGTCGCCCCGAGCGCCCCGGCCAGAGCCGTGGCCAGCGAGGACGCGATCGGCTCGGTGAGCGTGCGCCACGTCGGCAGGGTGGCCTCCACCCACTCGGCACGGCTCCACGCCTGCCCCGCCGCGCCGCTCGGTGCGATGTCCGTCACCGCGTCGAGCCACAGCTCGGCGACCGAGAACGCCTCGGCGACCGTGCGGCGGTCGCTCGCACCGAGCGAGGCGTCGCCGCCCACGCCGGCCTGCTGGCGGGCGAGCTCGTGCGCCATCTCCCAGTTGACGCCGCCCTCGCCCCCGGCGGCGACCATGCGCTGCACCTGGGCCACCATCTGCCGCAGCGACTCCGGGTCGGTGGGCATGCCGGGCAGCGCGGGTAGCTGTGACGGGTCGAAGCCGCTGTCCTTGAGCTGCTCGATCACCTCGTCGGCGGCCGGGCCCAGCATCGAGCGGAGCAGCTGCTCCCAGCCGGCGGACGCCGGGTCGAACGGCGGATCGGCGCTCATGGCGAACTCCTGTCGGGTCGGTCCGACCACGGTAACGACCGGCACCGTCGCAGGATGCCCACCGGGACGACGACGGCCCGGAGGTTCGCTCACGGCGCAGCGGCCGGGCGTCACGGCGCCCTCCCAGGGTGGTGAGGGATGATCGGGCCGTGCACGCCAGCCCGCCCTCACCGGCAGCGCCGTCCGAGCCGGCCCGCCCCACCTCCGAGCAACCGGGCTGGCCCGGCCCTGGCGAACCGCCCGCCGAGACGCCCGCCGTAGTGCCGCCGCCCCGGCCCGGTCCGCGCTCCGTGATGCTCGCGGGCGGCATGCTGGCCACGTCGCTGCTGCTCGCCGGCCTCGTCGTGCTGCCCGCGCCGTACGCGGTGGAGATGCCCGGGCCCACGGCCAACGTGCTGGGCGAGCAGAACGGCACGCCGCTCATCACCATCTCGGGCGCCACGACGTACCCGACGACGGGCCAGCTGCGGCTGACCACCGTGTCCGCGACCGGCACGCCCGGCTACCCCTCGTCGGTCGCCAACGTGGTGCGCGGCTGGTTGTCGTCGAGCGACGTCGTGATGCCCACCGAGCAGCTGGTGCCGGCGGGGCAGACCCAGCAGCAGATCAACGCCATGAACACCGAGGAGATGACCTCGTCGCAGGAGGACGCGACGGTCGCCGCCCTCACCGACCTCGGCTACACGGTGCCCGCGACGCTCACCGTGGCCGGCACCACCGACGGCTCGAACGCGGCCGGCAAGCTCAAGAACGGCGACGTCCTGACGTCCATCGACGGCACGCCCATCGCGGACTACCAGACGCTCGTCACGACGCTCGCCGCGGTGAAGCCCGGCGCCACCGTCACGCTCGGCATCCGGCGTGGCGGCAGCACGCTCGACGTGCCGATCGTCACCAAGCCGCGCTCCGACGGCAACGGCGCCCTCATCGGCGTGTTCATCGCGCCGACGTTCCGCTTCCCCATCGACGTGAAGATCCAGATCGACGGCATCGGCGGCCCGAGCGCCGGGAGGGTGGTTG
>JAJYTJ010000006.1 GCA_021793115.1 Actinomycetes bacterium | reverse complement strand
AGCTGAGAACCCGCGCCGGTGATGGTCAGCACTGGGCAGATCCCAGGGCCATCACCGGGCACATCTCGTGACCGCCACCGGGCACGTCCCACGACCGCCTCCGGGCAGAAACCAATGGCCCTTGACAGTCATGCCCAGACAGATGGTGCCAGTGGCCTGATTGTTTACTGGGAGCGGCCGACGGGAATCGAACCCGCGTAGCCAGTTTGGAAGTCTGGATGTTTCGGAGGCCAGATATCGCTCTGACCTGCACTTTGGATCCCTCGAACGGCCGACTTCATCGCCAGTGTCTACTGAGTGTCTACTGAAGAGCCTTCAGTCCCGATCGGCCAGCGCGACAGGAACCCGCGCGTCCATGTACCCCGCAACACCCTTCGGACCTGCTCTGCGTGCCGGGCAGGAGTGCGGGAGACGGATCTTCGGTGGGCGCAGGGAGTTCTGGACAGATACCTGTATAGTTTTGTTGGTGACGGTTCTGGACTTCTCTCGCACCCTGTCGGTTACGGAAGCTGCCGCCCGCGGCGTGGCGGGGCTGGTCAAGGACGCCGAGGCCGGAGACGACATCCTCGTCGAACGGCGCGGGGTGCCGGTGGCGGCCGTGGTGTCGACCCGGCAGCTCGAGGCGATCCGACACCTGGAGGCCGACCTGCGCGACGCCGTGCTCGTCCTGACTCGGATGGCGACCGACAGCGGAGTGCGCGCGCCGCTGGACGAGGCCATCACGGCGTTCGGGTACTCGCGCGCCGAGCTGGAGGCCGAGCTCGCGGCTGACCTGGCCGCCGGCCGGGAGTGAGCACCGACGAACCTCGTCCGGTCGTCGTTCGGCTGACCGAAGACGCGGTCGACGACCTTGCGAGCCTCAACCGCCACAACCCTCCGGCCGTGCGCTGGTGTCTGAAGAAGATGCTGCTCCTGGAACGCAGCCCGAGGGCGGGCGAGCCCTTGCTGGGGGATCTCATCGGGTTTCGCAAGCTGACGGTTGGCGATCGGCACTGGCGGATCGTGTGGCGGATCACCGACCACCGGGAAGGCGGCGTCCTCATCGACGTGGCCGAGGTGTGGGCCGCCGGCGCCCGCGCCGACTCGGAGGTGTACGCCGAGATGCGGCAGCGGGTCGCCAAGCTCGGCGACGATCCCCGCACACAGGCCTTGGCGCATGTCGTAGAGATCCTCGGCAAGGCGGGGCGGGGCCTGGAGCCGCGCCCCGAGCCCATCGCCGAGCCTGTGCCCGACTGGCTCGCGTCGGCATTGACAGGCAAGGGCGTGCCGGTGGCCGAGATTGCGCGGATGACCCCGGAGGAGGCGTTCGTGCGCTGGAACGCACTCATCAGCCGCCCGCACGACTGACCTCGGCGGCTCGGTCGAGGATGGGCCGTCGCCGCGATGCCGGTCGCTCCTCGTCGGTCGTCTTCACCCTCAAGACGACGCCACGGCAGTGGGGTTGACGCGAGGCTACTTCCGTGGCCGCCCAACAGTCCTCGGAACGCGACGAACCGGCCGTGTGGAGATCGCCTGCCAAGGAGGTCATCGACAATGCGCTTGCGCGGGTCGTGACCGCCCTGGCGACCGACGGCGAGCGCCCGGTCCAAGAGCGCCTGGCTTGCTACTACGACGTCGATCTCGACTACGCAGGCGCTTCGTTCGCCGTGCTGCCGCCGCTCGTCGACGACGACATCACGGTGTCTGACCTTCACGCCACAACGTTGCTGTCCGTGGAGATCGGCCCGGCAGCAACGCGTCGCCTCCTGTCGGACGGGCCGGTGCGCGAGGAGCTCCTCGCGGCTCTGCACGAGCTTCGCGCCGCGACGCTCGAGGTCACGACCGACGACGACTTGTCGGCGATGGCACGGTTCTACGAGGCGGTCAAGGCGAACCTGTCCCGGCCCGGGGTGTCCTCACCGAACCGCTGGGTGACCGCATCGAAGCTGTGCGCGCGCAAGCGGCCTGCGCTCTTTCCGGTGCGCGACGCCGTGGTGTGCGGGTATCTGGGTCTGGCCGGGCCGGACGCGAGCTACCGGCGCGACTGGCTGGTTTTCCGCGCGTTGGTGCGCGAACCGATGGTTCGCGATGCGATCGACCGGGCGGTCGAGGCGACCCAGGCCACGACGGCCGATCGCCGAGTCGTGCTCGACACCGCGCGATTGCGCCTGCTGGACGCCGCTCTGTGGACCTATGCCATTCCGGGCAGCCGCCGCTCCCGCAGATAGACATCGTCCAGCGGTCATCGTTCTTTCGACCGCCGCGCTGACCGCACGCTTCGCACCTGGCCCGGGCGGGCGTGCTCACGCCAGGGTGCCCCGACCGCGGAGGCGGGCCTCCATCTCGGCGCGGCGCAGGCGCGGGACATCCGCGCCTCGGTCGTCGCTCGCGGCGATCGCGTAGAACGCGGCGATGGCGGCGGTGCGGCCCATGCCGTTCTCTGCGGCATAGCACCGGGCGGTGTCGAATGCAGGAGAACGGCTGGCTGCTGCCGTAGCGTGGCGGCCGCTTGACCGTCACGGGTGGGGGCCGCACCCTGTGCGGGTGGTGGGATCCGTCGACGCCCGTGGTGCTGAGGTCGGCCTGCCACGCGCGCGCGTCGTCGCTCCGGCCCCGCGTCGGGGCCGACCGTGAGCCCCCTCACCGTCTCGTCCGCGCTGACGTCGTGGCGGTTCGACGGCACGTCCGTGCTGCTCGTCGTGGCCGCAGCCGCCGGGTACGTCGCCGCGGTCCGCAGGGTGCGCCGCGGCGGGAACGCGTGGTCGCCGCTGCGGACCACCGCCTTCCTCGGGGGCCTGGCCCTGGTGGTCGCCTCGACGTGCTCGTTCGTGGGGGTCTACGAGCGCCAGCTCTTCTGGGTGTTCACGCTGCAGGTCTGCCTCCTGCTGCTCGTCGCGCCGCTGCTGCTGGGCGTCGGTGCGCCCGTGGCACTGGTCGCCGCGGCCCGGGGTCGAGGTCGGGGCGCGGCGGGCGGGGACGCCACGGGCCGGCAGCCGCGCCTCCTGCGGCTCCTCGGGGCGCCCGGGGTCGGGCCGCTCCTGCTGATCCTCGTGACGGTGCTGGTGTTCTTCAGCCCGCTGCTGGAGGCGGCACTGCGTCACCCGCCGCTGCTGCACGCCGTCCAGCTGATGCTGCTCGCGGTGGGCCTGGTGATGGCGCTGCCCGTGACCGACGACGGCATGGGGCTCAGCTCGCTCGGCTACGCCGCCCTCATCGGCCTGGGGTTCTTCGAGTTCCTCCTCGACGCCATCCCTGGGATCACGCTCCGGCTGCACACCGGAGTGCTGGCGCTGGCGTACTGGACGTCGCTGCACCGCGGCTGGGGTCCTGACCCGCTCACGGACCAGCACCTGGCGGGCGGCATGCTCTGGTTCTTCGGCGAGGCGGGGGACCTTCCGTTCCTCGTCGTGGCCATGCTGGCCTGGATCCGCGCCGACGCGCGCGAGGCCCGGCGGATCGACCGGGAGCTCGACCTCGCGGCGGCGGCGTCCGCCCCGGCCGCCGCGGGGACTGCGGTGCCCGACGACGCCGACGACGCCCCGGGGGCGCGGCCACCCGAGCTCGAGCGCCCCTGGTGGGAGACCGACGCCGCAGTGTTCGGCGAGGCGAGGGCACGGCGGTACGGGTGGACCACCCAGGACGAGCCGGACGGTCCTCGGGACGGCGCCTGAGGCGGCGCGGAGGCCATTCGGGTGCGGGCGCGTCGCCCGACCACCCTCGTCGTGCTGCGCGTCGACGGCCTGCGGCCGGATCCGGGCGCGGCGCCGCCGCCGAGGCCAGGAACGGATGGGCGTCGGCGGCAGCGGTAGGACGGCCGGGGTCAGGAGCTGTGGCGGGCGGCCTGCTCGATGACCCGGGTCACCGTCCCGGGCCGGGAGATCAGCGACAGGTGCGAGGCGTCGACCGTCGTGACGACGGCGTGCGCCCGCCGGGCCATGAACTCCAGCGCCGCCGGCGGGATGGCGTGGTCGTCGGTGCCGATGACGGCCCAGCTGGGGATCGTCGCCCACGCCGGGGGACCCGACGGCTCACCGAGGGCAGAGGCGGCGATCGGCCGCTGGGTCGCGGCGAGCTCGGCGACGCGGGTGGCCGGCAGGTCGTTCGCGAGGATGGCTCCGAAGTGGGCCGGCTTCACGTAGGCGTCGACGACGCCGCCGGCGGACGGGACGAAGCTCAGCGCGCTCGGGGCGATCCGGCTGCCGGGGAACTGCGCGGTGAGCCCGTCGAGCGTCTCGCCCTGGGCGGGGATGTAGGCGTCGACGTACACGAGCGCCTTGACGTTCGCGTTGCCGGTCGCGGCGTTGGTGGTGACGAACCCTCCGTAGGAGTGGCCGACGAGCACGATCGGCTCGGGCACGGTGGCCAGGTAGCTGGCGAGGTAGGCCGAGTCGGTCGTCACCCCGCGCAGCGGGTTGGGCGGCACGTCCACGGTGTAGCCGTCCTTCTGCAACCGGGCGACGACGGCGCTCCAGCTGGAGCCGTCCGCCCAGGCGCCGTGCTCGAGCACGATGGTGGGCTTGGCACCCGAGGGGGAACCGTGCCCGGTCGGCGCCGCGGCGACGACGCTGGGGAAGGCGACGACGCCGAGGAGGGCGAGCCCGGCGACGGCGAGACGCGTCGCCCGGGTGCGAAGGCATGAGGGTGTGCGCATGACGGTGTCCTTTCGTTGGGGTGGGTGCCGGTCGAACGTCCGGCGGGTCACAGTCCCTGGCGGTTCAGCCAGGTCAGCGTGTAGTCGGCGACCTCGTGCCAGCCGTGGTCGAAGACCAGGGAGTGGCCGCGGTCGGGGAACGCGCGGTAGTCGGTGACGGCGCCCGAGCCGGCGTAGAGGGCGTGGGCGGCCTTGGCGACGACCTCCGGGACGGTGTGGTCCCGGCCTCCGCCGATGATGAGCAGCGGTCCGCGATCCCGCTTCCGGGTGTCGACCGCCGCCGGTGAGGACTTCGAGAAGTTCGCGGCGGAGGCCTCGAACAGCGGCTTGCCGGGCCCGGGGATCGCCCAGGCATCGAAGAGCTCGTCGGACTCCTGGGCGCTGAGCGTGTTGCCGAACCCGTACCGGAACTGGCCCTTCGTCAGCGAGACCGCCTTCGTCTTGTTGCCGGGTCTGGACAGCACCGGCAGCCCGGAGCGGATCTGGGCGAACGGCAGGGGCTTGACGCCCTTGATCTGCCCTGGGTCGATCGCGACGGCGGCGGCCGCGGCCCCGCCGGCCAGCAGCTTCTGGGCGACGAGGCCTCCGAAGGAGTGACCGACGACGATCGGCGCGGCACCCAGCCCGGCGATCACCTCGGCGTAGGCGTCGGTGATCTCGTCGAGGCCCTGGTTCGCCACGGCCGCCGGGTTCGCACGCACCTGTTCGGCCGTGGGGGCGTCCCCGGGCCAGCCGGGCGCGATCGGGGCGTAGCCGGCTGCGCGGTAGAGATCGACCCAGGGTTGCCAGGCGCTGGCGTGGATCCACAGTCCGTGGATGAAGACGACGGGGGTGGACTCGGTCATGGCGTTCTCCTTAGGGGGTTGGTAGACTTACTAGTAACTCCACCGACCATACGTGGCTCGGCAAGGGAGCGCAAGAGCAGTGGACGGCCGCGGCCGGCGGCCCCGAGAGCGGGTGGAGGTGTGGCAGACTCGTGGGCCACATGACACGGGACGACATGGCCGACGCGGCGGGCGACGCTGCCCGGGGCGCGGCGGCGGCTACGCCGGCGCCGGCGGCGCCGATGCGGGAGCGGATCATCGACGCCGCCACGGAGCTCTTCTACGGGCAGGGCCTGCGCGCGGTGAGCGCGGACAAGATCGTGGCCCGCGTGGGCATCACCAAGGTGACCTTCTACCGCCACTTCCCGACGAAGGACGACCTGATCGTCGCCTACCTCGAGCGGCGGGCGCAGTGGGAGCGCGAGGCCGTCGCGGGGGCCCGGGCGGCGGCCGGTGACGTCCCGGAGGTGTTCCGGATCGTCGCCGCCGCGATCGGGGCCGAGAGCTGCACGCCGGGGTTCCGGGGCTGCCCCTTCATCAACGCCGCGGCCGAGTACGCCGACCCGGAGCACCCCGTGCGCCGTGTGGTGGACCGGCACCGGCGCTGGTTCAAGGGCGCCATCCAGGAGCTCCTGGACGAGCTCGGCGTCCCCGGCTCGGACCGGGTCGCCGACGAGCTCGTCATGCTCCGCGACGGTGCGATGGTCAGCGGGTACCTCAGCGATCCGCGCTCCGTCGCGGACGCGCTGTACGCCGCCGGCCGCGCCGTCATCGAGTTCAGCCTGGCCCGCTGACCCGAGCGCCCGTCAGAGGTCGAGCCGCACCACCGCGCGCCGGATCGTCGGGCGGCTCACCTGCCGGAACCCCGCCGCGAGGAACGTGATGAGGGGCCCCACGTTGAGCTCGCCCCACGTCACCTCGACGCCGGGCGTCGTCACCATCGGGTAGCCCTCGACCGCGCGGGCCCCGGCCGAGCGGGTCCCGGCCGAGCGGGCGAGCTCGGCGGCGCCGCGCGCCAGGTCGTACGACAGGTGACGGCCGCGGTAGCCCAGCCGCACGACGAAGCAGACGGCGGACCAGACGGCGGCATCGTCCTTGTCCTTGTCCTCGTCGCGGCGGCGCCAGGCGACGGGGGAGTTGCGCACGCGCCGGAACCCGGTGCGGGGTCCCACCTCGCACCACCCCAGCGGTTCGTCCCCTCGCCGGGACGATGCGGACGGTCGCACCGTCGGGCGGCGCCGGCCGCCCCCTGCCACCGGGCGTCCCGGCGCGCCGTCCAGGTGGTCGGGAGGGTCGGCGCCCGGTCGCGGCGACGGTGTCGTCAGGTTGCCGGCCATCGCGCGGCGGCCGCTCACCCCGCGGCGACGGCGTCCGTCCTCCCGGGCTGGTGGGCGAGGTCCCGGTCCAGCAGGGAGGGCGCTCGCTCGTGGCTCACGGCACGAGTGAACAGATACCCCTGGCCGGCCGCGCACCCGACGCTCTGGAGCAGGGCCAGCTGGGCGCTGGTCTCGACGCCCTCCGCCACCACGGCGAGCCCCAGGGACGTACCCAGTCCGACGAGGGACGCGAGGAGCGCGCCCCTGCGCTGCTCGTCTGCGGCGCCGCTCAGGAAGGAACGATCGATCTTGAAGGCGTCGACCGGGAACCGCTGCAGGGTCTCGAAGGAGGAGTACTCGGTCCCGAAGTTGTCGAGGTGGAGGTGGAGCCCGGCGTCGTGCAGCTGCTGCATCAGCTGCAGCGCACTCTCCCGGCGGCGCATGAGGACGGCCTCCTTGACCTCCAGCGTCAGCCGCTCCGGCGTGAGGTGGTGCCGATCGAGGGTCTGGAGCACGCGTGGCAGCAGGTCGGCGTGCCAGAACTGCCGCTCCGAGACGTTCACGGCGACGCTGGCGACCCGGGGACCCCACTGCGCGAGCTGCCGGCACACCTCGTCGAGGATCCAGTAGCCGAGCCGCACGCTCAGCCCGGTCTCGTCCATGACGGGGAGGAACTCGCCCGGCAGCACCAGCCCCCGCTGCGGGTGGCGCCACCGGACCAGCGCCTCGAAGCGGTCGGTGTGCCCGGAGGCGAGGTCCACGATCGGCTGGTAGTGCACCTCGAACTGGTGCAGGTCCATCGCCCGGGCGACGTCCGCGTGCAGGCGGCGCAGGCGGAGGGTGTCGGCGCGCATCGCGTCGTCGAAGAACGCCGCGGTACCGGGGTCGTCGTTCTTGGCGCGGTACATCGCGATGTCGGCGTCGCGCAACAGGTCCTCGGCGGACGAGTCGTCGGCCGTGCTGGTGACGATGCCGATGCTGGCGCGGGCCGCGAGGTCGGCCCCGTCCACGGTCACCCCCTCGGCGAGCACGTCCTGCAGCCGACGGGCGGCCAGGAGCGCACCCTCCGGGCCGGTGTCGTGCAGCAGGAGGGCGAACTCGTCCCCGCCGAACCGTGCTCCCGTGTCCACGCTCCGCAGCTCACGTCGGATCCGGTCGCCGACGGCGGCGAGGACGCGGTCACCCGTCTGGTGCCCGAGCGAGTCGTTGACGAGCTTGAAGCCGTCGAGGTCGAGGAAGAGCACGGCGAACGGCGTGCCGGACCGGTCGCGGCGCGCGATCGCCTCCGTGAGCCTGTCGAGGAAGAGCCGACGGTTCGCCAGCCCGGTGACGGTGTCGTAGAGGGCCGCCCTGCGGACCTCCTCCTGCAGGTGCTGGGACTCCAGCGCGGTGCTCAGCAGCCCTGCCCAGTGCTGGTACGTCTCGCGGGTGGACCTCGAGTCCACGGCACCGACGATGGCCAGCAGTCCCCAGGCGCGCGTGGCGGTGCGGACCGGCACCACCGCACAGATCTCGCGCCCGGCCCCCCGGACGAGATCCAGGAGCGCCGGCGGCGGGAAGGAGCGGACGTCGGTACGGGTGCCGACGAGGTCCGGAAGGGCGCCCGTCGGGTCGTACGAGCCGACGATCTCGAGGAGGCCGTCGGACGGCGCCCCGGCCCACAGGGCCAGGATCCCGGCCCCGACGTGCGTGCCCGCGAGCCACGCAAGCTCGCGAGGGTCGTTCCTCGTCGTGTCCAGGAGACCCGCGTCGACGACGTACTGCTCGGCGATCGCCGTCTCGGTCTCGTCGACCTGGCTCCGGAAAGCGCCTGCCTGGAGCCGCCACAGCGCCACCGTGACCTGCGCGCACGCCTCGGGATGCACGCCGAGGGCCACAAGACCCTCGGTGTAGGCCGTGAACGCCTCGGTGATCCGCCGCACGGTACTCGGGCGCGTCGTCACGCTGCGGAGCGGCGCGAGGGCCGCGTCGATCTGCGCCTGGGTCGGGGACCCGCCGGACTCGACCAGCCGGTCGACCGTGTCGATCGCCGCCGGCACCGCCTCGTGGGCTACCACCTCGCCGACGCCGTCGGTGATCAACGCCGTGACGAGCGCCTGGTGGAGCCAGTCGCGCAGCAGCTCCACCGACGGCAGCGGCCGTCCCGTCCCCGCGACGGCGTCCTCCCGGGAGCACCCGCAGGACGCGCGGAGCATGAGGGACGGCGAACGTGGCGTGACCGGCGTGCTCGGCACCTGCTCGCCGCGTGCCGCGGCCAGCGCCAGCCGGCCCGCGAGCGCCCCGACCTCGTCGAACGGCTGGTCGACGCTCGTCAGCGCGGGCATGGCCAGCGCACCCGCCTCGATGTTGTCGAACCCCACGATCGCCAGGTCCTCCGGCAGCCGCACGCCGGCCTGCGTGAGCACGCTCATGAGCCCGAGGGCGTTGCGGTCGGTGGCGACCAGGAGGGCGGTGGGCCGGTCCGCGCGCGCCAGGAGCGCCTGCGCGGCGTGCCGACCGCCCGCCTCGCCGTTGTCCGGTGCCGTGAGCACGTTCCGGGGGTCCGGGACGAGCCCGTGGGACCGCAAGGCGTGCTCGTAGCCGGCGAAGCGGTCACGAATGTCCTGCTGGGCGAAGTTCCCGACGAAACCGATGCTGGTGTGGCCGTGCCGCAGGAGGTGCTCCACGGCGGTGACCGCACCGCCATGGTTGTCCGGCATGGCCGCCGGGGCATCGAAGTCCGTCATCAGGGTGCTCGACAGGATCACTGGTCGCCCCGCGTCGCGCAGGCCGCGCAGGTACGGCGCCCCGACGGCCGTGGTGACGGACACCACGCCGTCGACCAGCGACCATGCCACGGGGATCGCGAAGTCGCCGGGCTCGCCCGCCTCGTCCCGCGGCGCAGACTCCGGGAGCGTCTCGACGACGACGACGCGCCCGCCCGCCCCGCCGACCTCGCGGGCGAGGCCCGCCAGGAGCTCGCCGAAGTAGTGCCCGCCCATGCTCGGGGTCACCACCAGGATGGTCGTGGGATCAGCGTCGATCAACGTCTCACGTCCTCGTGCGGTCGTCGGCCTCGTGCGCCCCCCGCACATGATCGCACCGACCCATGGCACCGCCGCGCGGGGGGGCCGCGCGACGCCTGCGGGAGCCTCAGGGCGTTGCCGCCGCGGTCATCCGGGTACCTCGGTCCACGTGAGGTCGACGCCGACGAAGCGTCCGAAGGCGGCGACGGCGTCGTCGATCGCGGCCCGTTCCTCGAGGCTCCACGCCCGCAGCGGGCGCACGACGAGCCGGGTCGGCCGGCCGCGCGCGTCGCGCCGGTAGGCCCAGCGGGCCGCGGCCCGGCCGTCGACGAGCAGCCAGTGCCTCGGTGCGCCACCGCCGCGGGTCAGCAGCGCGGCGTCGCCGGTGATCGCAGACCGCGTGCGCAGGTACGACATGACCAGTTCGTCGTACGCCTGCACCAGGTCCGCCCTCGGCCCGTCGTCCGCCTCCGGCGGCTCGCCCGGGCCGTGCCACCAGGTCACGCCGTCGTCCTCGACGCGGAGTAGCTCGTCGGCCACCGCGCCGACCGCCGTGCGGGCCTCGGTGAGTGTCATGCTCGCCCAGGCCGCCAGGTCGTCCACAGTGGCAGGCCCTCGTGTGGCGACGTACCGGCGCGCGAGCTCCGCGAGCGCCTCCTCCCGAGTACGCCCGTCCACGCCGGGCGCCCGCTCGTCGAGCAGTGCGTACGTCTGCTGCCGCCCCTCGGCGACCCCGCTGACCAGGACGCCCTCGAGCTCGCCGTCCATGATCGCCAGGCCGAGGCCCAGGCCGTCGAGGACGTACCCGGCGCGCGACAGCGCATCCGACAGCTCCGCGCGCGTCCGGTGCCGCCCGTCGGCGAGCGCGGCTGCCATCGCGCGCCGGGTGCCGGCCCTCGCGTCGTCGTCCAGGCCTCGTCGCCGGTACAGCGCCTGGTTCGCGCGCTGGACCCGGGGCGCGGTGGCCCGCAGCAGCCAGCGGACGTCGGCCGGCGCGACCGCGTGCCAGGTGGGGCGCAGCACGTGCGTGCGCAGCACGGCCCCGGCGTCGAGCTCGGCGGACACGTCCGCGTGAGCCAGGCCACCGGCACGCTGGGCGATCGACCACGCGGACGGCAGCAGGTCCTGTGCCTGCACCGCGGCCAGGCGCGCGACGACCCCGGCGGCGGCGCCCGCGGTCGGGGCCGCGACGAGCTGGTTCGCGAGCCGCCAGCGCGCGACGAGGGCGTGGTCCACGCCCCGGAGCCTACGGACGGGGTCCGACGAGGGCTGCTCGGGCGGCGGCGCTGAGCCGGAGCTACCCTCGTCGCGGAGGACCGCGATGGCGCTGGAACCCACCCTCATCGTCTCGGTCCGGCGGGCGCTCCACCTGCTCGACGCCGTCGGCGAGGCCGGTCGTCCGATGCCCGCCAAGGCCCTGGCCCGCCGCGCGGACCTCCCCCTGGCAACCACCTACCACCTGCTGCGCACGCTCGTGCACGAGGGTTACCTGACTCGCCTCGACGACGCGGGGTACGTGCTCGGCGATCACCTCGGCATGCTGCTCGACGGTCCCGCACAGGCGGCCCGGTCGGTTGCGCGCCGCCGCGAGATCCTCGTCGCGCTGCGCGACGATCTCTGCGCGGCCTCCTATCTCTCGGTGCTGACGGACGGGGAGATCCGGCTCCTCGACGTGGCCGACGGTCCGGCCGCGCCGCGCGTGGACCTCTGGGTGGGGTTCGAGGACGCCGCCCACGCGACGGCGGTGGGCAAGGCGGTGCTCGCGGTGCTGAGGGCGGCGGAGCGCGACGACTACCTCGCCCGGCACACGTTGGCGGACCTCACGCCGCACACCGTCACCGACCGGCGCGTGCTGCTGCACCAGCTCGAGGCAGGTCCGGCTCTCGCGATGGACCGCGAGGAGTACGCGCTCGGCACCGCGTGCGTCGCGGTGCCCGTGCCCGGCGCCCCGCACCCGGCCGCTGTGGCGGTGTCCGTGCCCGCCGCGCGCGTCGGGCGGGTGGTCGCGCGGGCCGAGCAGCTCCGGACGGCGGCCGTCCGGCTGGGGCTCGCCCTGTCGACCCCCGTTGTCACCATCTGAACAACGCACGCTGTCCCGCCCGCACGGTGCGGCGCACGCTGGTGGGAAGGACAGCGACGTCGGGAGGTGCGGGAGATGACGACGACGACACCGGCGGTCCCGCTCGGGGCGACGAGGCCCGAGCCGGACGTGCGCACGGGCCTCTACCGGACCATGGTGCTTATCCGGACGATCGAGGAGGCGATCCGGCGGGAGTACTACGCCGACAAGGGCCCGGGGTTCGACATCGGCAAGGGGTTGGTCCCGGGGGAGATGCACCTCTCGGCGGGCCAGGAGCCGGTCGCGGCGGGAGTGTGCGCCCACCTGACGTCCGACGATGCCGTGACCGCGACCCACCGGCCGCACCACCTGGCCATCGCGCACGGCGTCGACCTCGACGCGATGACCGCCGAGATCTTCGGACGCGAGACGGGGCTGGGCCGTGGCCGGGGCGGGCACATGCACCTCTTCGACCCCACGACCCACTTCTCGTGCTCCGGCATCATCGCGGAGGGCTATCCGCCCGCGCTGGGGCAGGCCTTCGCGTTCGCACGCCGCGGGACCGATCGGATCGCGGTCGCGGTGACCGGCGAGGGTGCCGCGAACCAGGGCGCCTTCCACGAGTCGCTCAACCTGGCCGCTCTGTGGCGCCTGCCGGTGGTGTTCGTCGTGGAGGACAACGACTGGGGCATCTCCGTGCCGCGCTCCGCGTCGACGAGCGTGCCCTCCAACGCGGTCCGGGCCGCCGCGTACGGCATCCCGGGCCTGCGCGTCGAGGACAACGCGGTGGAGGGCGTCTGGGCCGCAGCGCGCGATGCGGTCGCGCGCGCCAGGGCGGGCGAGGGTCCGAGCCTCATCGAGGTGCACACCCTGCGCTTGTGGGGGCACTTCGAGGGCGACGCGCAGGGGTACCGGCCGGACCTGGAGGGCGTGCCGGACCGCGACCCCCTGCCGACCTATCGCGCGTCGCTCGAGGGCGACGGTCTCCTCGGCCCCGGCGAGGCGGACGCGATCGCACGCGAGGCCGTGGCGCGCGTCGAGGCGGCGATCACCGCCGCGAAGGCGGCGCCGCTGCCCGACCCCGCCCACGCCGGCGACCACGTGTTCGCGTGACGAGAAGCGCGAAGAAGCTCGTGAGGAGGAGCCATGACCACGACACAGGAACCCATGGCGGCGGCCCACGGCACGCACCGCCTGACGACGGCGAAGGCGATCGCCGAAGCCATTGCCCTGGAGATGCGGGCAGACCCGTCCGTCGTCTACCTCGGGGAGGACGTCGGCGCCTACGGCGGCATCTTTGGGGCAACCGGGGGGCTGCTCGACGAGTTCGGGCCCAGCCGCATCATCGACACGCCCATCTCCGAGTCCGCGTTCCTCGGCCTGGGCATCGGCGCCGCGGTCGAGGGCATGCGTCCGATCGTCGAGGTGATGTTCACCGACTTCATGGGGGTGTGCCTCGACCAGATCTACAACCACATGGCGAAGATCCACTACGAGTCGGGCGGCCGGGTGTCGGTCCCGATGGTGGTGACGATGGCCGCCGGAGGTGGCTACAGCGACGCCGAGCAGCACTCGCAGTGCCTCTGGGGCACCCTGGCGCACCTGCCCGGCATGAAGGTCGTGGTCCCGTCGAACCCGTACGACGCCAAGGGGCTCATGATCTCGGCCATCCGCGACGACGGGCCCGTGGTCTACGTCTTCCACAAGGGGGTCATGGGGCTGGCCTGGATGGCCCGCAACGACCGCGCCGTCGGCGACGTGCCGGAGGGCGCGTACACCGTGCCGATCGGCGTCGCCGCGGTGGCACGGCCGGGCACGGACGTCACGATCGTCACCGTCTCGCGGTCGGTGCACCATGCGCTCGACGTCGCGGAGCGGCTCGCTGCGGACGGGATCTCCGTCGAGGTGGTGGACCTGCGCAGCCTCGTGCCGCTGGACCGCGAGGCGATCCTCGCGTCCGTGGCGAAGACGGGCCGCCTCGTCGTCGTCGACGAGGACTACCGGTCCTTCGGCATGTCCGGCGAGGTGGTGGCCACGGTCACGGACGTCGATCCCGGCCTGCTCCACGTGCCCGCGGCGCGGGTGGCGAACCCAGACACGCCGGTCGCCTACGCCCGGACGCTCGAGCAGGTGATCCTGCCGATGCCGGACCGGATCGAGGCGGCGGTCCGCCGGGTGCTCGCGACATGACCGACATCGTGTTCCCGGAGCTGTCCAGCCAGCATCCGGAGGCCGAGGGTGTGGTGACGCGATGGTTCGTCGCCGACGGCGAGCGCATCACCACGGGTCAGCTCGTGGGAGAGGTCCAGGTCGACAAGGTGGACGCCGAGGTTGCCGCGCCGGCTGGCGGCGTGCTCCGCGTGGTCGTCGCCGAGGACGGCGTGGCCCGACAGGGGGAGGTGATCGCCCGGGTCGAGCCCGTCTGAGCGGCCCCCGGGCCATGGTCCTGGCAGCCTCCGCCCCCGGGGTGGTCGGATGTCTGGCGGAGACACCCGGACCGAGGAGGGGGAACGACGTGATCGTGCTGTGGGACCTGGACGGGACGCTCTTGCTGGACAACAGCGCGCAGGGTGGGCTGGGCGTGTTCGCCCAGGCGCTGCGGGAGGTGAGCGGTCACGAGCCGGTGGCGATCCCGGACCGGCACGGCAAGGTCGACTGGCAGATTCTCGACGAGATGCGCCAGGGCGCTGGCCTGCCGGCAGGCGTCGCCGGCCCCCTGACGAGGCGCTTCAAGGAGATCTCCGAGGAGTGGTACTCGCAGCCGGCCAACGCCTGCACCCCGGTCCCGGGCGTGGCCGACGCGCTGCTCGCGGTGCACGAGGCGGGCTGGGTCAACGCCCTCATCACGGGCAACTCCAAGGTGCGCACGCGCGTCAAGCTGCGCAGCGCGGGCTTCGACCTCGACATGTTCGACTGGGACCACTCGTTCTTCGGCGAGATCTACCCCGACCGGGCCGCGCTGGCGCGCGCCGCCGCGAGGGCCGTGCACCAGGGCGTGCTCGTGGGCGACACGAGCGGGGACGGGGTGGCCGCGAACGCCGGCGGGTTCGCCTTCGTCGCGGTGACCACCGGCGGCGTCGACGCGGAGTCGTTCACCAAGTTCGGTCCCGTGCTCGTCGTCGACGACTGGACGGCGCAGCTCGACCTGTTCACGGCGACCATCACGGGGCT
This sequence comes from Actinomycetes bacterium, assembly GCA_021793115.1. Next base: position 33,080 of record JAJYTJ010000006.1, on the reverse strand, counting down.
CGCGCGGTAGCGCGAGCGCGGCGGCGGCTACAGCACCTTCGAGAGGAAGTCCTGGGTCCGGGCCTCCCGCGGGTGCGAGAGGACCTCGTCGGGCGTGCCGCGCTCGACGACGACGCCGTCGGCCATGAACACCACCTGGTCGGCCACCTCGCGGGCGAACCCGATCTCGTGGGTGACGACGATCATCGTCATGCCGCTCGCCGCGAGGTCGCGCATCACCTGGAGCACCTCGCCCACGAGCTCGGGGTCGAGCGCGCTCGTCGGCTCGTCGAAGAGCATGAGCTCGGGGTCCATCGCGAGCGCCCGCGCGATCGCGACGCGCTGCTGCTGACCGCCGGACAGCTGCGCAGGGTAGTGCTCCAGGCGGTCACCGAGCCCGACGCGCTCGAGCTGGAACACGGCCCGCTCGTGGGCCTCGTCCTTGCTGCGCCCCAGCACCTGCACCTGCGCCTCGGTGACGTTGCCGAGGGCCGTCATGTGCGGGAAGAGGTTGAACCGCTGGAACACCATGCCGACGTTGGCGCGCTGGCGGGCGATCTCCTTCGGGTGGAGCCGGAACAGCGTGGGCTTGCCGTTCCGCTCGCCCTCCCGGTAGCCCATGAGCACGCCGTCGACGTGGATGCGGCCGGCGCCGATCTCCTCGAGCTGGTTGATGCACCGCAGCGCGGTCGACTTCCCGGAGCCCGAGGGACCGAGGACGGTGGTCACGGTGCCCTTGGGCACCGTGAGGTCGATGCCGCGCAACACGTGCGTGTGGCCGAACCACTTGTGCACGCCCTGCATGTCGACCATGGGGACGTCGGAGGTCGTCGGAGGCAGAGACGTGGTCACCGGTCGGCCCTGCCCTTGGTCATGTGCCCCTGGTCGTCGACGAGCTCGATGTCCGGCGTCGTGCCGGCCGCGTTGATCGCCGCCTGGCGCGACTGCCGGCGCCCCGGCCTGCCTGGCACCGGTCCGTGGGGCTCGAACCCGCGGCCGTAGTACTTCTCGAGGTAGTGCTGGCCCACCATGAAGATGCTCGTCATGAGGAGGTACCACAGGCACGCGACGATGAGCAGCGGTACCGGTTGGAACGTGCGGTTGCCGATGGCGCTGGTCGCGAACTGCAGCTCGAGGTTGAAGGGCACCGCCAGGACCAGCGACGTCGTCTTGAGCATGGAGATCGTCTCGTTGCCGGTGGGCGGCACGATGACCCGCATCGCCTGCGGCAGCACGATCCGGCGCAGGATCGGGCCCTCCTTCATGCCCAGTGCCCGCGCGGCCTCGTGCTGGCCGTGGTCCACGCTCTCCAGCCCGGCCCTGACGATCTCCGACAGGTAGGCGGCCTCGTTGAGCGCGAGCCCCACGAGCGCCGCGACCGCGGCCGTGACGACGTCCTTCGTCGAGATGGACCAGAACTGCGGACCGAAGGGGATGCCCAGCGACAGCTTGGGGAAGATGACCGCGATGAGGCCCCAGAACACCAGCTGCGTGTACACGGGCGTGCCGCGGAAGAACCAGATGTAGGCCAGCGCGACCCACCGCATCACGGGGTTGGCCGAGCCGCGCATCACCGCCAGCAGCACGGCCAGCACGATCGCGATGACCATCGCGCCGATCGTCAGCCCGATGGTCCACGCGACGCCGCGGAGCACGGGCATCGTGAACAGGTAGTGCCACACCGTCGGCCAGGCGAACTTGCGATTCGTGACGAGGGCGTGCGCCGCCATGGCGGCGAGCACGAGCACGACGACGGCGGACACCCACCGGCCCGGGTACCGGACGGGGACCGCGTGGATCCGCTCCGGTTCCCGGGCCGCGGGCACCTGGTGCTGGGACAACGAGGGCTCGCTCAGCTCACGGAGGGGTTGACGACGACCTTGTCGCTCGTCACCGCGCCGGTGGTGTTGCCCCATGCCGCGAGGATCTTGCCGTAGGTGCCGTCGTCGATGAGCTTGACGAGCGCCTTCTGGATCGCGGTCGTCAGGGCCTGGTCGTCCTTGCTGACGACGATGCCCTCGGGCGCGCTCTCGAACACGTCACCGAGCTGTTGGATCTGGCCGTGCGTCTGCGACACCGCGTAGGCGATGATCGGCGAGTCGGCGAACATGACGTCGGTCTTGCCGCCGACGAGGTCGGTGGTGACGTCGCTCTGCGCCGGGTGGCGCACGACGTTCGGGGCCTTCTTCCCGGCCGCGGTGCACGCCGGGATGATCGACTTCGTCAGCTCGTCGTCCTCGACCGTGCCGGTCTGGACGCCGACGTTCTTGCCGCAGATGTTGTTCGGCGCGCCGACGGTGGTGATGCCCTGCGGGTTCCCGGCCGCGACGGCGTAGGCCTCGCCGGCGTTGAAGTACTCGATCATGTTCACCTGCTTCTCACGGTCGGGGTTGATCGTGAAGGAGGAGATGCCCACGTCGTACTTGCTGCCGATGGCGGGGATGATCCCGGTGAAGTCGGCGGACTGGACGTTGGCCTTGAGGCCGAGCACGCCCGCGATCGCCTTGGCGAGGTCGACGTCGTAGCCGATCGGCGTGGTGCCGTCCTCGGCGAGGTACTCGGCCGGCGCGTAGGAGGTGTCCGAGCCGACGACGAGCGTGCCGGCGGACTTGACCTTGGCCGGGAGCAGCGCGGCGATGGTGTCGTCCTTCGCCACGGTCGAGGGGTCGAACGTGCTGCTGCCGCTCGGCGCCGCGCTGGCGGTGGAACCGCCGGTGCTGGCGCCCGAGCCGCTCGAGGAGCAGGCGGCGAGGGACAGGGTGACCGCGGCGACGGTGGCGGCCAGGGCCAGAGGAGTCTTGCGCACGGGGTTTGCCTCCTGGCGGTTCGTCCACCCGGCGCGGGCGGGGCGCCGGCCGGCTGGACGCTGAACGTAGACCCGGCATGTTACGGGGCCGTGTCACGGTATGTGAATGTTTCCATCCTATGGCATGGGTTTGCACCCGGACCGTGCGGCGAAACACGGCAGGATCGGCGCATGATCACCGGCACCCTCGGTACCCCAGGCACACCGTCCGGCACCCGCGTGCTCCTCCTCGGCTCCGGCGAGCTCGGCAAGGAGGTGGCTATCGAGCTTGCGCGGTTCGGCGTCGAGGTGGTCGCGGTGGACCGCTACCCAGGCGCGCCGGCGATGGCGGTCGCGAGTCGTGCCCACGTCGTCGACATGCTCGACGCGGACGCGCTGCGGGCCGTGCTGGCCGCCGAGCGGCCGGACGTCGTGGTCCCGGAGGTGGAGGCCATCGCCACGCACGTCCTCGCCGAGGTCGAGGCCACCGGAACACGCGTGGTGCCCACGGCCCGGGCCGCGCGGCTGACGATGGACCGCGAGGGCATCCGGCGCCTCGCCGCCGAGGAGCGGGGACTGCCTACGTCGCCGTACGAGTTCACGGACTCGCTGGCAGGCGTCCGGGCGGCGGCCGAGCGGCTGGGCCTGCCCGTGGTGGTCAAGCCGGTGATGTCGTCGTCCGGCCACGGCCAGTCCCTGGTGCGGACGGTCGACGAGCTCGACGCCGCGTGGGAGACCGCCCGCACCGGGGGCCGCGCCGCGGGCCACGACGGCGGCGTCCGCGTGATCGTCGAGGGCTTCGTGCCGTTCGACTCCGAGATCACGCTGCTCACGGTCCGGCACGCCGGGGGAGTGACGTTCTGCGACCCCGTGGGTCACGTGCAGGTGGACGGCGACTACCGCGAGTCCTGGCAGCCGGCCGCGCTGCCGCCGGGCGTGCTCGACGAGGCCCGGCGGGTGGCCGCGACGATCACGGAGGCGCTCGGCGGCTGGGGCGTCTTCGGGGTGGAGCTGTTCGTCGTCGGCGACCGGGTGCTGTTCTCCGAGGTGTCGCCGCGTCCGCACGACACCGGCCTCGTGACGCTCGTCTCGCAGGACCTGTCGGAGTTCGCGCTGCACGCGCGGGCGCTCCTGGGGCTACCCGCGCCGGACCCGCTGCGGCTGGGCGCGGGCTCCGACCAGGCCGCCGCGGCCTCGTGCGCCGTGCTGGCCCACGGTGATGGCGTGCCGGTCGTCGAGGGCGTCGACGAGGCGCTGGCGGTGCCCACCGCGCAGGTGCGGCTCTTCGGCAAGCCCGAGGTGCACGGCCACCGGCGCGTGGCCGTGACGCTCGCGCGGGGCGCCACGGTGGCCGAGGCCCGCGCGCGGGCGTGCGCCGCGGCGGCGGCGCTGCGGGTTCGCCTGGAGTAGCTGCGCTCAGGCCTGCGGGACGTGGGCCTCGATGTCCGCAAGCCAGGCGGCGGGGTCGGCGTCGGACGGCATGCGCCAGTCGCCGCGGGGCGACATGGTGCCGCCGGCGCTCACCTTGGGACCGTTCGGCAGCGCGGACCGCTTGAACTGGTTGCCGAAGAAGCGCCGGACGAACACGAGCATCCAGCGGCGGATCTCGGCCAGGTCGTAGGCGCGGCGCCGGTCGTCCGGGAACCCGGGCGGCCACGCTCCGGCGGCGGCGTCGCGCCACGCGTGCCAGGCGAGGAACGCGATCTTCGAGGGCCGCGTGCCATGGCGCAGCAGGTGGTACAGCGTGAAGTCCTGCAGCGCGTAGGGCCCGACGATCTGCTCGGTGCTCTGCAGCGGCGCACCGGCGCCGGCCGGCACGAGCTCGGGCGAGATCTCCTGGTCCAGCACCCGGGCCAGCACGGCGTTGGTCGCGCCGTCGAACAGCCCCTCGCCGATGACCCACCGGATGAGGTGCTGGATGAGCGTCTTGGGCACGCCCGCGTTGACGCCGTAGTGGGACATCTGGTCGCCCACGCCGTACGTGCACCAGCCGAGCGCCAGCTCCGACAGGTCGCCGGTGCCGAGCACGATGCCGTGGCGCTGGTTGGCGGCGCGGAAGAGGAAGTCGGTGCGCAGCCCGGCCTGGACGTTCTCGAACGTGACGTCGTACTGCTCGGTGCCGTCGGCGTAGGGGTGGCCCAGGTCCGCCAGCAGCTTGCGCGCCATCGGCCGGATGTCCACGGTCTCGTGCGTGGTGCCGAGCGCGCTCATGAGCGCGAGCGCGCTGGCCTTCGTCGTCTCCGAGGTGGCGAACCCGGGCAGCGTGAAGGCGAGGATGTCGCTGCGCGGCCGGCCCAGCCGGTCCATCGCGTGGGCGGCGACGATGAGCGCGTGCGTGGAGTCCAGGCCGCCGGAGACGCCGATGACGACCTTGGCGGCGCCGGTGGCGCGCAGCCGTTGCTCGAGGCCGCTGACCTGGATGTGGTAGGCCTCGTAGCAGTCCAGGGCGAGGCGCGCGGGGTCGTCGGGCACGAACGGGAAGCGGTCGACGTGGCGCCGCAGGCCGATGTCGCCGGCGGGCGGGTCGAGCGTGAACGCGACCCGCCGGAAGGCACCCGTCGGCTCGATCCCCAGGGCACGGCGGTTGTCGTCGAACGTGCCCGTCCGGACCCGCTCCTGCCGGATGCGGTCGAGGTCGACGTCGGCCACGGTGATCCGCTCGCCGTCGGGGAACCGGTCGCCCTCGGCGACGAGGTCGCCGAGCTCGTAGACCATCGTCTGGCCGTCCCACGACAGGTCCGTGGTGGACTCGCCCTGACCCGCGGCCGCGTAGACGTAGGAGGCCAGGCACCGCATCGACGCGGAGCGCGCGAGCAGCCGGCGGTCCTCCGCGCGGCCCACGGTGATGGGGCTGCCCGACAGGTTCGTCAGCACGGTGGCGCCGGCCAGCGCGGCGTGCGCGCTCGGGGGCACCGGGACCCACATGTCCTCGCACACCTCGACGTGGACCACGAGGCCGCGCACGTCGCTCGCCTCGAAGAGCAGGTCGGGCCCGAATGGCACATCCTGGCCCGCGACGACGACCGTGCCCTCGACCTCGTCGCCCGGCGCGAACCAGCGCCGCTCGTAGAACTCGCGGTAGGTCGGGAGGTACGACTTGGGCGCCACGCCGAGCACCCGGCCCCGGTGGACCACGAGCGCGACGTTGTAGACGCGGTTGCCGAACGCCAGCGGTGCGCCGACGACGAGCACCGGCCGGAGGTCCGCGGACGCGGCGACGAGCTCGGCCACGGCGTCGCGCACCGCGTCGAGGAGGGCGTCCTGCAGCACCAGGTCGTCGATCGCGTAGCCGGACAGGGCGAGCTCCGGGAACACCGCGACACCGACCCCCTCGTCGTGCGCCCGGCGTGCGGCGGACAGCACGGCGGCGACGTTGGCGGCGGGGTTGGCCACGCGCACGGGGACGGTGCAGGCCGCGACTCGGACGAACCCCTGGGCGTAGGCGGAGGCGAAGTCCACGCGGCGAGTCTTCCACGGCTGGTGGGACCCGCCCGCACGGGCGGGACGCGCCGGACCGCCGGGCTCCGTGGCGCCGCGACACGCGGTGGCCCCTCACTCGTCAGAGTGACCCTTTTGCGACGAAAGGCCCGCTACCTGGACGGTTGTCTAGCAAGTGCCCCATGACCCGTGTCACGGCGGGCGAATACCGGGGACTTAGGTCCCAAAATGGGCACCTGGCGTACACAATTTCCGACATGGACTTCGAGTGCGACCCCCAGATCACGTGGGCGTGGGCCGTGACGGACGCGGAGATCCGCGTCGCGAAGCGTGACTGGCTGCGGGCGCGCGACAACGACGCGCCGGCCGCGGACGTCGACATGGCCTTCGAGTACTACCGCATGCTCATGAGCGCGCAGGCGCAGCAGATCGCCGAGGAGTTCCGCTCGCGCCACACCGCCTGACGGCGTCGCCGGGCACCGGCCCCGCTCAGCGCTGCGGGTCGGTGGCGGCGACCGGCTCGGGGCGTACCTGCACGCGGACCAGCGCCCCGGTCTCGACCCGTTCTGCCGCCGCGTGCTGCACCACCAGCTCCGTCCCGTCCTCGGTGCGCACCTGGGTGCGGCGCACTGCCCCCAGGTAGCTCGTCGCCACCACGATCGCGGGGGCACCCTCCGTGGCGAGCTCGAGGTTCTCCGGGCGCACGAAGACGAGGGCCGGCCCGTCGGCCCGGGCTCCGAGCAGCGGCACCTGGCGGCCCAGCACGCTCGCCGTCCCGCCGGACACCGTCGCCGGCACCAGCGAGCTGCGGCCGATGAACTCCGCGACGAACGGTGTGGCCGGCCGCATGTAGAGGTCCTCGGGTGTGCCGTGCTGCTCGATCGTCCCGGCGTTCATCACGGCGATGCGGTCGGAGATGGCCAGGGCCTCCTCCTGGTCGTGCGTGACGAACACCGTGGTGATCCCCAGCCGCTGCTGGATGCGGCGGATCTCGTCCCGCAGCTGCACGCGCACCTTGGCGTCGAGCGCCGACAACGGCTCGTCGAGCAGCAGCACACGCGGCTCCGTGACCAGGGCACGCGCGAGCGCGACGCGCTGCTGCTGGCCGCCCGAGAGCTGGTGCGGATACCGCTGCGCGAGCTCCGCGAGGCCGACCAGCTCGAGCGCCGCCGCAACGCGCTCGGCCGCCTCGGCCGCGGGCACGTGCCGCGTGCGCAGCCCGAACGCCGTGTTGCGAGCCACCGACAGGTGCGGGAACAGGGAGTACGACTGGAACACCATCCCGATGTCCCGCCTGTTCGTCGGGACGCCGGCCATGTCGCGACCGGCCACGGTGATCCGCCCGCCGTCGAGGTGCTCCAGGCCCGCGAGCAGGCGCAGCGCCGTGGACTTGCCGCAGCCCGAGGGGCCGAGCAGGCAGACGAGCTCCCCGGGTGCGACCTCGAGGTCGAGGCCGTGCAGCACGCGTTGGGCGCCGAACGCCTTGACGACGCCCGCGAAGCGGACGCCGGCGCCGTCCTTCTCGTCGGGCCGGACGGCCGAGGCCGTGCGGTGCGGTGAGGTGAGGTGGAGCGTCATGGGGTCTCCGGGGGTGGCGGGGCCGGTCATCGGCCGGACCGGACGGTGAGCAGGCGACCGACGCGGTCGATCACCAGGAGCAGGACGAAGACGAGGGCGAGCGACAGCAGCGACATGATCACCGCGACGAAGGGGTCGATCTTCGAGACGACGACGAGCGCGGTCTGCAGGTTCTGCCGGTTGAGCAGGGAGGCGATGGTGAACTCGCCGAGCACGACGGCGACCGAGATGAGGCCCGCCAGCATGAGCCCACGGCGCACGTTGGGCGCGATGACCCGCAGCAGCACGCGTCCCCAGCTCGCGCCGAGCGAACGCGCGGCCTCCGCCAGGGTCCGGGTGTCGATGGCGTCGAGGTTGGCCTGGAGCGCCCGGTAGGCGAACGGCAGGCACGTGATGCCGTAGGCGAAGGCCAGCGACCAGATGCCCGTGCCGAACGCGTGCCCGATGACGAGGTAGATGGGCGCGAGCCCCACGACGAGCGCGATCGAGGGCAGCGCGATCGGCAGGAGGGCGACGACCTCCATCCAGCGCCGCAGCCGGGGGAACCGCAGGTGCACCAGCACCATGGTCGGCGCGATGAGCAGCATGACGATGGCGATGGTCGCCACCGCCAGGACCAGCGAGTTGCGCAGGCCCTGCCACAGCGGGGCGTACACCTCCGGCCGCGCCGGGTGCAGCATGTCCGCCCAGTGCCCCCAACCGTGCCCGTTGCCCTCGCGCAGCGTGAACTCCGCCATGCCCACGAGGGGCACGGCGAACACGACCCCGACGACGGACAGGACGAGCACCCGGAGCCAGCGGGCCGGTGCGACGGCGCGGTTCACCGCTGCCACCTCGCCGCGCGACGCTGCACCGCCGAGTAGGCCCACATCACCAGGGCCATGACGACCACCATGCCGAGCGCGAGCGCGCCCGCGAGGTTCTGCCGCCCCAGCACGGTCTCGCTCGTCAGCGCCGCCCGGATCTGCAGCGGGACGATCTGCGCCCCCTGGCTCGCGAGCGCCGCGGCCGTGGCGTACGAGGAGAACGCGTTGGCGAAGAGCAGCAGGAAGCTCGCGAGGAACGACGGCGCGAGCACCGGGACGGCGACGCGGGCCCAGAAGGTGCGGGGGGTGCCGCCCAGCGTGAGCGTCGCCTCCGCCCACTGCGGGCGCAGCGCCGTGAGCGCCGGCAGGAACGTGATGACCATCATGGGCACCTGGAAGTAGATGTACGGGAGGTACAGCCCGGGCATGGCGTAGATCCACGCGCCGGACGCGAAGATGTCGATCCCGAACGACTGGCGCAGCCAGACCGTCACCATGCCGCGCAGCCCGATGGTCGCGATGAACGCGAACGCGAGCATGACGCCGCCGAACTGGGCGATCACGCTGGCGGCCGACTCGAGCAGCCCGCGGGCGAAGCCGCCCTCGCGCAGGCCGAGGGCCGCGACGCACACGAGCGCGCCGACGATCGCGCCGACGGCCGCGGAGACGGCCGCGGAGACGGCCGACAACGTGATCGAGTTGCGGAACGTGCGCAGCACCACGGGGTCGCCGAGCGCCGAGAGGTTGCTCCACGTGAACGCCCCGTGCTTGTCGAACAGCCCCGTGCCGATGGCCAGGACGGTCGGCAGCGCGAGGAAGAGCAGCACGTAGGCGGCGAAGGGCGTCAGGCCCAGCGGCGCCGCGAGGCGCGAGGCGCGTGCGCGCCACGCCGGCACCGGCCGGACCGGACCACGAGGGTCCGGCCCGACCGTGCCACGCGTGCGCAGGGGGGACAGGGTGGTCATCGGCTCAGGAGATCGCCGCGGCCCACTCCTGGCCGAGGAGATCGCCCGCCTTCTTGCTCTGGGCGTCGGAGGGCACGAGCGTCGTCGAGGGAGCCGGCGGCAGCTTGCTCCACAGCGCCTCGTCGAGCGTCCCGGCCTTCTGCATCGCGGTCGCCCGCACCGGGCGGGCGCCGCCCTTGAGCCAGAGGTTCTGGGCCTGGTCGCTGTACAGGAACTCCTCCCACAGCCGGGCGGCCGCCGGGTGCGGGGCGTCCTTGTTGATCGCCTGGTTGTAGTAGGCCGCGTAGCCGTTGCCGGGGAAGACGACGACCTTCCACGCGGGGTTGTCCTTCACGTGCGTCGCGTTGAGGTAGTCCCAGTCGAAGACCACCGGGGTCTCGCCGTCGGCGACCGTGGCCGTGGTGACGTCGATCTTCAGCAGGTTGCCGGCCTTCTGCAGCTTGCTGAAGAAGTCGATGCCGGGCTGGAAGTTGTCGAGCGAGCCACCGGACTGGACGGCCGCCATGCCCACCGCCGCGAAGGCCGCGCCAGCCTGCGTCGGGTCGCCGTTCATGGCGACGGCACCCTTGTAGGCGGGCTTGAGCAGGTCGGACAGCTGGCTCGGCGCGGGGTACTTCGACGAGTCGTACCCGATGGACATGTACCCGCCGTAGTCGCCGGTGAACAGGCCCGACTGCTCCTTGAGGGAGGCGTCGATGTCGTTCCACCCCGCCACCTTGTACGGCGCGAAGTGGTCCGTGCTCTGCAGGGCGACGGTGAGGCCGACGTCGAACACGTCGGGCGCGGTGTCCAGGCCCTTGTTCGTCTTGGCGGCGTCGATCTCCTCGGCGCTCGAGGCGTCGGGCGAGGCCTCGTTGACGGTGATGCCCGGGTACTTGGCCTTGAACGCGTCGATGATCTCGCCGTAGTCGGCCCAGTCGCGGGGGAGGGCGATGACGTTGAGCGCGCCCTCCTTCTTCGCGGCGGCGGCGAGGTTCTCCAACGAGCCGAAGGCGGTGAGGCTGGTGGCGGTCGCGGCGTTCACCGTGCCACCCGCGGTCGACGCGCCCGCCGGGGCGGTGCTGCCCGCGGTCGTCGAGCCGGCGGAGGAGCAGGCGGTGAGGGCGAGAGCCGTGGCCAGGCCGAGGACGACCGGCGCCAAGCGCTTCGTCATGAGGAGCGTTCTCCTTGCGGTGGAGGAGGCCCGGGCACCCTGAGCAGGGCGAAGACCGGGCCGGAACGTTCCAGGACGCTAGGAGCGCCGGGTGAGGGGACGGTGAACGGTGGCGGAACGCCGCGCGCACGCCGTCCGACGACCTGGCGCCGGCGGGCACCGGACCGTCAGGTCCAGGCGGCGGTCGCCAGGTAGCCCAGGCTCGCCGCCGCGACGGTGAGCACCAGGGTGCCGAGCGCGTTGGTCACCGCGCGGCGGCGGTCACCGGCCTGGGCCAGGCGGACGGTCTCGACCATCGCGGTGGAGAACGTGGTGTAGCCGCCGCAGAAGCCCGTCGCGGCCACCGTGTACCAGGTGACCGGCAGCGCGCCGGTGGCCAGGGCGCCCGCGAGGGCCCCGATGAGCAGCGACCCGCTGACGTTGATGGCGATCGTCGCGAGCGGCAGCCGCCCGGCCCAGCGGCCGCGGAACCAGCCGTCGACGACGAACCGGGTGGCCGCGCCGAGGCCCCCGACGAGGGCGACGAGCACCGGCGTCATCGTGACGCCTCGCTCGTGACCGCGGTCGGGGCCTCGTCGTGCGCCGCGCGGGCGGTGCTGCGGCGCCCCGCCGAGGCGGCCAGCGCGACCCCGGCCACGCAGGCGACCGTGCCGCCGACCACGGTGGCGAGCGCGTAGCCGACGGCGATCCCGGCCCTGCCGCCCGCGAGCAGGCCGTGCAGCTCGAGCGCGAACGCGGAGTACGTGGTGAACCCGCCGAGCACGCCCGTGCCGAGCGTGAGCCGCAGCCAGCGCCGCCGGTGCGTCTCGTGGCCGCGGCCGAGCAGCCACTGCAGCAGGAACCCGAGGAGGAACGCGCCGACGATGTTCTCGGTGAGCGTCCCCAGGGGCACGCCGGCGCGCGGGAGCAGTGCGTGCGAGAGTCCGTACCGCGCCAGGCTCCCGAGGGCCCCGCCGACGGCGACGCTCACGACCAGCACGGGGTCGGTGTGGTGCGGTCGGCTCATGCGGCCGAGGTCCTCACCCCGTGGGGCGGCGCCGGGACGAGCACCAGCAGATCATCGACCAAGGCGGACACTCCTGTCGCGGGTACAGGAACCATCAGCCGGACGGCGGTTCAGTCGTCTTCGACGCGGGCGGGATCCATCGCCGCAGGCGAGCCTACGACATGGCGCGGCCCGTCCACCGCCCGTCCCGCCCGGTGGACGCGTGCGCCGCAGGTCCCTCGACCCGCCGTGCGGGCTCCGCCACGCTGGACGTCGTCGGTGCGCACGAGGGGGAGGGGCCGATGAGCGAGGCCGCGCGGGGGGCGTCGCGTGCGTGGGGTCCGCCGGCTCGGCAGACCAGGCGCGCGAGCATGCAGTCGTACCTGACCATCCGGGCCCTGGCCGACCCCACGTACCGCGCGGACGCGTTCGCGCTGTACGCCTACTTCCGCTGGCTGGACGACGAGGTGGACGAGCGTCTCGGCTCGGCGGCCGGCCGCGTGGCGCTCGTCGCGCGCGAGCGCCGGCTCCTCGCCGACGCGGTCGACCCTGCCACGGCGCCCTGGTCCGCCGCCACGCCGCAGGAGCGGCTGCTCGTCGCCCTCGTGCGCGGCCGCGACGGAGGCGTCCGCGCGGATGCCTCCGGGGCGCGCCAGTCCGTCGCGTCGATGCTCGACGTCATGGCGTTCGACGCGGCGCGGCGGGGCCGCCAGGTGACGCAGGCGGAGCTCGACGCCTACACGCGATCCCTGGCGATCGCGGTGACGGAGGCGCTGCACCACTGCATCGGCCATGGCTGCGGCGCGCCGCACGATGACTCCCGCTACGTCGCCGTCACCGGTGCGCACGTCGCCCACATGCTGCGCGACCTGCGCCAGGACGTGGCCGCCGGGTACGTCAACGTGCCGGCGGAGGTCCTCGCCACGGGCGCGTCGCCCGACGACCCGGACGACCCGGGCCTGCGTGCGTGGGTAGACCAGCGCGTGGGGTACGCCCGGTCGTGCTTCACCACGGCCCGGGCATACCTCGCGCGGCTCGAGAGCGCGCGGTGCCGGCTGGCGGGGCACGCGTACCTCGCCCGGTTCGAGTGGGTGCTCGACGCCATCGAGCGCGACGGCTACCGCCTGCGGGAGGCCTATCCGCAGCGCAGCAGCGTGCGGGGCGGGCTGGCGATCGGGGCCGCCGCGCTGCGGTCCGTCGCGGCGGCCCTCGCGACAGGCACGGGCGGTGGCCGGTGAGCGCCGGAGGCGCGTCGGTGCTCGTCGTCGGCGCCGGCGTGGGTGGGCTCTCGGCCGCGATCCACCTGGCCCGCGGCGGGGCGCGGGTCACGGTGGTGGAGCGCAGCGCGCGTCCGGGCGGCCGCGTGGGGGAGATGCGCCGCGGGGGTCACGTCTTCGCGACCGGTCCGACGCTGCTCGTCATGCCGCACCTGTACCGGACGGAGCTGGCGGCGCTGGGCGGCGACCTGGAGCGCGACCTGCGGCCGCGGCGCGTGGACCCGACCTACCACCTCGTGTTCGACGACGGGGCGCGGCTGGACCTCACGTCCGACCTGGCGGCGATGTCGGCCCAGCTGGAGGCGGTCGAGCCCGGCGCCGCGGGCGGGCTGCTGCGCTACCTCGCCGAGGGGCGCCGGCACTACGACCTCGCGATGCCCGGCCTCGTGGAGCGCGACTTCCGCACCGCGCGGGAGTTCCTGGCGCCGCGCACGCTCGCGCTGGCACTCCGGCTGCGGGCGTGGCAGCCGCACTACCGCCACATGGCGGACTTCTTCGCCGCGCCGCGGCTGCGGGCGGCCTTCAGCTTCCAGGACGTCTACATGGGCCTGAGCCCGTTCCGGGCGCCCGCCACGTTCTCGCTGACCCCGTTCTCGGAGCTGGCGCACGGCGTCTGGTACCCGGACGGCGGCATGCGGCGGGTCGTCGACGTCCTCGTCGCCCTCGCCGAGGAGGCCGGCGTGCGGTTCGTCTACGACGAGCCCGTGGAGCGCATCGAGATCGAGGGTGGCCGCGCGTCCGGTGCCGTCCTGGCCGGTGAGCGGGCTGTTCCCGCCGATGCGGTGCTGGTGAACGCCGACCTGCCGTACGCCTACCGGCACCTGCTGCCCGACCGGCACGCCGCGTCGCGCCTGGCACGGCGCCGGTTCTCGGGCTCGGCGATCTCCTTCTTCTGGGGTCTGGACACCCCGTGCGCCGGGCTGGCGCCGCACACCCTGTTCCTGGCCGACGACTACCGCGACAACTTCGACCGCATCGAACGGAACCTGCCGCTCCCGGAGGCACCCAGCCTGTACGTGCACGCGCCGGCCAGGCTCGACCCGGGCGTGGCGCCCGCCGGCGGGGACACGCTCGTCGCGGTGGTCCCCACGGGCCACCTCACGGCCGACGGCGACGACGCGGGCCGCCCCGAGCGCGAGGCGGCCGCATGGGGCGCGGCCCGGGAGGCTGCGCGGGCGGCCGTGCTCCGCCGGCTGGCGCTCGTCGGGTTCCCGGACCTGGAACGGCACATCACCGTCGAGGCGTCGGCCACGCCCCTGGACTGGCGCGACCGCCTCAACCTCGAGCGCGGCGCGACCCACGGCCTGGCGCACACGCTCACCCAGCTGGCGTACCTGCGGCCGCACAACCGGCACGCGCGGTACCGGAACCTCTACTTCGCGGGGGCCTCGACCCACCCGGGCACCGGTGTGCCCACCGCGCTCGTGTCGGGTCGGCTCGCCGCGCGCCGGCTGCTGGACGACCTCGAGGAGTGAGGACCGGAGGGTCAGGGGCGCTGGTGGCCCGAGTGCACGATGCGTTCGTCGCTCCGGTGCGGCCGTCCCGCGTGCAGCTGCAGCCCGCTCGTGACGAGCGGGAAGTGGCTGAAGGCCTGCGGCGTGTTGCCCAGCTGCCGGCCTGTCGCCGGGTCCCACTCCTCGCTGAGCAGGCCGACGTCGTTGCGCAGTGTCAGCAGGCGCTCGAACAGCCGCGTCGCCTCGTGTTGGCGACCGGCCAGGTGCAGCGCGTCGACGAGCCAGAACGAGCACGCGAGGAACATCCCCTCGCCGCCCGGGACGCCGTCGTCGGACTCGGTGGTCTGGTAGCGCCGGACGAGCCCGTCCTCGGTGAGCTCGCGCTGGACGGCGTCGATCGTGCCCTGCACGCGCGGGTCGCTCGCGGGGAGGAAGCCGACTCGGGGGATGAGCAGCAGGCTCGCATCCAGCGCCGGCGACCCGTAGGACTGCGTGAACGTGGTGCGCTCGGCGTCGTAGCCGTGCGCGAGGACGTCGGCGTGGATCGTCGTCCGCAGCGCTTGCCACCGGTCCACGGGCCCGTGCAGGTCCGGGTGGCGGCGCACGGCACGCACCATCCGGTCTGCCGCCACCCAGGCCATCACCTTCGAGTGCGTGAAGTGCCGGCGCGGGCCGCGCATCTCCCACAAGCCGTTGTCCGGCTGGTCCCACGCACCCTCGAGGTGGTCCATGAGGGCGGTCTGGACGTCCCACGCGTCGTCGTGGGAGCCGAGACCGGCGTCTCGCGCGAGCGCGAGACCATCGAGCGTCTCGCCCCAGACGTCGAGCTGGAGCTGGCCGGATGCGGCGTTGCCGATGCGCACCGGCCGGGAGCGCTCGTAGCCGGCGAGCCAGGCGAGCTCCGCCTCCGGGAGGCGCCGCGTGCCGTCGAGCGCGTACATGATCTGCAGCTTCGCGGGATCGCCCGCAATGGCCCGGAGCAGCCACTCGCGCCACGCCGCCGCCTCATCGAGGTACCCGGCCGAGATGAGCGCCTGCAGCGTGTACGTGGAGTCCCTCAGCCAGCTGTACCGGTAGTCCCAGTTGCGCGCGCCACCGATCTGCTCGGGCAGGGACGTCGTGGCGGCGGCGACGATCCCGCCGGTCGGCTCGTAGGTGAGCGCCTTGAGCGTGAGCAACGAACGGGTGATCGCGTCGCGGTACGGGCCCACGACCAGCGTGCCGCCGCGCGTCCAGCTCTCCCAGAAGTCGATCGACTGCCGCAGGGCTGCCTCGGCGTCGACGGCCGCCGGCGCCCTCTCGTGGCTGGGGTGCCACGTCAGGACGAACGGCACGCGGTCGCCGGCCCGCACCGTCACGTCGGAGACCGTCGCCCAGTCCTGCCCGTGCGTCGGCACCGGGGTGCGCAGCCGGACGGCGTCGGGGCCGGCCACCGCCTCCATCTGCCCGGGCCGGTGCCGGACCCATGGCACCACCTGGCCGTAGTCGAACCGCAGGCGCAACGTCGAGCGCACCGGGACGGCACCGCTGACACCCTCCACGACACGCACCAGGTCGGGCGCGTGGCCGCGCGGCGGCATGAAGTCGATGACGCGGACCGTCCCGTCCGGCGTGACCCACTCCGTCTCCAGGACCAGCGTGTCCGGGAGGTACCGGCGGCGGGTGCAGGTCCCGCCGGCCTGCGGCGCGATCTGCCAGTGCCCGGCGTCGGGCGTGTCCAGCAGCGCGGCGAAGCACGCGGGGGAGTCGAAGCGGGGGAGGCAGAGCCAGTCGATCGAGCCGTCCGTGGCCACGAGGGCGCCCGTCTGCAGGTCTCCGATCAGGGCGTAGTCCTCGATCCGGGGCATGCGGCGATCCTGTCATCCACCGGCGCCCGGCGCCCGCGGCGCACGTCGCCGGAGTTGCGGGCCGGGCGTCGGCCGTCGCCCCGCCCCGAGGGCGTGATCCGGGGTGGAGCGGAGGAGGTGGGTCGAGCGGGGCGAGGGCCGGTCCGGCCGGACCGGTGCGCCGCGACAGCGAGAAGGCCCGGTCCGAGGAACCGGACCGGGCCTGTGACCTGCGGTGATGCTGGTGGGCGATACTGGGATCGAACCAGTGACCTCTTCCGTGTCAGGGAAGCGCGCTCCCGCTGCGCCAATCGCCCGTGGTGGTGGAGCTCCGAGGTGGAGACGGGATTCGAACCCGTGTATACGGCTTTGCAGGCCGCTGCCTCGCCTCTCGGCCACTCCACCCTGAGACGGCGTTCCTCAACGGCTGAGCCGTGGTGGATAGCCTCCGAGCGGACGACGGGATTCGAACCCGCGACCCTCACCTTGGCAAGGTGATGCTCTACCCCTGAGCCACGTCCGCACGCCTTGCAGGTCCTCGTCGGACCTTTCAGGTGCGTCGAAGACTGTAGCCGACGGCTGCGACCCGAGTCCAACTGACCTGCTCATCAGCCGGTCCCATGTCACGGGCGGGGACGGGCGGGCACGCCACCGCTAGCCTCGCGGCGTGGACGACATCGACTTCGGCATCGCCGGGCAGGTGGCGCTCGTCACGGGCGCGTCACGGGGCATCGGGCATGACCTGGTGGTCGCCCTGGCCGCGGCGGGCGCGGTGGTCGGCGCCGCCGCGCGGTCGACGAGCGAGCTCGTGGCCCTGGTCGACGAGGTGGCAGCCACCGGCGGCCGGGCGTTCGCGGTCCCGATGGATGTCGCCGACGTGACGTCGGTGCGCCGGGCGGTCGCCGACGTCGAGGCGGCCCACGGGCGCATCGACATCCTGGTGAACGACGCGGGGCTGGGCTTCAACCACGACGCCCTGGACGTCACGGAGGCCGACTGGGACCAGATGATGGCCGTCAACGCCCGTGGCCTGTTCTTCGTCACGCAGGCCGTCGCGCGCGGCATGGTCGGCCGGGGCTACGGCCGGATCGTCAACATCGGGTCCCAGGCGGGCATCGTCGGGATCCCGCGGCACGCGGTGTACGCCGCGAGCAAGGGTGCGGTGACCATGCTGACCAAGGTGCTGGCACTGGAGTGGGCGCCGCACGGGCTGACGGTCAACGCCGTGGCTCCCACGTTCGTCCGCACGCCCGGGACGGCGGAGCGGCTCGACGACCCGGCGTTCGCGGCCGACGTCCTCTCGCGGATCCCGGTGGGCCGGGTCGGGTCCACGGCCGACGTCGCGGCGGCGGTCCGGTACCTCGTCTCGCCGGCGGCCGGCCTGGTCACCGGCACGGTCCTGGTGGTGGACGGCGGCTGGACGGCGCAGTAGCGCGGGCGCGCCCGGGACTGCGCCGACAGCGAACGAGGCCGGGCGCCCGTCCGGGTGCCGGCCTCGATGGTGAGGAAGGTCAGGCGGTCAGCAGGGTCGCGATGAGCGTGCTGATCTCGTCCTCCATGCGCTCGCTCTCGCCGCCGAGCGGGACCAGCGACTCGGTCGCCGCCAGGAACCGCACCACCGGCTCGGTCGGCGCGGCGAGCAGTGCGCTGCCTTCGATCCCGGACAGCGACATGAGCAGGTACTCGGGGTCTTCGTCGCGCCAGACCTGCACGTCGCCCGCGCCGGCAGGTTCGTCGGCCGTCGCGTGCAGGCCCTGGTCGAGCAGCTCACGTCCGATGAGCCAGGTGGAGGTGGACTGCGCCCCCCGGAACACCGCGCGCACCGTGTAGGGGTCGCTCGTGCGGAACCCGAGCTCGGTGCTGACGGGCAGCACGCTCGCGTCGGCGCCGATGAGTTGCATGGCGACGACTTCGAGCACGTCGAACGACGAGTTCGTCACCGACCCTCCCCAGTACGCGCGACATCGATCACCGATGATGGAAAGTACATCGGCTCGACGGGCCTGCGACTCCACTTGTCCACCCGTGAAGATTCGGTGGAACTCGTGGTAGCCCCCGCTCCCACAGGCAGAAGCGTCTCGTGTGTCCGGCTTGTCGTCCAGTGTCCGGTTCGGAGTTCACCCCGGAGTGTGGATACGATCTGTTCGCGTCGCGGGCGATTGGCTCAGTGGTAGAGCGCCTCGTTCACACCGAGGAGGTCGCTGGTTCGAACCCAGTATCGCCCACCCCGACATGAGGGCCTCTGACCGGCACGTCCGGTTCGGGGCCCTCGTCATGAACCGCGACCGGCACCCTGCGGCGACGGAACGTGCCAACTCGTCGAGCTCGGCCGGGAAGTGGGTCAGCGCCGTCGCCGTCCGGGACCTTGCGCGCGGTGCGCGGCCGCCGTGGTTGACGAGCGGGCGGGGCGGCGGGACCTGGCGGCCACGCAGGATCGGTAGCATCGAGCACGCCCGGCCCGGCGGTCCGCCGTGAGCCGCGAGGCGAACCGGTCCCAAGGAGCTGCGGTCGTGTCCGAGCAGATCACCCTCACCGTCGACGGCGTCGTGACGACGGTGGCGGCGGGTACGACGGGCACCGACCTCTTCGGCGACCGACGCGACGTCGTCGTGGTGCGGGTGGACGGCGAGCTGCGTGACCTCGCCCGCGAGCTGCCGGACGGCGCCGTGGTGCAGCCGGTCACCCTCGCCGAGCCCGATGGCCTGGTGGTGCTGCGCCACTCGGCGGCGCACGTGCTGGCCCAGGCGGTCCAGGAGGTCAACCCGAGCGCGCGCCTGGGCATCGGCCCGCCGATCACCGACGGCTTCTACTACGACTTCGACGTCGACCAGCCCTTCACGCCCGACGACCTGCGTGAGCTCGAGAAGACCATGGCCCGCATCGTCAAGGAGGGGCAGACCTTCCGGCGGGTGGACGTCACCGAGGCGCAGGCGCGCGAGCTCGAGGAGCACGAGCCGTACAAGCTCGAGCTCATCGGGATCAAGGGCGACGCCGGCGACGACGACGGCGCGTCCGTCGAGGTCGGGCTGGGCGGCCTGACGATGTACGAGAACGTCCGGCGCGACGGCACCGTGGCGTGGCGCGACCTGTGCCGTGGCCCGCACCTGCCGAGCACGCGGCTCATCGGCAACGGCTTCCAGCTGATGCGGTCGGCGGCCGCGTACTGGCGCGGCAGCGAGAAGAACCCCCAGCTGCAGCGCGTCTACGGCACGGCGTGGCCGACGAAGGACGAGCTCAAGGCGCACCTCGAGCGACTCGCCGAGGCGGAGCGGCGGGACCATCGCCGCCTGGGCGCGGAGCTGGACCTGTTCAGCTTCCCCGACGAGATCGGCTCCGGCCTGGCGGTGTTCCACCCCAAGGGCGGGATCGTGCGGATGGAGATGGAGGAGTACAGCCGTCGCCGGCACGTCGAGGCCGGCTACTCCTTCGTCAACACGCCGCACATCACCAAGGCGAAGCTGTTCCAGACGTCCCGTCACCTCGAGTGGTACGCGGACGGCATGTACCCGCCGATGCGGCTGGACACCGAGTACCACGAGGACGGCACCGTCAAGCGGGAGGGGCAGGACTACTACCTCAAGCCGATGAACTGCCCGATGCACAACCTCATATACCGGTCCCGCGGACGCTCCTACCGCGAGCTGCCGCTGCGGCTGTTCGAGTTCGGCACGGTGTACCGGTACGAGAAGTCCGGCGTGGTGCAGGGCATGACACGCGCCCGCGGTTTCACGCAGGACGACTCGCACATCTACTGCACCCGGGAGCAGATGCGCGACGAGCTGGCGTCGCTGCTCACCTTCGTCCTGGACCTGCTGCGCGACTACGGGCTGAACGAGTTCTACCTCGAGCTGTCCACGCGTGACCCCAAGAAGTCGGTCGGTGACGACGCGACGTGGGTAGAGGCCACCGACACGCTGCGCGAGGTCGCCACCGCGTCGGGGCTGCAGCTCGTCGACGACCCGGGCGGCGCCGCGTTCTACGGCCCGAAGATCTCGGTGCAGGCCAAGGACGCGATCGGCCGTACCTGGCAGCTGTCCACCATCCAGCTCGACTTCTTCGAGCCCGAGCTGTTCGAGCTGGAGTACACCGCCGCGGACGGCAGCCGGCAGCGTCCGGTGATGATCCACCGGGCGCTGTTCGGGTCGATCGAGCGGTTCTTCGCGATCCTCGTCGAGCACTACGCCGGCGCCTTCCCGGCGTGGCTCGCACCGGTGCAGGCGGTCGGGGTGCCGGTCGCGGAGGCGTTCGACGGCTACGTGCAGGACGTCGTCGCGCGGCTGCGCGCGCGGGGGATCCGCGCCGAGATCGACCTGTCCGACGACCGGTTCGGCAAGAAGATCCGCAACGCCGCCAAGGAGAAGGTGCCGTTCGTGCTCATCGCCGGGGGCGAGGACGTCGCCGCCGGCGCGGTCTCCTTCCGCTACCGCGATGGCCACCAGGAGAACGGTGTGCCGCTGGACGAAGCGGTCGAGCGCATCGTCACCGCCGTGCGCGACCGGGTGCAGGCGTGAGCGAGGAGCCGGGCCCGGTCGTCGAGCGCGCCGGCGAGCTGGCCGGCGAGCAGGACGGGTTCGAGCGGCTCTGGACGCCGCACCGGATGGCGTACATCGGTGGTGAGAACAAGCCGGCCGACGCGGCGGCAGGCTCGGGGTGCCCGTTCTGCCGGGCCGCCACGCTGCCTGACGAGCAGGGCCTGGTCGTCGGCCGCGGTGCGCTGACGTACGCGCTGCTCAACCTGTACCCGTACAACTCGGGGCACGTGCTCGTGTGCCCCTACCGGCACGTCGCGGACTACACGGACCTCACCCCGGACGAGGTCGCCGAGCTGGGTACCACCACCCGGATCGCGATGCGGGCGCTGCGGGCCACCCACGCGCCCCAGGGGTTCAACATCGGGCTCAACCTCGGCGACGTCGCGGGCGCCGGCATCGCGGCGCACCTGCACCAGCACCTGGTGCCGCGGTGGCGCGGCGACGCCAACTTCCTGCCGATCGTCGCCCGCACCCGGGCGCTGCCGGAGATCCTCGCCGACACCCGTGCCCGGGTCGCCGCCGCCTGGGGCCGGGCCGCGCACGACGAAGGAGGCGCCGCATGCTGAGCAGGTTGCGCGCGGCCTGGAGCCGCCTCATGGGGCCGCTCGCGGACGGCCTGCTGCGGATGGGTGTCACGCCGGACCAGGTGACCATCGGCGGGACGGTGGTGTCCGTGGTCCTCGCGCTGTGGCTGTTCCCGACCGGGCACCTCTTCCTCGGCGCGATCCTGCTGGGGGTCTTCACCGTGCTGGACACGATCGACGGGCTCATGGCCCGCCGGTCCGGCCGCAGCGGCCCGTGGGGGGCGTTCCTCGACTCCACGCTGGACAGGTTCGCCGACGGCGCGATCTTCGCCGGCCTGGTGCTGTGGTACACCGGCCGCGGCGACGACCGGCTGACCGCGATGTTCGCGCTGGCCTGCCTCGTGCTGGGCGCGATCGTGCCGTACGCCCGTGCGCGCGCCGAGGGTCTGGGGATGTCCGCGAACGTCGGCATCGCCGAGCGAGGGGACCGGATCCTCGTCTCGCTCGTCGCCGCGGGCCTCGTCGGGCTCGGCGTCACGCCCGTGCTCCTCACGGTGGCGCTCGGCGTGCTCGCCGCAGCCTCGCTGGTGACCGTGGTGCAGCGGATGCTCGCCGTCCGGCGACAGGTGCGGGAGGCCACTTGAGGCTCGACGTGGGTCGCGCGTACGCCGCGGCCTGGCGGTGGGGCCACCGCGTGCCCGAGCCGGTGGCCCGGGCCGCCGCACTGGTGGCCGCGGACCTGACGTGGCTGCGCCACGGGAGCCGGGTGCGCCGGCTCGAGTCGAACCTGGCACGCGTGCGTCCCGACCTGGACGCCGCGGGGATCCGGCGGTTGTCACGCGCCGGCATGCGCTCGTACCTGCGGTACTTCGCGGAAGCGTTCACGCTCCCAGGCCGCAGCCGCGAGCAGATCGCGGCACGGGTCAGCGTCGCCAACCGGGAGGGCGTGCAGCGGCACCTCGACGCCGGGCGCGAGGTGGTGCTGGCGCTCGGCCACCTCGGCAACTGGGACCTGGCGGGCGCCTGGGCCGCCCGGGATCTGGCGCAGGTGACCACCGTGGCCGAGCGGCTCGAGCCGGAAGAGGTGTACCAGGAGTTCCTCCGGTTCCGGGAGGGCATCGGGCTGCGCATCATCCCGACGAGCGGCGGCGGCGACGTGTTCCGGCAGCTCGTCCGGGCGGTGCGCACGGGGCCGGGGGTGATGCCGCTGCTGGCGGACCGCGACCTGACGGCGAAGGGCGTGGAGGTGCAGCTCTTCGGCGCTCTGGCCCGGGTCGCCGTGGGACCGGCCGCGCTGAGCGTGACGACCGGCGCGCCGCTGCTGGTGGCCGGGGTCACCTACGAGCGCCTGCACGGCCCACGGCGGCGGGCCGCCGGGACACGGTGGGGCGTGCGGGTGGAGTTCCTGGAGGTGCCGGTCGCGCCGCACGGGCTCGCCGTCCGGGATCGGATCCGTGTGACGACCCAGGCGTGGGCGGACCTGCTCGCGGACGTGATCCGCGCCCACCCGCAGGACTGGCACATGCTGCAGCGCGTCTTCGTCGAGGACCTGGACCCCGGTCGCTACGCCGCGACCGTCGCCGCCGCCGAGGCGACGCCGTGAGCGTGCTGTCACGCCCGCGGCACCACCACCTCAGGGTGGGGCTGGTGTGCCCCTACTCGTTCGACATGCCGGGCGGCGTGCAGTTCCACGTCCGTGACCTGGCCGAGTCGCTGCTCGACCGGGGCCACGAGGTGTCCGTGCTAGCGCCCGCGGCGGACGACACCCCGCTGCCCGACTACGTCGTCGCCGCCGGGCGGGCCGTCCCCGTGCACTACAACGGCTCGGTCGCCCGGTTGACGTTCGGCCCGGTCACCGCCGCCCGCGTCCGCAAGTGGCTCACCGCGGGGCGGTTCGACGTGCTGCACCTGCACGAGCCCGTGACGCCCAGCGTCGGCATGCTCGCGATGTGGATCGCGGACGGACCGATCGTCGGCACGTTCCACTCGTCGATGAACCGCTCCCGCTCGCTGCAGCTGGCGTACCCCCTGGTGCGGCAGTCGCTGGAGAAGATCTCGGCGCGCATCGCCGTGTCGGAGGATGCCCGGCGCACCCTGGTGGAGCACCTCGGCGGCGACGCCGTGGTCATCCCCAACGGCGTGTTCGTGGACCGGTTCGCCGGTGCGGAGCGCGACGTCCGATGGACGGGCACGGTGGAAGCGCCGACGATCGCCTTCCTCGGACGGCTCGACGAACCGCGCAAGGGCCTGCCCGTGCTGCTGGGCGCGGTGCCACAGGTCCTCGCGCGGGTGCCGGGCGCCCGGTTCCTCGTCGCCGGCCGCGGCGAGTTCGGGCCGGACGAGGCGGCCGACGCCCTGGGCCCGCTCGCGTCGTCGGTGGAGTTCCTGGGCGGCGTGTCCGACGAGGACAAGGCCCGGCTGCTCGCCTCCGCCGACGTGTACTGCGCACCGCAGACGGGCGGAGAGTCCTTCGGCATCGTCCTGGTGGAGGCGATGGCCGCCGGCACGCCGGTCGTCGCGAGCGACCTCGGCGCGTTCTCGCGCGTGCTCGACGAGGGCCAGGCCGGCGTGCTGTTCCGCACCGGCGACGGCGCCGACCTGGCGGCGACCTTGCTGCGGGTGCTCGACGACCCGGCGCTGCGTCGGGAGAAGATCGCGGCCGGCCGCAGCGCGGTGCGCCGCTACGACTGGTCCGGGGTGACGGACCAGGTGCTGACGGTGTACGAGATGGCCGTGGCCGGTCACACCGCGCCGGTGGGCGAGGATCCCTCGTCGTTGCGCGGGTCGCGTGCCCGGCGGGCGAGCAAGGAGAACCGGTGAGCTGGAGCTGGGCCGAGGTCGTCCTCGTCGTCGGCGTGGTGCTGGCCGTGGTGCTCTGGTTCGTGTGGGTGGACGCGAGCCGGCTGGACCGGCTGCACCGGCGCGTCGACGCGTCCCGGACGGTGCTCGACCAGCAGCTCGTCCGGCGCGCGACCGTCGCCGCCGAGCTCGCCACCAGCGGTGTGCTCGACCCGGCGAGCGCGGTCGTCGTCGGCGAGGCGGCCTGGGCGGCGCTGGCGGCCGGGGGAGACCCCGGACCGGCCGGCGCCGTGGGGGAGCTGCGGCGGGCCCTCGCCGAGAACGCGCCGCCCGTGCGGTCCCGTTCGAGCGTCGACGGCCTGGACCGCAGCCAGCTGGAGAGCGACCTCACCGCGGCGCTGCACGAGGTGCTCGAGGATCCGCACGAGGTGGCGCTCATGGTGACGGACGAGGCCGGCGGGGCGCTGCTGGACGACCTGTCGGCAGCCTGGTACCGGATGCAGCTCGCGCGCCGCTTCCACAACGACGCCGTCGCGTTGACGCGCAGCGCGCGGCGTGCCCCGCTGGTCCGGCTGCTCCGGCTCGCGGGCAGCGCGCCGGAGCCGGTGACGTTCGAGCTCGACGACGAGTGGCCGGCGGGTCTTCGTCACGTGCTGCCACGCGGCTGAGACGGCGGGGGCCCGGTGGCGGGGCCGCGGCTAGCATGGAACGAGCACATCCCCCTCTGAATTCGTCTGCGAGGCACACGTGACCAGCGAGAACGAGACCATCGGCGGCGTCGTCGGCACCGCCAAGGTGAAGCGCGGCATGGCCGAGATGCTCAAGGGCGGCGTCATCATGGACGTCGTCACGCCGGAGCAGGCGAAGATCGCCGAGGACGCCGGTGCCGTGGCCGTCATGGCGCTGGAGCGCGTCCCCGCCGACATCCGTGCCCAGGGCGGCGTGGCCCGCATGAGCGACCCCGACCTCATCGACGGGATCATCGCGGCGGTGTCCATCCCGGTCATGGCGAAGGCGCGCATCGGCCACTTCGTCGAGGCCCAGGTGCTGCAGGCGCTCGGCGTGGACTACGTCGACGAGTCCGAGGTGCTCACTCCGGCGGACTACAGCCACCACATCGACAAGTGGGCCTTCACGGTCCCCTTCGTGTGCGGCGCGACGAACCTGGGCGAGGCGCTGCGACGCATCGGCGAGGGTGCGGCGATGATCCGCTCCAAGGGCGAGGCCGGCACCGGCGACGTCTCCAACGCGACCACGCACATGCGTCAGATCCGCGACGAGATCCGCCGCCTGACGTCGCTGCCGCAGGACGAGCTGTTCCTCGCGGCCAAGGAGCTGCAGGCGCCGTACGAGCTGGTCGCCGAGGTGGCCACGGCCGGCAAGCTGCCGGTGGTGCTGTTCACGGCCGGCGGCATCGCCACCCCGGCGGACGCCGCGATGATGATGCAGCTCGGCGCGGAGGGCGTCTTCGTCGGCTCCGGCATCTTCAAGTCCGGCAACCCGGCGCAGCGCGCCGCGGCGATCGTCAAGGCCACGACGTTCTACGACGACCCGGACGTCATCGCCAAGGTGTCGCGCGGGCTCGGCGAGGCGATGGTCGGCATCAACGTCGACGACGTGCCGGTGTCGCACCGTCTGGCGGAGCGCGGCTGGTGAGCCGCCGGCTCGCCGTGCGCTGACGTGGCGGAGCTGGGACCCGACTGGGTGCCCGGGCCGGACGGGCTGCCGTTCCGGCGCGCGGCGCGCGTGATCCTGCTCGACGAGGCGGACCGCGTGCTGCTCGTGCGCGGCCACGACGCCGACCAGCCGGAGCGCTCGTGGTGGTTCACCGTCGGCGGCGGCATCGCGCCGGGTGAGACCGCCCGGCAGGCCGCGGTCCGCGAGCTGCGTGAGGAGACCGGTATCACGCTGCCCGAGGATGTGCTCGTCGGCCCGGTGTACACGCGCTCGGCGATCTTCGACTTCTTCGCCACGCTGCGCCACCAGGACGAGGAGCTGTTCGTCGCGCGGGTGGACTCGGCGGCGCTGCCGCCGCTGTCCTACGACGACTGGACGGACGTCGAGGCCGACGTGCTCGACGAGCTGCGGTGGTGGCCGGTGGATGCGCTCGACACCATGGAGGTCGAGGTGTTCCCGGCGCAGCTTCCGGACCTGGTGCGTGCGGTGCTGCCCGGGTGGGACGGGGTGACCCGGCACCTCGGGCTGGCACGCGAGACCTGACGGACACCCCCGCGGAGCAGACCGTACCGACCGGTAACATCCGGCTCCGTGCCGATCCCTGCCCCCACCTCTCCCGCCCTGCGCGTGCCGCGCAGCGGCATCCGCACGCTCATGGACCTCGCACTGCGCGATCCCGAGGCGATCCATCTGGAGATCGGCGAGCCGGACCAGCCGGTGGGGGCGCACGTCGTCGAGGCCGCCGCGGCCGCCGGACGCGAAGGGCGCACCGGGTACACCTCCAGCACCGGCCTGCCGGCGCTGCGGACGGCGATCGCCGAGCGCGTCACGGCGCGCTGCGGGCGCCGGACCGAGCCGGACGACGTCGTCGTGACGCATGGTGCGATGCACGGCCTGGCGATGACGTTCCAGGCGCTGCTCGGCCCCGGCGACGAGGTGCTGCTGCCCGATCCTGCGTTCCCCAACTGGGCGATGGCGGCCACCGCGGCCGGCGCGGTCGTCCGGACCTATCCCACCCGTCCCGAGCGCGGCTTCGTCCCGGTCGCGGCCGAGGTCGAGGCGGCGATCACGCCACGCACCCGGGCACTGCTGGTCTGCTCGCCGGACAACCCGACCGGCGCGGTCTACCCCGCGGAGGTCCTGGCGCAGCTCGTCGAGATCGCGCGGCGGCACGACCTGTGGCTGCTGTCCGACGAGTGCTACGAGGCGATCACGTTCGGCGTGCCGTTCGTGTCGCCGGCCGCGTTCGACACCGACGGGCGGGTCGTCGTGCTCGGCAGCGTGTCGAAGACGTACGCAATGACGGGGTGGCGGATCGGCTGGGTCGCCACGGCGGACCGCGGCCTGCTCGAGGTGCTCGGGCACCTGTCCGAGGCGCTGGTCGCGTGCCCGTCGACCGTCGGCCAGATCGGCGCGCTGGCCGCGCTGACCGGGCCGCAGGAGTCGGTGGCTGCCGCCGTCGCCTCGTACCGCGAGCGCCGTGACGCCGCGACCGGGCTGCTCGCCGCGCGCGGCATCGGGTTCACCCGACCGGAGGGCGCCTTCTACCTGCTGGTCGACGTCCAGGACGAGGACACCGACGGGTTCGCCGAGCGGCTGCTCGCGCGCCGGCACGTCGCCGTCGCGCCCGGCTCGACCTTCGGTGCGCAGGCCGCCGGTCGGGTGCGGGTCAGCCTGGCGTCCGCGCGTCCCGTCCTGCTCGAGGGCCTCGCCCGGCTCGCCGACGAGGTCGCCGCCGCCCACGGGGCCCGGGCGGCGGCCCTGAGCGGCTGAGCCGGCCGTCGGGCGGGCCCGCGAGCGGACGACCCGTCGTCAGGTGACCGTCGACCGCAGCGCGAACCGCCCGTCGAGGTGCTCGCCGGCCGCCACCACGTCGGCGTAGGCGACGGCCGCGGTCAGCATGTCGGCGTGCGTGAGGTACGGCGCCGCCACCCCCAGCCGGACCACGTCGGGCGCACGGAAGTCCCCGACGACACCCCTGGCGATGAGCGCCTGGACCATCCCGTAGGCGTGCTCGTCGCGCACGCACACCTGGGAGCCGCGACGCGCGTCGTCGACCGGTGACACCACGTCCACGCCCGGCACGAGCGTCTCGAGGCAGCGGCGCAGGAAGCGCGTGAGCGACAGCGACCGCGCGCGGACGACGCCGATGTCCACGCCGTCGAACGCGGTCAGCGCCGCCTCCAGCGCCAGCAGCGACAGCATCGGCGCCGTGCCGGTGCGAGCGCGGGCGATGCCGTCCGCCGGCTCGTACGTGCCGCTCATCGCGAACGGGTGGGCGTGGCCCTGCCACCCGGGGACCGGGTTGACGAACGCCGCCTGGTGGCGCGCCGCCACGTAGAGGTAGGCGGGCGAGCCCGGCCCGCCGTTGAGGTACTTGTACGTGCACCCGACCGCCAGGTCCACGCCGGCCTCGTCCAGCCCGGTCGGCACCGCGCCCGCCGAGTGGCACAGGTCGACGATCGCGAGCGCCCCGGCACGGTGCGCCGCGGCGACGAGCGCCGGAAGGTCCCACAGCCGCCCGGTGCGGTAGTCGACGTGGGAGAACGCCAGCGCCGCCACCCGCTCGCCGGCGGCGGCGAGGCGCCCCAGGAGCGCGGGGATCACGTCCGGGTCGGCCATCTCGACGCGCCACCCGACCTCGCCCGCCACGGCCTGCGCCACGTACAGGTCGGTCGGGAAGGAGGCCGGATCGGTCACGAGGACGCGTGCGGCGAGCCGCATCGCGGCCGCCGCGCGCAGCGCCTGGTACAGCCGGAGCGTCGTGGTGTCGCCCACGACGACCTGCCCGGGCGCCGCGCCGACGAGGCGCCCGACGACGTCGCCGACCCGGGTGGGGGCGTGCCACCAGTCGGCGGCGTTCCACGACGAGACCAGGCCGCGACCCCACTCGTCGCGCACCACCCGCTCCAGCGCCTGCGGCACGGCCGCGGGCAGCGCGCCGAGGGAGTTGCCGTCGAGGTAGACGACGCCGGGCGGGAGCAGGAAGCGGTCGCGCAGGTCGCTCGCGGCGTGCGCGTCGTCGAGCCGGGCGGCGTCGGAGGCGAGACTCGGGCGGGCGGACCGGCCAGGATGCGGGGCCATCGCCGGAGCGTATCCGCGCGCCACCTAGGATCGGGCGACGTGACGACCACTCCGACCGTCGGTGTCCTGGCCCTGCAGGGTGACGTCCGCGAGCACGTCGCCGCCCTGCGCGAGGTCGGCGCCGACGCCGTCGGGGTCCGCCGGGCCGCCGAGCTGGAGGCCGTCGACGCGCTCGTCATCCCCGGCGGGGAGTCGACGACGATCGACAAGCTGCTGCGGGCGTTCGAGCTGTTCGAGCCGGTGCGGGAGCGACTGCGCTCGGGGATGCCGGCCTACGGTTCGTGCGCCGGGATGATCCTGCTCGCGGACCGCCTGATCGGGGGCATCGAGGGTCAGCGCACGCTCGGCGGGCTCGACGTCACCGTGCGCCGCAACGCGTTCGGCCGCCAGGTCGACTCGTTCGAGACGGACCTCGCCATCACCGGCATCGAGGGCACCGTGCACGCCGTCTTCATCCGTGCGCCGTGGGTCGAGTCGGTCGGCCCGGCGGCGCAGGTGCTCGCCCGCGTGGAGGAGGGGGGCGCCGCCGGTAGGATCGTGGCGGTGCGTCAGGGGCCGTTGCTCGTCACGTCCTTCCATCCGGAGGTCACCGGCGACACGCGGGTGCACCGTCTGTTCGTCGACATCGTGCGCGAAAGCCTGGGGAACGGCCGAGAGAGCCGACCGGCACGCGAGCACCACGGGTCACCAGAGACCGAGGAGTAGCGGGGCATGTCGGGTCACTCCAAGTGGGCCACCACCAAGCACAAGAAGGCGGCGATCGACGCCAAGCGCGGCAAGCTGTTCGCCAAGCTCATCAAGAACATCGAGGTGGCCGCCCGGACGGGCGGCGGTGACCCCGCCGGCAACCCGACGCTGTTCGACGCCATCCAGAAGGCGAAGAAGACCTCGGTCCCGAACGAGAACATCGACCGCGCGGTCAAGCGCGGCTCCGGCCAGGAGGCCGGCGGCGCCGACTACCAGACGATCATGTACGAGGGCTACGGCTCCGGGGGCATCGCCGTGCTGGTTGAGTGCCTGACGGACAACCGCAACCGTGCCGCCTCGGACGTGCGGGTCGCGTTCACCCGCAACGGCGGCTCGATGGCCGACCCGGGCTCCGTCTCGTACCTGTTCTCCCGCAAGGGTGTCATCGTCGTGCCCAAGGAGGGGACCGACGAGGACGCCGTCATGGAGGCGGTGCTGGAGGCCGGCGCCGAGGAGGTGACCGACGAGGGCGACTCGTTCGAGGTGCTCACCGAGGCGACCGACCTGGTGCCGGTGCGCAAGGCGCTCCAGGAGGCCGGCATCGAGTACGACTCGGCGGACGTGGTGTTCTACCCGGCGACGCAGATCGAGGTCGACCTCGACGGGGCGCGCAAGATCCTGCGGCTCATCGACGCGCTCGAGGACTCCGACGACGTCCAGAACGTGTTCACGAACTTCGACGCGTCCGACGAGGTCATGGCGCAGCTGGAGGAGGAGGACTGAGTCCTCCGCGGGGGAGCGGACACGCCGGTGCCGTGCGGGCGTGCCGCGCGACCGGCGACCGTGCGGGGAGACTGAGGCCGTGCGCGTCCTCGGTGTCGACCCCGGCCTGACCCGGTGCGGGCTCGGTGTCGTCGACGCGCTGCCGGGCCACCGGCTGCAGGTCGTCTGGTTCGACGTCGCCCGTTCGGCCGCGGACGCCGACGTGGACCAACGGCTGCTGGCGATCGAGCGTCGCATCGAGGCGGCGCTCGAGGAGCACGCCCCCGACACCGTGGCGATCGAGCGCGTGTTCGCGCAGCACAACGTCCGCACGGTGACGGGCACCGCGCAGGTCGCGGGACTGGCCCTGGTCGCGGCGGCACGGCGGCGCATCCCCGTCGCGATGCACACGCCGTCGGAGGTCAAGGCGGCGGTGACCGGCAGCGGCCGCGCCGACAAGGCGCAGGTGCAGACGATGGTGGCGCGACTGCTCGGGCTCGCCGAGCGGCCCCAGCCGGCGGATGCCGCCGACGCCCTCGCCTTGGCGATCTGCCACCTGTGGCGCCCGCAGGGAGCGGTCAGCGCACCGCAACGGCCACCGGGGGCGCTCACGGCTGCGCAGCGGGCGTGGGCCGCCGCGGAGCAGGCCGCCCGCCGGGCATGACCACATCGGAGCGGGGTGTTCGCCACGGCGCACCGCCTGCCGGCCCCGGCGCGGCCGAGCGCTGGACCGAGGGGACCGCGGCGTGTCGGGGGGGACAACCTTCGTACAGGTGTGCGAACATGCCGCGCATGACGTTCGGGTGGGTCCTGTGATCGCGTCCGTGACCGGGACGGTGCTCAGCGTGCGGCTCGATGCCGCCGTCGTCGAGGTCGGCGGAGTCGGCATGCTCGTGCAGGCCACGCCCGCGACGCTGGCAGGGTTGCGACCGGGGGCTCGTGCCACGCTGCACACGTCGCTCGTCGTGCGCGAGGACTCCCTGACGCTCTACGGCTTCACGGACGCGGACGAGCGTGAGGTGTTCGAGGTCGTCCAGACGGTCAGCGGCGTCGGTCCGCGACTGGCGCTGGCGATGCTCGCGGTGCACAGCCCGGACGGGTTGCGCCGCGCGGTGGCGGACGAGGACTACGGCGCCCTGCAGCGTGTTCCCGGCATCGGACGCAAGGGTGCCCAGCGGATCGTCCTGGAGCTGGGTGACCGGCTCGGCGCGCCGGCCGCCACCCCGGGGACCACCACGCCGCCGGCGCGCTCCGGCGACCATCGTGACCAGGTGGTGGAGGCACTCGTCGGGCTCGGCTGGCAGGTGAAGACCGCGCAGGACGCCGTGACGACCGTCCTGGAGGGCAGCACCGACGCGGTGGGGGCCGACGAGGTGGCCGGCCTCCTGCGCGCGGCGCTGCGCACGCTGGGTGGTGCCCGTGCCTGAGTTCGTCGACGACGACCCGGTGGAGACGGAACGCCTCGAGCCCGAGAGCCTGGTGCGGTCGTCGGCGGACGATCTCGAGCGCGCGGCCGAGGCCGCGCTGCGTCCTCGTCGTCTGGCCGAGTTCGTCGGGCAGCGCGTGGTGCGGGAGCAGCTGTCGCTCGTGCTGCAGGCCGCCGCGGCGCGCCACCGGCCCCCCGACCACGTGCTGCTGTCCGGTCCGCCGGGTCTGGGCAAGACGACGCTCGCGATGATCATCGCGGCGGAGCTGGGCACGTCGTTGCGCGTCACGAGCGGTCCGGCGATCCAGCACGCCGGCGACCTCGCGGCGGTGCTGTCCTCCCTGGAGGAGGGCGAGGTGCTCTTCCTGGACGAGATCCACCGGCTCGCGCGGCCCGCCGAGGAGCTGCTGTACGTGGCGATGGAGGACTTCCGGGTCGACGTGGTCGTCGGCAAGGGTGCCGGGGCCAGCGCCATCCCGCTCACCTTGCCGCCGTTCACGGTGGTGGGTGCCACGACGCGAGCCGGTCTGCTGCCGGCCCCGTTGCGGGACCGGTTCGGCTTCACCGGCCACCTGGACTTCTACGCGTCCGACGAGCTGGAGCGGGTGCTGGTGCGCTCCGCCGGGCTGCTGGGGGTGGAGCTGGCGGCCACCGCGGCGGCCGAGATCGCCTCCCGTTCGCGGGGCACCCCACGGATCGCCAACCGGCTGCTGCGCCGCGTCCGCGACTGGGCCGAGGTGAAGGGCGACGGACGGCTCGACCTCGACGCCGCACGCCGGGCGCTGGAGGTCTTCGAGGTGGACGCCCGCGGCCTGGACCGGCTGGACCGTGCGGTGCTCCAGGCGCTCTGCACGCGGTTCGGCGGTGGCCCGGTGGGCCTGACGACGTTGGCCGTGGCGGTCGGCGAGGAGCCGGAGACCGTGGAGACCGTCGCCGAGCCGTTCCTGGTGCGTGAGGGGTTGGTCGGACGCACGCCGCGGGGGCGCGTCGCGCTGCCGCCGGCGTGGACGCACCTCGGCCTCGTGCCCCCCGCGGCGCAGGACCTGCTGTTCGGCTGACACCTCGGCGCGGAACCGACCAGGGACCTCGCGCGTTGGAGCGACCGATCCGTACGCCTAGACTGCGTCGGGCACTTCGACACGTCAGGAGACACCACCTCGCCATGGGCAGCAACACCATCATCTGGGTCCTCCTCATCGTGCTGCTCGGCGCCATGTGGTTCATGTCGCGGCGCTCCCGGCAGCAGCAGCAGAAGGCGCAGGAGTTCCGGAACAACCTCAAGCCCGGCGACGAGGTGATGACGCACTCCGGCATGCTCGCCACCGTGGTCGGGGTCGAGGGCG
>JAJYTJ010000130.1 GCA_021793115.1 Actinomycetes bacterium | reverse complement strand
GCGGCGGGTGGTGCGGCCGGGACCGGCCGGATGGTCGCCGTCGGCGCCGCGGTGTGGGCGGTCGCGGGTCTCGCCGCGGCCGGGGTGGCCCTCGGGGCCGCGGCGGTGGCGCTGCCGGCCGACCGGGTGGTGCGCACGGCCGTGCGGGCGGCCGTCCGGCGCGGGGTGCACCGTCCGGCCACCGACGTCACGGAGTCTTCAGCGTCGCCAACCGAGCATCGAGAGCCTGCCGGTACTCGGTGAGGCAGGCGTTCTGCGCCTGCACCGTGATCGCCGACGCCTGGCAGCGGGCGTAGGACGACTCGGCGTCCCACGTGAGCAGCGCGGTCGCCGGCCGGGTCAGGCCGAGCAGCGCGACGACGACGAGCAGCGCCAGCACCGTGCGCGGCGCCCGCTGCCGGGTGCGCGCGGCGAGCGTCACGGCCCGCGTGCCGACGACCAGCGCGACGACGCCGACCACACCCGCCGCGAGGAACCAGGGGAACACGAAGAGGTCGCCGATGACGGTGACGAGCACGAGCAGCGCCGTCCACCGCAGGAGCACCGCGACGCGTAGCACGTCCGCGGGGTCGGGGGGTGGACCGGCGGGTGCGCCGGGCCGCCGCTCGTAGGGGACCCCCTCGGGCGACTGGCCGGTCCCGCTGGGCGCCCCCCACGGTCCCGGGAGGTGCGGGGTGGGGTCCCCACCCCAGGGTCCCGTCGGGGGCGGGGTGGGGCCCGGCCCGGCGCCCGGCGCCGTGCCGTCGGCGGGCGGCGCCTCACGCGGGCGGTCCTCCGGCGGGGCGTACGGGTTGCTCACCGACCCATTCTCCGCCAGGCGGCCGGGTGGCCACGACCTGCCCCGGCCCGGTTAGGGTCGGGGCGTGCCGCCCGCCCCGCCGCCGCAGCCGCCCACCCGCGCGTCCGGCCGTGTCGTCGTGCTCGCCTCCGGCGCGGGCTCCCTCCTCGGTGCGCTGCTCGCCGCGCACGACGACGAGGGGTTCGGCGGTCGCGTCGTCGGCGTGGTGACGGACCGGCCCGACGCCGGCGCCCTCGCACGGGCCGAGGCGGCGGGCGTGGCGCGGGCCACGGTGCGGCTCGCCGACTTCCCCGACCGGGCCGCCTGGGACCGGGCGCTGACGGCCGCGGTCGCGGCGTTCCGCCCTGACCTCGTCGTCATGGCGGGGTTCATGCGGCTCGTCGGGTCGGAGTTCCTCGCCGCGTTCGGCGGGCGGACGGTCAACACGCACCCGGCGCTGCTCCCGGCGTTCCCGGGTGCGCACGCGGTGCGCGACGCACTGGCCCACGGCGTCAAGGTGACGGGCTGCTCGGTCATCGTCGTCGACTCCGGCGTCGACTCCGGGCCGATCGTCGCCCAGGCGGCGGTGCCGGTCGCGGACGACGATGACGAGGCGAGCCTGCACGAGCGCATCAAGGTCGCCGAGCGGGACCTGCTCGTCGACGTCGTCGGCCGGATCCTGCGGCACGGCCTGACCGTCGAGGGCAGGAAGGCCGTCGTCGGCGCCGGTTAGGATGGCACCGGTCGTGACTGGCGTGAGGTGGGACTGACCACCGGGGAGCGGCCGAGCACCACCCGACAACGCACCGGACGCCTGGGTGCCTGGGACCGTCACCGCGCACCCGCCGGTGCGCACGACCCAGGAGCCGCCCCGTGTCGCACGCCTCGCTTCCCCCCGCCGCCGCACCCGCCGACGCCGACCCCGAGGGTCGCCGCCCCGTCCGCCGCGCGCTCGTCTCGGTCTACGACAAGACCGGGCTCGCCGAGCTCGCGACCGCGCTGCACGCCGCCGGCGTGGAGCTCGTCTCGACCGGCTCGACCGCCGCGCGCATCGCGGCCGTGGGCGTGCCGGTGACGCGCGTCGAGGAGCTGACGGGCTTCCCCGAGTGCCTCGACGGGCGCGTGAAGACGCTCCACCCCCGGGTGCACGCGGGCATCCTCGCCGACACGCGGCGGCCCGAGCACCTGGCGCAGCTCGCCGAGCTGGGCGTCGCGCCGTTCGAGCTGGTCGTGGTCAACCTCTACCCGTTCGCCGCGACCGTGGCGTCCGGCGCGGGGGTCGACGAGTGCGTCGAGCAGATCGACATCGGCGGGCCGTCCATGGTGCGCGCGGCCGCCAAGAACCACCCGAGCGTCGCCGTGGTCGTCGACCCGTCGTCGTACGACGAGGTCGTCGCCGCGGTCGCGGCCGGCGGCTTCACGCTGGCCCAGCGCACCCGGCTGGCCGCGCAGGCGTTCGTCCACACCGCGACGTACGACGTGGCGGTCGCGTCCTGGATGGGCAGCGTTGCGACCACCACGGACGAGGTCGACGGCGAGCACACGGGCTTCCCCGCCTGGATCGGCGCCACGTGGGACCGCGCGGCGGTGCTGCGCTACGGCGAGAACCCCCACCAGCGCGCCGCGCTCTACACCGACGGCGACGGCCCGGAGGGCCTGGCGCAGGCCACCCAGCTGCATGGCAAGGCCATGAGCTACAACAACTACGTCGACGCCGACGCCGCGTGGCGCGCCGCGCACGACCAGGGCGACGTGCCGACGGTCGCGGTCGTCAAGCACGCCAACCCGTGCGGCATCGCCGTGGGGACGGACGTCGCCGACGCGCACGCGAAGGCGCACGCCTGCGACCCGGTGTCCGCGTACGGCGGGGTCATCGCGGCCAACCGGCCCATCACGCGGGCGGCCGCCGAGCAGATCGCGCCGATCTTCACCGAGGTCGTCGTCGCACCGGGGTTCGACGACGACGCGCTCGAGGTCCTGGTGAAGAAGAAGAACGTGCGGCTGCTCGTCGTCGGCACGCCGCCGGCCGCGGGCCTGGCGACGCGCGAGATCAGCGGCGGACTGCTGCTGCAGGACGTCGACGCGATCGACGCGCCCGGCGACGACCCCGCGACGTGGACCCTGGCGGCGGGCGAGCCGGCGGACGAGGCGACGCTGGCGGACCTGCGGTTCGCGTGGCGCGCGGTGCGGTCGGTGAAGTCGAACGCGATCCTCCTGGCCAAGGACGGCGCGTCGGTGGGCGTCGGCATGGGCCAGGTCAACCGCGTGGACTCGTGCCGGCTCGCGGTGGAGCGCGCCGGCCAGGAGCGGGCGCTGGGCTCGGTCGCGGCGTCGGACGCCTTCTTCCCCTTCGCCGACGGGCTTGAGGTGCTGCTCGCGGCGGGCGTCAGGGCCGTGGTCCAGCCGGGCGGCTCGGTGCGCGACGAGGAGGTCGTCGCGGCGGCCCGCACCGCCGGTGTGACGCTCTACCTCACCGGCACCCGCCACTTCTTCCACTGACCCGAGTGGAACGGACACGCTGCGACTCGCCGTGCGAGCGGGCCTCTTCGTTCCACCGAGTTCTGCCGGCCCCAAGGGGGTGGAACGGACACGCTGCGACTCGCCGTGCGAGTCGGCAGGTTCGTTCCACCCCGGGGTCCGTTCTGGCGCCCCGGGGCCGGCCGTGCTGCCGTCAGGCCTGCCCGGGGACGATGAGCGCCAGCACGGCGAGGGCGATCGCGAGGGCCGCCAGCAGCGTGACGTCCAGCCAGCGGGCCCGGCCCCCGATCGCGGCCGGCCCGGGCTCCGGCCGCAGGCCTCGCACCGCCGCGGCGGCGCCGAGGACGGCCGCCAGCACGTAGGCGCCGACGCGGGCGTCGCTCAGCAGCCCGACGACGACGGCGGCGGTGACGCCGGCCGCGACGACCCAGTACGACGCGTCGCGCCGACCCTCACCCATCACGCCTCCCGCGCGTCAGGTTACCGTGACCGCGTGAGCCAACCGGTGGGCCGTGACGTGCTCGTCGTCGGCGCCGGCCTGGCCGCGACGCAGACCGTCGCCGAGCTGCGGGAGGCGGGCTTCGACGGGCGCATCCGCGTGCTCGGCGCCGAGGGCGTGCCGCCGTACGACCGCCCCCAGCTGTCGAAGCACCTGCTCGACCGCCGCACGCCGGCGTGGCTGCGGGACGAGGTCGGAGTCGACCTCGCGGCGCTCGCCGACGAGGTCCGGCTCGGGACCCCGGCCCGCGGCCTGCTCCCCGGCGGCCCGCGCCCGACCGTGCTCACCGACGAGGGCTGGGTCGCCGCCGACGACGTCGTCCTCGCGACGGGGGCCCACGCGGTGCGGGTGCCGGGCTGGGAGGCCGCGCTGACGCTTCACACTGCGGCGGACGCGGACCGGTTGCGGGCCGCGCTGCCCGTGGGCGCGCGGCTTGTCGTCGTGGGGGCGGGGTGGGTCGGGGCCGAGGTCGCCGGCGTCGTCGCCGCGGCGGGCCATCCCGTGACGGTGCTGGAGGCCGCAGGCGCGCCGCTGGCCGGCGCCGTGGGCGAGCGTGTGGGCGGGCTCACGACGCGCTGGTACGACGAGGCTGGGATCACGCTGGTGACGCACGCGCGTGTGGTGGCGGTCCGCCCGGACGGCGTCGACCTGGCCGGCGGCAGGACCGTGCCCGCCGACGTGGTGCTCGCGGCGGTGGGTGCCCGGCCGACGACGGCCTGGCTGGGCCGGGCGCTGCCGCTGGACCGCGACGGCGGGGTGCGCGTCGACGAGGCGTTCCGCGTGCAGGCGCGCCGCGCGCCCGGTCCGGACGGGGCGCCGGCGCCGGCGGAGGCTGCCGTCGTGCCGCACGTCTGGGCGGTCGGCGACGTCGCGCGCCGCACGTCACGCCGGCACGGCACCGTGGCGGGCGGCCACTGGGACGGCGCGCTGCGCGGGCCCCGCGTGCTCGTCGGGCACCTGCTGGGCCGGCCGGTCCCGCCGCCGGGCGACGACCCGGCGCCCTACGTCTTCTCCACCCAGATGGGCCACGACCTCGCGCTGTTCGGCTCGCCGGGGCGCGGCGACGAGGTGGTGCTGCGCGGGAACGGCGGCCCGGGTGGCGGCTGGTCGGCGGTGTGGCTGTCGGACGAGCGCGTCACCGCGGTGCTCGTCGTCGACCGCCCGCGCGAGGTCGGCGCCGTGCGCCGCCTGTTCGCCGGGGACCAGCTGCCGCGGGTCGACCGCGCCACCGTGGCGGACCCCGGCGTCCCGTTGCGCGCCGGATAGCCGCCCGGCCTCAGGCCGGCAGCACCGGGAGGGTCTCCTCTTCGTCGTCGTCCAGGTCCTCGTCGCCGCCGTCGTCGAGCGCGGGCGCCGGTGCGCCGAAGGCCCGGACGAGCAGCGCCGCCAGCGCCGCGCCGAGCAGCGGGGCCGCCCAGAAGAGCCACAGCTGGGACAGCGCCCAGGAGGGCGCGAGGATCGCGGCCGCGGTCGAGCGGGCGGGGTTGAGGCCGGCGTTGGTGATCGGCAGCGTGACCAGGACGAGCGCCGTCAGCGCCAGGCCCGCGAGGGCGGGGGCCTTCGGATCGGCGGCCGCGGCGCCGACCCGGCGCGTGAGGACGAGGTAGGTGGCGACGAGGATCCCCGTCGCGACGACCTCGGTGAGGAGTGCCGCGGTGAGCGAGAACTGGGCCTGGCTGTTGATGTTGTTCCTCGCGATGAGGTGCGCGAGCGGGGAGTGCTGCCCGAAGCCGTTGGCGGTGGCGCCGAACAGCTCGCGCTTGTCCTGCGACCCGCCGATGAGCTGCGCGAGCCCGTCGGGGATGGTGAGGAAGAGGACCGCGGCGCCGAGCGCGCCCCCGACGAGCTGGGCGAGCCAGTAGGGCAGCAGGTCGGCCCACGACAGCCGGCCCGCGATCGCGGCCCCGAGCGACACGGCCGGGTTGAAGTGGCCGCCCGAGACGCGCCCCACGGTGACCATGCCGACGACCGCCCCGAGGCCGAACGCGACCGCCACGGCGAGCGACCCGACCGTGTTGTCGAGCCGCGCGTAGAGCATGGTGCCGACGCCCGCGAACACGAGCACGAAGGTGCCGAACAGCTCCGCGCCGGTGCGGGCGAGCAGGCCCGGACCGGCGGCGTCGGGTTCGTCGTCGACGACGAACCCGCGCTCGTCGGCCTCCGCGAAGGGCACGTCGGGCGCGGCGAAGGCGTGCTCCGTGGGATCGGGCTGCTGCAGGGACATGACGGTCCAGTCGACGCAGGGGTGGTGGCGGGTCACAGCATGCCAGGTGGGCGCGCGCGGGACACGGACGAGAAAGTATCTTGATGTCGAGTAATCTGTTCCCGGTGCCGCTCGGCACCCGTGAGCGAGGAGGCCCCGCACCGATGGCCAAGATCACCGTGACCGGACCGGTCGTCGAGCTCGACGGCGACGAGATGACCCGGATCATCTGGCAGACCATCAGGGACACGCTCGTCCTGCCGTACCTCGACGTCGACCTCCGCTACTTCGACCTGTCGATCCAGAACCGCGACGCCACCGGCGACCGTGTCACCGTCGAGGCCGCCAACGCCATCAAGGAGCACGGCGTCGGCGTCAAGTGCGCGACGATCACGCCGGACGAGGCCCGCGTGGCCGAGTTCGGGCTGACCTCCATGTGGAAGAGCCCGAACGGCACCATCCGCAACATCCTCGGCGGGGTCGTCTTCCGCGAGCCGATCATCATCCGCAACATCCCGCGCCTCGTGCCGGGCTGGACCAAGCCCATCGTCATCGGCCGCCACGCCTTCGGCGACCAGTACCGCGCCACGGACTTCAAGGTGCCGGGAGCGGGCACCCTCACCCTGACGTTCACGCCGGCCGACGGCGGCGCGCCCATCAGCCGCGAGGTGGTCACCTACCCCGAGGCCGGGGGCGTGGCGATGGGCATGTACAACTTCACCGAGTCGATCAAGGACTTCGCGCGGGCGAGCTTCGCGTACGGCCTGCAGCGCGGCTACCCGGTGTACCTGTCGACGAAGAACACGATCCTCAAGGCCTACGACGGGCAGTTCAAGGACCTCTTCGCCGAGGTGTTCGAGACCGAGTACAAGGAGCGGTTCGACGCCGCCGGCCTGACGTACGAGCACCGGCTCATCGACGACATGGTGGCCTCCGCCCTCAAGTGGGACGGCGGCTACGTGTGGGCGTGCAAGAACTACGACGGCGACGTGCAGTCCGACACCGTGGCGCAGGGCTTCGGCTCGCTCGGCCTCATGACGAGCGTGCTCATGACTCCGGACGGCCGGACGGTCGAGGCAGAGGCGGCGCACGGCACCGTGACCCGCCACTACCGCCAGCACCAGGCCGGGAAGCCCACGTCCACCAACCCCATCGCCTCGATCTACGCGTGGACCGGCGGACTCAAGCACCGCGGCGCGCTCGACGCCACGCCCGAGGTCACGGCCTTCGCCGAGACGCTCGAGAAGGTCGTCGTCGAGACCGTCGAGTCCGGCGCGATGACCAAGGACCTCGCCCTGCTCGTCGGGCCGCAGCAGGAGTGGCTGACCACCGAGGAGTTCCTCGGCGTCCTCGCCGGCAACCTGGCCGCCCGCCTCGCCTGACCCTCCCCCCGCACGGTCGATCGAAGGAGACCACCCGTGACTGCCGCCCCCGTCCACGTCACCGTCACCGGCGCCGCCGGCCAGATCGGCTACGCGCTGCTGTTCCGGATCGCGTCCGGCCAGATGCTCGGCCCGGACACCCCCGTCCGGCTCCACCTGCTCGAGGTGCCGCAGGCGGTGCACGCCCTCGAGGGCGTGGCCATGGAGCTCGAGGACTGCGCGTTCCCGCTGCTGGCCGGTACCGAGCTGCACGACGACCCGATGGCCGCCTTCGACGGCGTCGACGTCGCGCTGCTGGTCGGCGCGCGGCCGCGCGCCGCGGGCATGGAGCGCGGCGACCTGCTCGCGGCGAACGGCGGCATCTTCGGTCCGCAGGGCGAGGCGATCAACGCTGGCGCCGCCGACGGCGTGCGTGTGCTCGTCGTCGGCAACCCGGCGAACACCAACGCCTTCATCGCCGCGTCCCACGCGCCCGACGTGCCCGCCGAGCGGTTCTCCGCCATGACGCGCCTCGACCACAACCGCGGCGTGGCGCTCCTGGCGGCCAAGACCGGGGTCCCGGTGGCGGACATCCGGCGGTTCGCCATCTGGGGCAACCACTCCGCGACGCAGTACCCGTCCGTGCAGCACGCGCTCATCGGCGGCCGTCCGGCACCCGAGGTCATCGGCGACGACGAGTGGGTGCGCGAGTCGTTCATCCCCACCGTGGCGCAGCGCGGTGCTGCGGTCATCGCCGCGCGCGGGGCGTCATCCGCGGCCTCGGCCGCCAACGCGGCGATCGACCACGTCGCCACGTGGGTGCACGGCACGGCTCCGGGGGACTGGACCAGCGCGGGCGTGGTGTCCGACGGCTCGTACGGGGTGCCGGAGGGCCTGGTGTCCTCGTTCCCGGTCACGTCGGACGGGACGTCGTGGTCGATCGTGCCGGGGCTCGAGCTGGACGAGCTCAGCCGGGCCCGCGTCGCGGCGTCCGCCGCCGAGCTGGCCGACGAGCGGGCCCAGGTGACGGCGCTCGGCCTGGTCTGACCGACGCGGGCCCGGCTCCCCGCCCCGGCCTTTCGTCCCCGGACGGGGCCGGTGTTGCCGGTCGCCGGCGCCCGCGGCGCCGGAGACCCTCTGACGACCGCCGCGACATGGCTCCGGCGCCGTGCCGGCGCGCGGCAGGATGGGCGCCGTGCGCGTAGCCATCCGAGTCCGGCCGGGGGCCTCGCGCACGCGCGTGGGCGGGCAGCACGGTGACCGCCTCGTCGTCGCGGTGACCGCGCGCGCCGTCGAGGGAGCGGCGACCGCTGCCGCCCTGGCCGCGCTGTCGGCCGCGCTCGGGGTGCGGCCGCGGTTCGTCGTGCTGATCAGCGGCGCGACCAGCAGGGACAAGGTGGTCGAGGTGGCCGACGACGTCGTCGACGCGGCCGTGCGCGCCCGCCTGGAGGCCCTGCTCGATGCCTGACTGAGGGCACCCTGAGTTCGGGTCACAAAGCCAATCATGGGATGTGAGCCCTCACATGAGCCATGTTGGCGCTCACATGTCGAGTCTCAACCGTGATGGTTTCGTAATCGAGGATCGCCCGATCCTGCTTGACTTCGGGAGTCGAAGGCAAGATGGTGGGACACGCCGTTCCCGGGACATCGCAGTCCGGGAACGCGAACCGGGCGGATGCCGCCCGGCCGACGCACCACGGTCCGACGGGCCGGGAATCTCTCAGTGACGAGAAGGAGCGCGAAGATGCGACGGATGGGAATGGTGGCCGCGGGGATCGCGGTCGCGCTGAGCCTTGCGGCCTGCAGCGGTGGCGGGGCCGGGAGCACCAGCGGCGCCGGCACGCCGGCCGCCTCGGGTGCGGCGAGCGGCGGCGCGG
Organism: Actinomycetes bacterium; assembly: GCA_021793115.1. The sequence goes on along the minus strand of JAJYTJ010000130.1, from coordinate 1,206 downwards.
CGGCCGGTGCCGGCGCCCTCGTCGGCGTGGCGATGCCGACGCAGACCTCCGAGCGGTGGATCAACGACGGCAACGCCGTGAAGTCCGCGCTGGAGAAGGATGGCTACAAGGTCGACCTCAAGTACGCGAACGACGACATCCCGACGCAGACGCAGCAGCTCGACGCGATGATCACGGAGGGCGCCAAGCTCCTCATCATCGCCTCGATCGACGGCACGGCCCTCACCAGCCAGCTGGAGAACGCCGCGTCGAAGGGCATCAAGGTCGTCGCGTACGACCGCCTCATCAACGGCACGCCGAACGTGGACTTCTACACCACCTTCGACAACTACGCCGTGGGCGTCGCGCAGGCCAACGCGCTGCTGTACGGGCTGGGCCTCACCGACAAGGCGGGCAAGGCGAAGGCTGACGCGCCCAAGGGTCCGTTCAACATCGAGGTCTTCGCCGGCTCGCCGGACGACAACAACGCCAAGTTCTTCTTCAACGGCGGCATGGACACCCTCAAGCCGTTCATCGCCAACGGCGCGCTCGTCATCAAGTCCGGCCAGACGTCGTTCGACCAGGCCGCCATCCTGCGCTGGTCGCAGGACGGGGCCCAGCAGCGCATGGAGAACCTGCTGACGTCGACCTACTCCAGCGGTGCCAAGCTCGCCGGTGTGCTGTCGCCGTTCGACGGGCTCTCCCGCGGCATCATCACCGCGCTGCAGGGCGTGGGCATGGGCCCGACGCTCAGCAAGGGCCTGCCGGTCGTCACCGGCCAGGATGCCGAGATCGCCTCCGTCAAGCTCATCAACGATGGCGTGCAGTCCTCGACGATCTTCAAGGACACCCGTCTGCTGGCCGGCCAGGCCGTCAAGGTGGCCGAGGCCTTCCTCTCCGGTGGCACGCCCGAGGCGAACGACACCAAGACCTACAACAACGGCGTCAAGGTCGTCCCGACCTACCTGCTGCCGGTGGTGACGGTCTACAAGGAGGACATCCAGAAGGAGCTCATCGACTCCAAGTACTACACGGCCGCACAGGTCGCGGCCGGCGTCGCGTAGTCACCAACCCTCTCGCGGGCACGGTCCCGGCCTTCACCCGGCGGGACCGTGCCCGCACCTCTGACCCACACCCTTGGAGGGCGCATGACCAGCGAGATCTTGGAGATGCGGGGCATCACCAAGACCTTCCCCGGGGTCAAGGCGTTGCAGGACGTGACGCTGA
>JAJYTJ010000129.1 GCA_021793115.1 Actinomycetes bacterium | reverse complement strand
GCCTCTCGTTCGTCGCCAGGCGTCAGCCGCCCGTCATCCTGCCCGATCATTCCATCCACCGGTCCTGATCGTCGGTCACGATCCGGACTCGGAGCTCCTGACCTGCGGCAAGATGCGTCGGGGCCGCCGCGGGCCAGGCGCCGGTCAGCTTGTTGGCCGCCAGCGCGCCCAGCAGCACCAGCAGCAGCAGCGCGAGCAGGACGACGGGCCAGCGCCACCGCCCCAGCTGTCGCGCGACGCTCTGCGGCGTGGGCGGCGTCGGCGCCACGCCGTGGCGGGCGACCGGGCGCTGCGGAATCGGTGGCCGCACCGGGTGTGCGGGCGGGAACGACGGCGGCACGGCGCGACGGTGCGGGCCCGAGCCGCCGGCGGGTCGCACGGCCGCGGGCGTGGCAGGAGGCGCAGCCGGGGCGACGGTCGCCGGCGCCGGCAGCGCGGGGGCCGGGGCCACCGGGGCCACCGGGGCCACCGGGGCCGGGGCGGCCGCGATCGCCGCGACGGGCGTCGGGGCGCTCACGACGACGGGCACACCCTCCGGAGGGGTGCGGGCGACGAGGCGGTCGAAGAGCTCGGCCAGCTCGTCGGCCGACTGCGGACGGCGCCGGGGGTCCTTGTCGAGCAGGCGCATCACCAGGGCGCCGAGCGGGCGGTCGACGGCCGCCGGCAGCGGCGGCACCGGGTCGTTGACGTGGGCCACCGCGATGTCCACCGCGGTGGGGCCGGTGAAGGGGCGGTGCCCGACGAGCGCCTCGTAGGCGACGACGCCGAGCGAGTAGAGGTCGGACAGGGGCGTGGCCGGCTTCCCCACCGCCTGCTCGGGCGAGAGGTACTGCGCCGTGCCCATGACCATGCCGCTGGCGGTCATCGTCGGCTGCCCGGCGGCCCGGGACACCCCGAAGTCGGTGATCTTCACCCGCCCGCCGCGCGCGATGAGGATGTTGCCCGGCTTGACGTCGCGGTGCACCACGCCCGCCTCGTGCGCGCAGGCGAGGCCGCGTGCGGTCTGCGCGAGGACCGGGATGAGGTGCGACGCGGACAGCACCGGCGTGCGTTCCAGCACGTCGGACAGGGGTTCGCCGACGACGAGCTCCATGACGAGGTAGGCCGATCCGCCCTGCTCGCCGTAGTCCAGCAACGTGGCGATGTTGGGGTGGGACAGCGCCGCCGAGTTGCGCGCCTCGGTGCGGAACCGGTTGAGGAAGCCGGAGTCGCCCGCGTACTCGTCCCGCAGCACCTTGACGGCGACGGGACGCGTCAGCGACTCGTCGTACGCCTGCCACACCTCGCCCATGCCGCCCACGGCGATCCGCCGCTCCAGCCGGTAGCGGTTGCCCAGCGCTGCGCCCGGTCCCGTGATCACTGGCCCAGCACCGCCTGGATGACCGCCTTGGCGATGGGGGCCGCCACCGCGCCACCGGTCGCGTCGCCGCCCATCGAGCCGCCGTGCTCGACGAGCACCGCCACGGCCACGCGCGGCGCCTGCGCGGGGGCGAAAGCCGCGAACCAGGCGTGCGGCGCCTGGCCCGGTGCCGTCTGGGCCGTGCCCGTCTTGCCGGCGACCGTGACGCCGGGGATCTGCGCCGCGGTGCCGGTACCGTGCTGCACGACCGTGATCATCATGTCCCGCAGCGCGGCGGCGTTGGCCGGCGTCATCGCCGTGGAGTACTGCTGCGGCTTGGTGTCCGAGACCACCGACAGGTCGGCCGCCCGCACGGTCTGCACGAGGTAGGGCCGCATGACGACCCCGCCGTTGGCGATGCCGGCCGCGACCATGGCCATCTGCAGCGGCGACGCCTGGACGTTGAGCTGCCCGATCGCGGACTGCGCCGTCTCCGACTGGTCCAGCCCGGTGGGGAACACCGAGGGCACGACGCTCATGGGGATGGTCAGCGACGAGTCGCCGAAGCCGAAGGCCTTCGCCTGGTCGGCGATCGCCTGGTCGCCGAGGTCCATACCGAGCTGCGCGAACGCGGTGTCGCACGAGATCTCCAGCGCCACGGTCATGCTCACCGTGGCCCCGCCGCAGCTCTCGCCGCCGAAGTTGCCGATCGTCGCCGTGGACCCCGGCAGCGACAGCACCCGGGGGGACGCCAGCTGCGTGTCCGGCGTGTACTTCCCGGAGGCCAGCGCCGCGGCGGCCGTGACGAGCTTGAACGTGGAGCCGGGCGCGAAGCGCTCCTGCGTCGCGTTGGACCGCAGTGGGTTGCCCGGCGCCTTGGCGAGGTCGTTGTACGCCTTGCCGGCGGCGGCGGTGCTGTGGCTGGCCAGCGCGTTGGGGTCGAACCCGGGGGTGGAGACCAGCGCGAGGATCTTGCCGGTCGACGGCTCGATCGCCACCACCGCGCCCTGCTGGTTGCCGAGGGCCTTCCACGCCGCGTCCTGCGCCGCCGGGATGATCGTCGTCTCCACGGCCGCGCCCTCGGCCGAGCGGCCGGTGAGCAGGTCCCGCACCCGGCTGAAGAACAGCTGGTCGCTGCGCCCGGTGAGGTCGCCGTTCTCGGCGTTCTCCAGCTGGGTGCTCCCGTTGACCACGGAGTAGAAGCCCGTGACGGCCGAGTACTCCGGGCCGGCGACGTACTGACGCTGGTAGTGGAAGGGGTCGTCGACCGGCACGCTCTTGGCGATCGCGGTGCCGCCGGCGACGATGGGCCCGCGGGCCGAGCCGAACTCCCGGTAGATGGTGCGGGCGTTGCGCGGGTCGTTGTTGAGGCGCTGCGCCTGGAACACCTGCACCGACGTCACGCCGCCCACCAGGACGAGGAACATCACCAGCACCATGGTCGCCAGGCGGCGCAGCGGGGTGTTCACGGCCGGCCTCCCGTGAGGCGTTCGGTCGGCTGGTCGTCGCCCTCGGGGAGCGTGACGACCGGCGTCGGTCCGCTCGGTGGCGCCACCGCGGGCGCCGGGCGCCGGGCGTCGTCGGACACCCGCAGCAGCAGTGCGACGATCACCCAGTTCGCCAGCAGCGACGAGCCGCCGTAGGCGAGCAGCGGCGTGGTGAGGCCCGTCAGCGGGATGATCCGCGTCACGCCTCCGACGACGACGAACACCTGCAGCGCCACCGCGAACGCGAGACCGCCGGCGAGGAGCTTGCCGAAGCCGTCCCGCACGCCGATCGCGGTGCGCAGCCCGCGCTCGGTGAGCACGGCGTACAGCACGAGGATCGCGACCAGGCCGGTCAGTCCGAGCTCCTCGCCGAGCGAGGTCACGATGAAGTCCGACTGCGCGAACGTCACGATGTCGGGGCGTCCCTGCCCCCAGCCGGTGCCGAACAGACCGCCGTTCGCCAGCCCGAACAGCCCCTGCACCAGCTGCCACGAGCCCCCGGGCCGGTTGTAGACCGCAGGGTCCAGCGCGTGCAGCCAGATCTCGAACCGTGCTCCGACGTGGGGGAACGCCACCGCGGCCGCCCAGCCGCCGATGAGGAACAGCACGAGCCCGATGAGCACCCAGCTGACGCGCTCCGTCGCCAGGTAGAGCATCGCCACGAACATGCCGAACAGCAGCAGGGACGTGCCGAGGTCGCTCTGCAGCACCAGGACGGCCAGGCTGGTGCCCCACACCACGGCGATCGGCCCCAGGTCACGCAGCCGCGGCAGCTGGAGGCCGAGGATGCGTGGGCCCGCCAGCGTCAAGGTGTCGCGGTTCGTCACGAGGTAGCCGGCGAAGAACACTGCCAGCGCAAGCTTCGCCAGCTCGGCCGGCTGCAGGCCGACGCCGGCGACCCGGATCCAGATCCGCGCACCGTTGACGTCACGGCCGATCCCGGGCAGCAGCGGCGAGACGAGCAGCGCGAGCGCCACCACCATCGCGGTGTATGTGTAGCGGCGCAGCGTCCGGTGGTCGCGCAGCACGATGAGCACCGCAGCGGCCAGCACCAGGGACAGCGCCGTCCACACCAGCTGCTTGCCCGCGAAGTCGGTGTGCTCCGGGATGTCGATCCGGTAGATCATCGCCAGCCCGATGCCGTTCAGCGCGACGGCCACCGGCAGGATCACCGGGTCGGCGAACGGCGCGCGCCACCGCAGCACCGCGTGCATCCCCAGCCCCATCGCCGCCATGCCGAGGCCGTACCAGAGCGCGTTGGCGGGCACCCGGTTCGCGGTGCCCAGCCCGACGAGCGCGTACGCGGCCCATCCCACGGCCAGCGCGAGCAGCAGCAGGCCGAGCTCGACGCCGCGCCCCGACCGCACCCGCACGGGCTGGACGGTCGCCATCAGCCGCCGCTCCCGGCGGACGTGGCAGGCGACGGCACCGCGGACAACGTGGGCTCCGGGCTGAGCGTGAACGTGGGCAGCGGTCCCGCGGAGAATGTCGGCACGGGCGCGGGCGCGGCGACCGCCTCGCCCGCCAGCTTGGCCACCTGGGTGCGCGCCGCGTCCAGGGAGTCGGCGTGGATGGCGTCCTCCACCCGGTCCTGCAGGTAGCTCGGCAGCGCGGTGAGCGAGACGTCGCTCGTCTGCACCACGCGCGACAGCTCCAGCGGGCCGATCGCGGACGGCAGCCCGCGGAACACCGCGACCTTGCCGTTCGACGCGCCGACGTAGTACTGGCTCTGGGTCCAGGCGTAGCCGCCGGCCAGCAGCAGCAGGACGAGGACGAGCGCGCCGCCCCACACCATGAGCAGGGTGCGCGGCCGGGCGCCCGTGACGGCCTCCGGCTCCTCGTCGGACGCTTGGTCGGCGCCGCCCTCGGCCGCGGCCTTCCGCAGCAGGTTCGCGGCCCGCGCCGCCGGCCCGTCCTGCGCGGTGGACGGCTTGTTCCGCGAGATCGCCGCGGCGCCGACGACGCTCACCGCCGTGGAGGGCGCGGCGCCGTCGGGCAGGTCGTCGAGATCGACCACGTCGGCGACGATCACCGTGACGTTGTCGCCACCGCCGCCGCGGAGCGCGAGCTGCACCAGGCGTTCGGCGCACGCGTCGACGTCGGGAACCTCGCGCAGCGTCTCGGCGATGGTGTCGTGCGAGACGAAGCCGGACAGCCCGTCGGAGCACAGCAGCCAGCGGTCCCCGGGACGGGCCTCGCGGACGGACAGGTCCGGCGTGACGTCGACGTCGAAGTCACCCAGCACGCGCATGACGACGGAACGCTGCGGGTGGTGCTCGGCCTCCTCCGGCTTGATGCGGCCGGTGTCGACGAGGTGCTGCACGAACGTGTGGTCCACGGTGACCTGCGTGAGCTCGCCGTCCCTCAGCAGGTAGCCTCGCGAGTCGCCGAGGTGGGCCATCGCCAGCTTGTTGCCGGCCCGCAGGATCGCCGTGACCGTGGTGCCCATGCCGGCGAGGTCGGGCTCGGCCTCGGTGCGGCGGATGATCTCGTCGCGCGCGGCCGAGGTGGCGCGCTCCAGCTCGGCCAACGCGTCGTCGGGCCCGTGCGCCTCGTCGTCCAGCGGGGCGAAGGCCGCGATAGCGAGCGAGGAGGCGACGTCGCCGCCGGCGTGCCCGCCCATCCCGTCCGCGACCATGAGCAGGTGCGGGCCGACGTAGGCCGAGTCCTGGTTGTTGGCGCGCACCAGGCCGATGTCCGACCGGACGGCGTAGCGAAGACCGACGCTCACCGGCTACCTCTGCAGCTCGAGCACGCTGCGGCCCACCCGTACCGGGGTGCCGGTGGGCAGCAGAGTCGGCGCCTCGACGCGGTGCTCGCCGATGAACGTGCCGTTGGTGGAACCGAGGTCCTCGACGTACCAGCCGTCGGCCTGCGGGAAGAGCCGGGCGTGCCGGGAGGACGAGTAGTCGTCGTCGAGCACCAGGGTGCAGCTCGGGGACCGGCCGACGAGGACGCTGGACGTGCCCAGCGGGATGATGGTGCCGCGCAACGGGCCCTCGGTCACGACCAGCCGCGTGGGCGCCACCGAGCTGCCGCGGCCGCCGCGCGCGGAGCGCGGTGCCGGCGCTGCGGCGGGCGCTGCCGGCGTGCCGGTCGCGGGGGCCGACGCCTGGCGTGACGCGCGGCGACGGTCGGAGATCCGGGTCCCGTACAGGTCGCGACGCAGCACCGAGATCGCCGACAGCACGAGCACCCACAGCAGCGCCAGGTACCCCAGCCGGAGCAGGGTGATCGTGACCTCACTCATGTGGCGCGGTCACCCGTCGCCGTCCGGTTCGCCCCCGGTCCAGAACAGGATGCGGGTGCGACCGATGGTGAGCGTGTTGCCGTCGAGCAGGGTCGCGGCCGGGACCTGGTGGCCTTCGACGAAGAGGCCGTTGGTGGAGCCGAGGTCGGTCGCGACGACGCCGTCCCCGGTGACCCGGATCTCGAGGTGCTTCCGGCTGACGCCCGGGTCGTCGACGATGATGTCCGCCTCCGAGCCGCGGCCGATGATCGTCACCGGGCCGGTCAGCAGGTAGCGCTGACCGTCGATGTCGAGCATGGGGTGACGCGCGCTCGGTGCGGTGCTGGTGGCCGGTGCCACGGCGCCCCGCACGGTCGAGGAGTGCACGGTGAAGCGGCCCTCCTCCAGCTCGGGGTTCTCCGCGAAGCTCACCGTGACAGGGCCGACGAAGGCGTAGAGCTGGCGCGCGGCGTGCTCGGTGAGGTTCGTGGCGAACTCGTCGGCCAGCGTCTCCGCGCCCCAGGCCTCGACCTGGTCGTAGTCGCCGGACGAGAGCTCGACGACGAAGTCGTTCGGTGCCACGGTGCGGTCCCGGCCGACCGCGGCGGCGCGGTCGTCGAGCTCACGACGCAGCGCGCTCGCGATCTCGACCGGCTTCACCGCGCCACGAGAGAAGCGCGTGAAGGCGCTGTTGACCGCTCGCTCGACCCCGTTCTCGAACCTGTCGAGGAAGCCCATCGCCACCTCCTTCCCGCCCCGGACGCCACCGGCCGCGGGACCGAGGCGTGGGTGCGCGACATCGCAGGATGCGCGCGACCCGGCTCGATCGTATCCGTGCAGCCCGCGGTCGGCGTCCGCCTCCGGGACGACGCGGCGACCGTGCTAATGTTCTCCGGCGCGCGCGAGTGGCGGAATGGCAGACGCGCTGGCTTCAGGTGCCAGTGCCCGCAAGGGCGTGCGGGTTCAAATCCCGCCTCGCGCACTGATGGAGTATTCGTCCGACGGATGCTCTCTAGTTCGGCTAACTCCCGGTCGGGGTCTTCCCTGGCCGGGAGTTGCCGTTTGTGGTGGTGACCTGGCTGTTCGCTAGCACGCTGTCGTGTTAGGCGGGGTGGTCCTGGTCGTGGCGGCCTGTTGGGTGGGTACGCCAGTAGGCCCGCTGGCTGTGTGCTGCCGGCGGGCTGTACAGGGTGGTGCTGTTCGGTTCGGTGGGCCGGGTGGCCCGACAGTGCTCATCTGGGTGGCGGCTGCCAGGGGCCGGACGGGGCGGCTGGGTGTGAGCTGGCGAGGAGCAGGGCCCTGTTGTGGTTGGCCTGCTGCGTCAGGGTTCGGATGCCCGGGGTGGGTGTCGGGAGGGTCCCGTCGATGACGCGCAGGTGGAGTGACTTCTTGACGGTGCGGCGCTTGCGGTGACCGTGTTTGGCTTGCCAGTCGGGGTCGCTGTGGTCGCCGATCGCCTCGAGCCAGGGGTCGGCCTGGAGGCGTGTGATGTTCCACTCGCGGAGCTTGCGGACGTTGATCCCGATGAACGTGAACGTCAGCAGGACGTGGTGCTTCATCGTGCCGAAGACCCGGGTGAAGCCGCGGGTCATCTGGATGCCACGGTTGGTGCGAGCCTCAGAGTTGTAGGACTCGACTCCGCTGCGCCGGTTGTAGGAGGCGGCGTGGGCGGTGGGCACCGTCGTCGCCGACAGCGACTACACCCCCTACGGCACCCCCACCGACATCAACAGCGCACCCGTCTCGGCCATCACTCCCTTCGGCTACGCCGGCCAGTACACCGACCCCACCGGGCTCCTCTACCTGAGAGCCCGCTACTACGACCCCACCACCGGCCAGTTCCTCACCATCGACCCGCTGGTGAACAAGACCCGCCTTGCATACGCGTACACGCCCGGCGACCCCCTTCAGGCCGCCGACCCCCTGGGACTCGACTGGCTCGATGACACGGGGAACTGGGTCGCGGCATTCGGCGACGTGGTCACCTTCGGGGGGACTGAGCAGGCCCGACGACTCATCAACTACTTGACGAACGACGGTGCAACTGACGACATGGTCGATCACAAATCCGACTTCTACACCTGGGGCTCGGTCGGTGGTGCCGCGGCAAGTGCAACGGAGATCTTCTTCACTGGAGGTGCGGCGACGGCGCTAAGCGTGGCCCAGACCGCCGGTGGCTCCTACGGTGCATACCAAAGTGCACAGAAAGGTGACGTCGTTGGTGCGGTGACTAACGCGATGGCAGCCATCCCCGGAATCGGCGCCGGAGGGAAGGTTCTGGGCGCGACCTCCCGCGAGGCTCGCGTAGCGCTTACAGGAGCAGACATTGCGCGAGCCGGAAGCTGGTGGTCCAAGTCGGGCAAGTTGGGTGACTGGGCCGGCAACCTCGCGGCGCCGGGAGCCTTCGGGCTTTCATTCGCGTACTCTTGGCGGGATACCTTCGAGGAGGCGGCGTCGGCATGCGGATGATCTACACGGTCTACTACACGATGCTCGCCGGGGGAGGGCGGTCGCGTAGTGAAGCGCACGAGCTAGCCCGGCAGGAAATCGCTCGCAGCCTGGATTCGAGTCCTCCAGACTTCATTCGACTTAAGCGATTGCTGACCATTGGCGCGACACTTGGGGCGATACTAGGATTCGCCATATTCGTGATCGGCCTGGTGGTTTGGGTCGCCGGCGGTTCACTCGCTCCTCTCAACATCGGCCTGGCACTCGGCGCTTTCCCCTGGTCCGTGGGTGCCATCCAGCTTGTCCGGCGTTTGATGTTGCCCCTCCAGGCCCGCACCTGGGCGCACCGTGAACAGCCGCTCCCGTGGGTATTCCGACCGAGTTGGATTGACGTCATGGTGGCAGCCGCCGCTACCTGCGCAATAGCAATCGCCGTGATCGGGTCCCGGTAGTAGTGCGCTTCCGACAACGTAATGGACGCCCCTTCTCCACTGATTGACGCGAGGACGGGCGGCTCGACGGCCACACGGAGCACTGCCCGGCGTCATCAGCGACGCACATCAGGGACATCGCTACGCGCCCGCGCGCCGCTGCTTCTGCCCCATCCTGCAGATCCAAGGTGGAGCCGATGCGCGGAGTCGACTACCCAGCGCGCTTCGCCGTGGCGGCCTTGGCCACGGCCGCAGGCCCGTTCTTCGGCAGGGCGCTCGAGGTGTCTGGTCACTGGTCCCGCCCAGGCGAAGCGACCCTGACCTCGACCTTCGCATCCGATGTACAGAACGCACTTCAGCGCTGTGCAGGCGGCCTTCGAAGGACACCCCTAGTTGCAGGTCACCGACTTGGCCGAACACGCCACCACAGAGAAAGAGCCGGAGACCCGATGGTCTCCGGCTCTTTCGTCGTCTCGGGGGGTCGCTCACGATGCCGGCCAGCGGCGCCGGCCCGAGGGGCAGAGGACGCTCGGCTCACATGACGGCGTGGTTCTCGAGGTAGCGCGCGGGTGGGACGACACTGCCCGACGCGTCGGCCGGTGGGCCAGAGGGTGCCCCGGCACGACACGCAGGGGCGTCCGCGGCCGGACGCGGCCCGAGGGGTGCACCTGGCGCGTCTGGCCGATGTGATCCCATTGACGCCGGTCGCGCCATCCAGCCTGTGCGGCGCTTGATGCTGCCCCTCCAAGCCCGCACTTGGGCACACCGTGAAGAGCCGCTCCCGTGGATCTTCCGCCCAAGTTGGATCGACGTCGTGGCCGCAGCCGCCGCTACCTGCGCAGTCGCATTCGCGGTGATCGGGTCCCGGTAGCGCACTTCCGACGGCGAGATGGATGCCACTGTTCCGCTGGTCCAAGCAGGGACGGGTGGCTCGACTGTCACCGGAAGCGCTGCTCGGTGTGATCGACGACGCGAATCAGGCGGCTCGCGACGCGACCGTAGGGCGGCTCACCGGCACGGAGCGCAACACTCTGGGGCCACCGGTACCGCCCCTGGAAGAAGGGGCATGTGAACTGGACGTTCGCGTCCCGGTGTACAGAAGCGGCTCGACGGCTGTACAGGGAGGTGCGAGGGACCCCTCCATCCGCAGGCCATGGATTCGCCGAACACGCCACTGATACCTGGGGAATCCCCCAGGATTCTGGAGAGCCGGGACCCGACGAGGTCCCGGCTCTCTGCGTCTGCGCACCAGTTCATGGCACAGCTTCTTCGGCTCCCATCGGCGGGCCTCGGCCTCGCCGAACGCGAGCATCTGCATCCAGGCGGTGATCTCGGCGGCCAACGCCACCACGGCGCACCGGAGCCGGTGTCGATGCCGCGTGAACACTGACCCCCTGGCGCCGGGCGAAAGTTGACCCCCCTTCGCTGAAGAGTGAGGGAGTGATCACCGTGGAGGACTGGGCTGAGAT
>JAJYTJ010000128.1 GCA_021793115.1 Actinomycetes bacterium | reverse complement strand
GCCCTTGGTGACGATCGTGACGTCGCGGCGGTCGACGACGTCGCCCAGGAGGGACCCGAGGAGCTCTTCGGCGCCGCCCTCGGCGTACGAGGCGGACGTGTCGACGAGCGTGCCCCCGGCGTCGACGAAGTCGTGCAGCAGCTCCCGCGCGTCGTGCTCGTCGGTGTCCCGGCTCCAGGTCATGGTCCCCAGGCCCATCCAGGACACCTGCAGCCCGGTGCGTCCCAGCCGGCGTCGCTCCATGTCTGTGCACCCTAGCGGGGTGCCGGTGCCCGGCCCGTTCGCCCCGCGCGGATAGGGTGACCGACCATGACGCACGGACTGGGCGCGGCCGCTGCCCTGCTGCTGGGCCTGATCCAGGGCTTGACCGAGTTCCTCCCCGTCTCGTCGAGCGCGCACATCCGCATCGTCAGCGAGCTGCTCACCGGGCACGACGCGGGGGCCGCGTTCACCGCCGTCATCCAGCTCGGCACCGAGTCGGCCGTGGTGCTGTACTTCCGCCGCGACATCGTCCGCATCTGCGTCCACTGGTGGCGCGCCGTCCGCGGCGACCTCGGCACCGACTGGCGCTCGCGGGCCGGGATGCCGGCCGGTGCGCCGGCCGACCACGACGCCCTCATGGCCTGGTTCATCGCGATCGGCTCGGTGCCCGTCGTCGTCCTCGGCCTGCTCTTCAAGAACTCGATCGAGGGCGCGTTCCGCAACCTGTGGATCATCGCCACCGTGCTCGTCGTCTTCGGCCTGGTCCTCGGCTGGGCGGACCGCGTCGGGGCCAAGCGGCGCACCATGCAGGAGCTGACGCCGCGGCACGCGCTGTGGTTCGGGCTGTGGCAGTCCCTCGCCCTCGTGCCCGGGGTGTCCCGCTCGGGCGGCACCATCACCGGCGGGCTGCTCCTCGGGTACACGCGCGAGGCCGCCGCGCGGTACTCGTTCCTCCTGGCGATCCCCGCGGTGTTCGGCTCGGGACTCTTCGAGCTCGCGACGAACTTCGACCAGTTCGGCAAGGGCAACACGCCCGGCTTCGGCGCGACGATCCTCGCGACGCTCGTCGCGTTCGTCGTCGGCTACCTCGTCATCATCGCGTTCCTCAGGATCGTGTCGACGTACAGCTACCAGGCCTTCGTCCGGTACCGCATCGGCCTGGCCGTCGTCGTCGTGATCCTGCTCGTCACCGGCGCGCTCGCGGCCAACGCCGCGATCCTCAACTGAGAGCGGGCGGCTACAGCCGGCCGCTCGTGCGGAACGCGCGGTACAGCACCCAGCGGACACCCACCATGAGGGCTATGACGAGCGGGTAGCCCACGGTCCACGTGACCTCGTCGGGCACCCGGGCATTCTGCTCCGCCGGACAGCGGCCGGCCCGTGCGCGGCGCGCGACTACGCTGCGGACGTGCTGAGCTGGCCCGCCCCCTCCCTGCCCAGGCTGCCCGGACGAGGGCCGGCGGTGCGCGTGCTCGACACCGCCAGCGGCGCGCTGGTCGACCCGACGGTGGACGGCGCGGCGACGCTCTACGTGTGCGGCATCACGCCCTACGACGCGACGCACCTGGGCCACGCGGCGACCGCGGTCGCCTTCGACCTGCTCGGCCGCGCGTGGCGCGACGCCGGCGTGCGCGTGCGCTTCGCCTCCAACGTGACGGACGTGGACGACCCGCTGCTCGAGCGGGCCGCCGCCACGGGCGTCGACTGGCGCGCGCTGGCCGCCGAGCAGACCGCGCTGTACGCCGAGGACATGGCCGCCCTCGCCGTGCTGCCCCCGGACGCCTACGTGGGCGCCGTGGAGTCCGTCCCGGCGGTGGTCGAGGCGGTCGAGCGGATGCTGGCGGCCGGTACCGCCTACCGCGTGCCGACGCCGGAGGCGGTCGGCGACGCGGGCCTCGGGGACGTGTACGCCGACCTGAGCGTCGACGCGGAGTTCGGCGAGGCGGCACGGCTGGACCGGGCGACGATGCTCGCGCTGTCCGCCGAGCGCGGCGGCGACCCCGACCGGCCCGGCAAGCGGGACCCGCTCGACCCGCTGCTGTGGCGCCGTGAACGCGCCGGCGAGCCGGCCTGGGACGGCGGCTCCCTGGGTCGCGGACGTCCGGGGTGGCACATCGAGTGCGTCGTCATCGCGTCGGGGTCCCTGGGCACGCCGCTGTCGGTGCTCGGCGGCGGTTCCGACCTGGAGTTCCCGCACCACGAGATGAGCTGCTCGCACGTGCGCGTGCTCTTCGGCTCGGCCGACGCCGCCGCGCGGGTGCACGTCCACACCGGGATGGTGGGCCTGGACGGCGAGAAGATGAGCAAGTCGCGGGGCAACCTCGTGCTGGTCTCCACGCTCCGGGCGGCGGGCGTGGACCCGATGGCGATCCGCCTGGCGATCCTGGCGCACCACTACCGGGACGACTGGCAGTGGAGCGACGGCGTGCTGCGCGGCGCGCAGGAGCGCCTCGCCCGCTGGCGGCGGGCGCTCTCGGGGGTGGGTGGACCGGACGCGGACGGCACGCTCGCCGCCGTGCGGGCCGCGCTGGCCGACGACCTGGACGCCCCCGCCGCGCTGGCGGCCGTCGATGCCTGGGTCCAGGAGGCCCTGGCCGGGACCGCGGAGCCGGTCGAGGGGGCCCCGGGCGTCGTCGCCCGTGCGCTCGACGCCCTGCTGGGCGTCCGCCTGTAGTGCCCCGCGGGGGTCGGGCCGCGGCTGTGGTGCCCCGCGGGGGTCGGGCCGCGGCTGTGATGCCCCGCCGGGGTCAGGCCCCGGCGCCCTTGTCCCGCCGGCGCAGGTAGCGCTCGAACTCGCGCGCGATCGCCTCGCCGGACGCCTCCGGCAGGTCGGCGGTGTCCTTGGCCTCCTCGAGCTGGCGCACGTACTCGCCGATCTCCGAGTCCTCGCCGGCCAGCTCGTCGACGCCGGACTGCCACGCCGCGGCGTCCTCCGGCAGCTCGCCCATGGGGATCGGCTCGCCCAGCAGCTGCTCCACCTGGTGCAGCAGCGCGAGCGTCGCCTTCGGCGACGGGGGATGGGCCACGTAGTGCGGCACGGCCGCCCAGAGCGAGACCGCCTTGAGGCCGCGCGCCGTCGCCTCGTGCTGGAGCACGCCGACGATCCCCGTGGGCCCCTCGTAGGTGGTGCGGTCGAGGGCGAGCGCGGACGCGACCTCCGGGTCGTCGGCCGAGACGGTGACGGGGATCGGCCGCGTGTGCGGCACGTCCGCGAGCAGCGCGCCGATCGTCACGACCCACTCGACGTGGAGTCCCGCGGCGACGTCGAGCAGCTCGCTGCAGTAGCGGCGCCAGCGCATCGACGGCTCGATGCCGTGCACGAGGGCGACGGACCGGCCCGTCTGCGGTGCCCTCGCCAGCGAGATCGCGGTGGTGGGCCACGTGATCTCGCGCGTGCCGTCCGGGCCCGTGGCGACCACCGGGCGGTTCACCTGGAAGTCGTGGTACTCCTCGGGGTCCAGCTCGTCGACCTGCTCGGCGTCCCACACCTCGGCGAGGTAGGCGACGGCCTGCGTCGCGGCGGCGCCCGCGTCGTTCCAGCCCTCGAAGGCCGCCAGCATCACCGTCGCGCCGACGGGCAGGTCACCGGCGTGGCTCTCGCTCATCCGACCAGCCTAGGCGCTGGCCGCCGGGAGCGTCCGGGCGTCGCGGGCGTAGCCTGCTCACCTCCACCGCCCACGTCCCGGAGGTCCACCATGTCGCCCGCGCCCCTGCCCGCCGCGGTGCTGTGGGACCTGGACGGCACCCTGGTCGACACCGAGGTGCTGTGGCGCGAGGAGGAGGCGGCCCTCGTCGCGGAACGCGGCGGCACCTGGACGCTCGAGGACGGTCTGGCGCTCGTGGGGACGGCGCTGCCGGCCTACGCCCGTGCCCTGCAGGCCGCGGGCGTCGACCTGCCGGCCGACGAGATCATCGCCCGGATCTCGGCGCGGATCATCGCGCGCCAGGAGGAGTCGGCCCGGTGGCAGCCGGGGGCCCGCGAGCTCGTCGCCGCGCTGTGGGCCGCCGGTGTGCCCCAGGCGCTCGTGACGTCGTCGTACCGCAACCTCACGGAGCCCGTGGTGCGGGATGCCGGCGGTGCGCTCGCCGTGGTGATCCCCGGTGACGAGGTGGAACGCCCCAAGCCCGACCCGCAGCCCTATCAGCTGGCTGCCCGCCGGCTCGGCGTGGCCCCCGGCGACTGCGTCGTGGTCGAGGACTCCCGTGTCGGCGTCGCCGCGGGCCTGGCCAGCGGCGCGCACGTGCTCGCCGTGGAGTCGGACGTCGAGCTGCCCGACGACCCGCGCCTGTCGCACGCGGACTCGCTGCGCGCTGTCCGGCTGGAGGACCTCGCCCGGATCGCGGCCGGCGAGGTGCTCGAGCTCAGGGGCGATCCGGTCTGACGCCGGTGGCGCGCTCCACCGCGTCGTCGTCCACCGGCGGCGGGGTGCCCCCGAACGCCGGGCACAGCACGCTGAACGAGCACCACTCGCAGAGCGCCGACGGGCGAGGCTGCCAGGCGTCGGTCCGGGCGGCGTGCTGCACGGACGCCCAGAGCGACCGGATGCGCGCCTCGAGCGTGGTCATCTCGGCCTCGGTGGGCTCGTGGCGGATCACCTGGCCGTCCGCGAGGTACTCCAGCTGCAGGGCCCGTGCCAACACGCCGCGCGTGCGCCACAGGACGTAGGCGTAGAACCGCATCTGGAAGAGGGCACGCCCCTCGAACCCGGGGCGCGGCGAGCGCCCGGTCTTGTAGTCGACGATGCGTACCCACCCGTTGGGTGCTACGTCGACCCGGTCGACGATGCCGCGCAGCTGCGGACCGTCGGGCAGGTCCAGGCGGACCGCGAGCTCGCGCGACTCCGGCTCGAGCCGCGTCGGGTCCTCGAGCGTGAAGTACGTCGCGAGCAGGTCGCCCGCGCCGGCGACCCACGCCGCCTCCTCGGACTCGTCGTCGAAGAGCTCGTCGTACTGCGGCGCCCGCTGGCGCAGGGACTGCCACTGCCCCGGGAGCATCGCCCGCGCCGCGGTGAGCGTGCGCTGCGCCGCGGGCAGGTCGAACAGCCGCTCGAGCACCGAGTGCACCAGCGTGCCGCGGGCCGCCGCGGGGCTGGCCGGCTCGGGGAGCCGGTCCACCACCCGGAACCGGAACAGGAGCGGGCACTGCTGGAAGTCGTTGGCGCGCGAGGGGGACAGGCCGGGCGGCACCGCGGGGCGCTCGGCGTTCTCGTCGCCGGTCACCGCGACGCCGGCGACCTGCTCGCCCCGCTCGTCCGCCGCGGTACCGGCCACGCCTGCGACCGTCTCGGCCGGCTCGTCGGCCAGCTCGCCGGCCCGGGGGGTGCTCACGGGACGAGCGTAGGAGGGGCCGCCGACACCGCCCCGCTGCCGCGCCCCTAGGCTGGTCCGGTGAGTGAGCAGCGACCCGCGCCGAACCAGGCCCCGCGGGGCTGGGTGATCGGGCGGATCGCGGGTGCCCCCGTGGTGCTGTCCCCGAGCTTCCTGCTGGCGGCCGTGGTGCTGACCGCGGCGTTCGCGCCCGCGGTGCAGTCCGCCACGGGGCTGGGGACCGGCGCCTACGTGGTCGCGCTCGTCTTCGTCGTGCTCCTCTTCGGCTCCGTGTTCTGCCACGAGCTGGCCCACGGGTTTGTCGGCCGCGCGCGCGGCCAGCAGCCGACGGCCTTCGTGCTCACGCTGTGGGGCGGCCACACGACGTTCGGCAGCACCGCGAGCGGGCCGGGCACGGCGGCGCTCGTCGCGGTCGCCGGGCCGGTGACGAACCTCGTGCTCGGCGGCGTGTTCCTGGCGCTCGCGCGGGCTGTGCCGAACGGCTCGCTGCTCCAGTGGATCCTGTGGTCCGGCGCCTTCTCCAACGGGTTCGTCGGCGCGTTCAACCTCCTGCCCGGGCTGCCGCTGGACGGCGGCCAGCTGCTGGAGTCGCTCGTGTGGGCCGTGACCAAGGACCGCGTGCGCGGCATGGTGGCCGCGGCGTGGTGCGGCCGTGTGGTCGCGGTCGGCGTCGTCGCCTGGGCGCTGCTGTGGCCGCTGGCGCAGGGGCGCCAGCCCACGTTCTACACGGTGATCTGGACCGCCATGGTGGCGATGTTCCTGTGGTCCGGCGCGTCGCAGGTGCTCCACGGTGCGCGCCAGCAGCGCGCGGTGCACGGGCTCTCGGTGCAGGCCATCGGCCGGCCGGCCGTCGCCGTGGGGTTCCAGGAGTCGGTCGCGGCGGCCGGAGCCCGCGCCGCGGCCGCGGGCGCGAGCGAGGTCGTCGTGCTCTCGCCGGACGGGCGGCCCTCCGCGTACGTCGACACCGCCGCCGCCGCGTCGGTGCCTCGCGAGCAGGCCGGCCTCACGCCCGTGACCGCCGTGGCGGTGCCGCTGCCGGGCGGCGCCGTGGTGGACGGGCGGCTGACCGGCGAGCCGCTGCTCGCCGCGCTGTCCGAGGCGTCGCGGCTGTCGCCGGTGCTCGTCGCGCTCGTCGACGGCCGTGTGGCCGCGCTCATCCGGACGCCCGACGTCGTGGCGGCCCTGCGGCCGTGACGACGCCCCACGAGACGAGGTCCCCGATGCCCGACAGCACCGACGCGCCCGCGGCACCGGCCCGTTCGTCGGCACCGCCCGACGGGCCGACGGGCGCGGCCGGGCGGCGCGGCCCGTTCCGGCTCGGCGACCGCGTGCAGCTGACCGACGCCAAGGGGCACCCCTTCACCGTCACGCTCGAGGACGGCGGCGCCTTCCACACGCACAAGGGCTACATCCCGCACGCCGACCTCGTCGGGCGCCCCGAGGGCACCGTGGTGCACACCACGTACGGCGTGGAGTACCTGGCGCTGCGCCCCCTGCTCTCCGACTACGTGGTGTCGATGCCGCGCGGCGCGGCCGTGGTCTACCCGAAGGACGCCGCGCAGATCGTCACCATGGCCGACGTGTTCCCGGGCGCACGCGTGGTCGAGGCCGGCGTCGGGTCCGGCGCACTGACGACGTACCTGCTGCGCGCCGTCGGTGACCAGGGCCTGCTGCACTCCGTCGAGCGCCGGGCGGACTTCGCGGCTGTGGCGCGCGGGAACGTCGAGGGGTACTTCGCCGGCCCGCACCCGGCGTGGCGGCTCACCGTGGGGGACCTCGCGGACGTGCTGCCGACGATCGCGGAGCCCGCCTCGGTCGACCGCGTGATCCTCGACATGCTCGCGCCGTGGGAGAACCTCGCGGTCGCCGCCGACGCGCTGGTGCCCGGCGGCGTCCTGTGCTGCTACGTCGCGACGACGACGCAGCTGTCGCGGCTCGCCGAGGCGGTGCGCGACGAGGGTCGCTTCACCGAGCCCACCGCGTGGGAGTCGATGGTGCGCACGTGGCACCTCGAGGGCCTCGCCGTGCGTCCGGACCACCGGATGGTGGGTCACACGGGGTTCCTGGTCACCACGCGCCGGCTCGCGGACGGCGTGGCGCCGCCCGTGCGCAAGCGGCGTCCGGCGCCGGGCGCCTACCCGGTGCCCGACGAGGCCGGCGACGTCACGTGGACCGAGGAGGACTTCGGCGAGGCCCCCGTGTCGCCGAAGAAGGTCCGGCGCGCGCGCCGCGCGGTGGGGCAGCCGCCGCAGGAGTGATCGCCGCCCGGACGCGGATGTCCGGATGCTGGGATGCTCGGTGTCGTCCGTGTCACGGCAGGAGTTCTCGGCGCGCGCGTGGTTACTGTGTCGAGAAGAGCAGGACGACCGGCGTGCGGAGCACGTGCGAAGGAGGCCGGGATGACCGAGTCGGCACACCCGTCGGGGCCCAGCCGCGACCCGCACCGCGAGCTCGCGGTACTGGCGGCGAAGAACGAGCGGCTCACCGAGGCGCTGGTCGCGGCCCGCGAGCAGATCGTCGAGCTCAAGCGCCAGGTCGACGAGCTGGCCAAGCCCCCGGGGACGTACGCCGTGTTCCTCGGCGCCCGCGGGGACGGCACGGTCGACATCATGTCGGCGGGCCGCAAGATGCAAGTCGCGGAGAGCCCCACGCTCGACCTCACGCGGCTGGCCCCGGGCCAGGAGGTCATGCTCAACGAGGCGCTCACCGTGGTCGAGGCCGGCGGCTACGAGCGCGTCGGCGAGCTCGTCACGGTCAAGGAGATGATCGGCGAGGATCGGGCGCTCGTCGTGGGGCGCGGGGACGAGGAGCGCGTGGTGCGCTTCGCGGGCCAGGTCAAGTCCTCCGGCGTGCGCATCGGCGACGCGCTGACGATCGACTCCCGCAGCGGCTTCGTGTTCGAGGTGATCCCGCGCGCCGAGGTCGAGGAGCTGGTCCTCGAGGAGGTGCCGGACATCGACTACGAGGACATCGGTGGGCTCGGGCCGCAGATCGAGGCGATCCGCGACGCCGTCGAGCTGCCCTTCATGCACCCCGAGCTGTTCCGCGAGCACGGGCTCAAGCCGCCCAAGGGCGTGCTGCTCTACGGCCCGCCGGGGTGCGGCAAGACCCTCATCGCCAAGGCGGTGGCCCACTCGCTGGCCTCCACCGCGGCGGCGACGCGCGAGGACGGCGAGGCGAGCAGGTCGTACTTCCTCAACGTCAAGGGCCCCGAGCTCCTCAACAAGTACGTGGGGGAGACCGAGCGGCACATCCGCCTGATCTTCGCCCGCGCCCGCGAGAAGGCGTCGCAGGGGCACCCGGTCGTCGTGTTCTTCGACGAGATGGAGTCGCTGTTCCGCACCCGGGGGACCGGCGTCTCGTCGGACGTGGAGACGACGATCGTGCCGCAGCTGCTGAGCGAGATCGACGGCGTCGAGCGGCTCGAGAACGTCATCGTCATCGGCGCCTCGAACCGTGAGGACATGATCGACCCCGCGATCCTGCGCCCGGGGCGCCTCGACGTGAAGATCAAGATCGAGCGTCCGGACGCCGAGGGCGCCAAGGAGATCTTCGGCAAGTACCTCACGGTGGACCTGCCGATCCACGCCGACGACCTGGCCGAGCACGGCGGCTCGGTGGCCGACGCCGTCGAGGGGATGATCACCCGCACGGTCGAGCGCATGTACACCGAGAGCGAGGAGAACCGCTTCCTCGAGGTGACGTACGCCTCGGGCGACAAGGAGGTCCTCTACTTCAAGGACTTCAACTCCGGGGCGATGATCCAGAACATCGTCGACCGCGCCAAGAAGTCGGCCATCAAGGACTTCCTTGCGACGGGGCAGCGGGGAATCCGCGTGGACCACCTGCTCACCGCGTGCGTGGAGGAGTTCCGCGAGAACGAGGACCTGCCGAACACCACCAACCCCGACGACTGGGCGCGCATCAGCGGCAAGAAGGGCGAGCGCATCGTCTTCATCCGCACGATCGTCCAGGGCAAGAAGGGCGTGGACACGTCCCGCACCATCGAGACGGTGACGAGCACGGGCCAGTACCTCTAGCCGGCGGCCGTGGTGACCGGGCCGCCTAGGGTGGGGCCGTGACCGTCCGCAGGATCATGGGCCTGGAGACCGAGTACGGCGTGCTGCAGCCGGGTCGCCCGCTCGCCAACCCGATGCTGCTGTCGAGCCACGTGGTCGCGGTGCACGCGGCGGCGCGCGAGGGCGCGCGGGCCAGGGCTCGCTGGGACTACGACGACGAGGACCCGCTCAAGGATGCGCGGGGGTTCCACCTCCAGCGCGCGGCCGCCC
The DNA here is from genome assembly GCA_021793115.1 of Actinomycetes bacterium. The sequence goes on along the minus strand of JAJYTJ010000128.1, from coordinate 1,037 downwards.
ACCCGTCGCTGCTCACCGACGACCCGGCGCGGCCCGCGCCGTCGGGCGACGGGCCCCAGGCCGTGCCGCGCACCACGGTCGAGGAGTACGAGGACCCCGGCGCGGCCAACGTCGTGCTCACCAACGGCGCACGCCTCTACGTGGACCACGCCCACCCCGAGTACTCCAGCCCGGAGGTGACCAACCCGCTCGACGCGGTGCGCTGGGACCGGGCCGGCCAGCTCGTCATGCTCCAGTCCGTGCGCGCCCTGGCGAGCACGCCCGCGCTGCCGGACGTCGCGCTGTACAAGAACAACGTCGACGGCAAGGGCGCCACCTACGGCACCCACGAGAACTACCTCGTCGACCGGGCCGTGCCGTTCGCCGAGCTCGCCGCCCGGATCATGCCGTTCCTCGTCACGCGCCAGGTGTTCACCGGCGCCGGCCGCGTGGGGCTGGGGCAGCACGGCGAGGAGCCGGGGTTCCAGGTCTCGCAGCGCGCGGACTACATCGAGGCGGAGGTGGGCCTCGAGACGACGCTGCGCCGGCCGATCGTCAACACGCGCGACGAGCCGCACGCCGACCCGGCCCGCTGGCGCCGGCTGCACGTCATCATCGGCGACGCGACGATGCTCGAGGTCGCGACCTTCGTGCGGATGGGCACCACGTCGCTCGTGCTGTGGCTGCTCGAGCGCGCGCAGGAGGATGGTCCGGCCCGGTCCGCTGCGGCGACGATCGACGCGCTGCGGCTGGCCGACCCGGTCGAGGCCGTGCACCTGGTGAGCCACGACCTCACGCTGCGGCAGCCGCTGGAGCTCGCCGACGGCCGGCGGCTCACGGCCCTGGAGGTGCAGCGCGCCTACCTGGACGCCGTCCGGGAGGCACTCGGCGGCGAGGAGCCCGACGAGCAGACCGCCGCCGTCCTGGCGCGCTGGGACTCGCTCGTCACGCGCCTGGCCCACGACCCCTCGTCGTGCGCCCGCGAGGTGGAGTGGCTCGCGAAGCTGCGCCTGCTGGAGGGCATGCGCCGGCGCGACCACCTCGCGTGGGACCACCCC
>JAJYTJ010000127.1 GCA_021793115.1 Actinomycetes bacterium | reverse complement strand
TGCTCGACGTCGTCGCGCAGCACTCCGGCCGACCCGTCGCCGACGGCCTGCCGCGGGAGGACCCGTTCCTGCGGACCGCGGAGATGCTCGTCGCGCACGTCGCCGCGACCGAGGTGGGGCCCCGCGTGGTCGCCACGGAGCGCCACCGCCCGACCGCCTGACCCGCCGGCGTCGTCGTCCCCGCGAGCGCTGATCGGGACCAGCACGGCGCCCTGGCACCGCGCCTCTCCGGCGAGGGCGCCATGGCGCTCGCATCGACGCCGCCAACAGCGCCCGATGACGCCCTCGGTCGCCCAACGAGCTGCCGGCGCGACGGCGGGCTCGCGGGGACGCCGCCTGACCAGCCCGTCGCCTTCCCCTCTCGCCGCCACGTCGGACGCCCGTCGCCTTCCCCTCTCGCCGCCACGTCTGTCGCCGCCACGTCGGACGCCCGTCGTCGGGCATCCCCCCTGCCGCTCCGTGACACGTCGGCGCCCCGGCGCCGCACATCAGCGGCCTCTCCTCTCGCAGCACGGCGAGCCTTGGCGGGAATCGGCGACGCACGACCGCCACGTGAGCGGACCGGGCCGCCCCGACCGATGAACAGCGCTCGGGCCCGCAGGAGGCAAGATGCCCCCGTGGACGAGGTCCGGCAGGTCGCACTGGAGGCCTTGCGGCACTACGACCTCGTCCCCCGCCGCGTCGCCCGGGCCGCCCACTCCTTCAACAGCGTCTTCCGGGTCACCGCCGTCTCCGGCACGCACGCCTTGCGCGTGGGCGCGCAGCTGCGCATCCACGCCGACGGGACGCTGGACATGGAGGGCACCTGGCTCCGCCGGCTCGCGGAGCACGGCATGGCCGTCCCCGCGCTGCGCACCAACAGGGCCGGCGGCTTCGGCACCGACGTCGCCGTCGGCGATGCGAGCCCCCGAACCTGCGCGCTGTTCGACTGGGTGGCGGGACGCTCCCTGCGCGCCCGCCTGACTGCGCCGACCGCCGCCGCACTGGGCCGGCTCGCCGCGCAGCTGCATGCGAACGCCGCCGCATGGGCCCTCGCCGAGCCGCCGGACGTGCTCGTGGCCGACCGGGTGCTCTACTGGCGCCTGCCCGTCCGCCTGACCGCGCCGGACGTCCCGTTCCACGACGTCTTCGCGGACGCGCTCGGCCGGGCCCAGGCCGCGCTCGACGAGCTGTGGCGCACCCCACCGCACCGGCCGCACCTGCTGCACGGCGACCTGACGCCGGCCAACGTCGTCGTCGCCCACGACGGGACGCTCGTGCCGATCGACTTCCAGGACGTCGTCTGGGGCTTCGACGTCCAGGATCTCGCCATCAGCATCGTCGCGCTGCGTCGCGCCCCCGGCGGGCCGCGCCTGGTGGAGGCGTTCCGCGACGGCTACTCGGCCCATCGGCCCTGGCCGGCGATCCCTCCGGAGCTGTTCGACGCCCTGGTCGCGGCCCGGGTCCTCAGCCAGGTCAACCTCGTCGTGAACGTGCACGGCCCGGCCGACCGGGGCGACTACCTGGCCGCCCACGCGCAGCGGCTCCGGGCGTGGCTGGGCTCGCGGCGGCTCGCCCCCTGAGCCGAGGATGCCGGGCGCCCCGGCGCCCGCTGCGCCGACAAGCCCACCGGTCCGACACCCCGGTGCCCCGCTGCGCCGACGAGGGCGCCATGACGCCCCCCTTCGGCGGCACCAACCGCGCCCCATGACGCCCTCGTGCGTCCGGCAGGGGGCCGGAGCGCCATCGCGCGCGCGGCGCGACTCGGCGAGATCGCCGGGGCCGGCTGCTCCGGTCGCCCGCTGAAGCCGCTCGGCGGGCTCGTTGCCCCGGTCATCCGAGACACCTGCCCCTCGACGCCGCCGTCGCCCCCGACACGTGGCCCAGGTGCCCCGGCCGTCCCTGACACCCGGCGGTCAGCGCTGCCGTCGCCCCTGACACCCGGCCCTCGGCGCCCCCGCCGTCCCAGACACACGGCCCTCGGCGCTCCGGCCGTCCCAGACACCCGGCCCTCGGCGCCCCGGCGGGCGTCGACACGAGGTGCATGCGCAATGGCCGCGCCGCGGCGGTCGGGGACCTGAGCCGCCCACAGCCCGGACCGGCGGCCCGGTCCGCCCGGGCGACCGGCTCGCGGCCCTCCCGCAGCGGGCGGGCCGCCAGGCTCGAGCGGTGCGCCACGCCACCGTCCCCCTTCCGCTTCTTGCGCTCGCCGCACGCCAGGAGGGACTCGCCTCGGCGGCCCAGTGCGACGAGCACGGCCTCGACCGCCACCGACGCCGCCGCCTCGTCGTCGCCGGACACGCCGCGGGTCCGACGCAGGGCGTCCTCGACCTGTCCGGGCCGCTCGTCGCCGCCGGCCTCTCCCTCCCCTCGGGACCGGACCACCGCCGCCGGCGCGCGGCCCTCGTCGCGCTGCTCGCCTACTGGCCCACCGCGGTCGCCGTCGGGCAGTGCGCGCTGGCGCTGCTCGGCGTGCAGGGCCTGCCGACGACGATCCGACCCGAGGTGGCGCTCCCCGACGGATCTGCTCGACGGCCGCGCGACGGTGTGGTGGTCCGCCGGTACCGGCCGCCGGCGCCGACGATCTGCGTCGGCGGGTTCGAGGTGGAGGCTCCCGTGGCGGCGCTGGCCCACGCCGTGCGCGAGCTCGGGCGCGACCGCGGGGTGGCGGTCCTGGACTCGGCGATCCAGCTGCGGCTGATCGGCGCCGGCTCACTCGGGGACGTGGGACGCGCCGCGTGCGGCAGGCGGGGTGCCACCAGGGTCGCCGCCGCGCTCGGGCTCGTCGACGGGCGCGCCCAGTCGCCGCTGGAGACGTTCGCCCGGATCCAGTGCGTGGACGCCGGCGTCCCGCCGGACGGGTTGCAGGTGCCGGTCTACGACGCAGCCGGACGGATCGTCGCGCGGGGCGACCTGGGATGGCGGCTGCGGCGCGGTCGCTGGCTGCTCGTCGAGATCGACGGCGCCGGTCCGCACGGCTCGCCCGACGCGCTCTTCGCCGACCGGGCGCGCCAGAACGCGGTGCTCGCCTCCGGCCGCGCCGTGATGCTCCGGTACACGGCCAGGGACCTCGCGAACCGTGGTCTGGTCCCTGCCGCGGTGGCGGCGCACCTGCGTCAGGACGACCTCGGCTTCCGCCTCGAGCTGGCCGCGCGTCGTGGCGCCCCCGCTCGTCGGGCCTTCGACGAGGGCGCCCATTCGCGCTCGGCGAGCGCCTGATCCGCGCCGAATGGCGCCCTCGCGACCGGAACGGCCACGAGGGTGGCCACGGGGGCGGAGGGTCGGGCGACGGGCGGGCCGTTCGCCCGCCGAGGAGCCCGTCAGCCGGGCGGCAGGCCAGCGCCGGTGGAAGGGGCGGGCCATCGGTCGGCCGATCGGCGCGCGGGCCATCGGTCGGCCGATCTGCGGGCGGGCCGGCGGACGGGCCGGCGAGCGGCGCCGGGCGGCGCGCGGCCGAGCGGGCGGTCAGCCGAGGAGCGGGCGCAGCGCGACGAAGAGGAGTGCGGCGACCGCGCCGGCCGCCGGGATGGTGAGCACCCAGGCGACGACGATGTTCTTCGCGACGCCCCAGCGGACCGCGGACAGCCGCCGCGTCGCGCCCACGCCCATGATCGCCGAGGTGATGGTGTGCGTGGTCGACACAGGCGCCTTGAGGCCCAGTGCCATGACGTACAGCACGAGCGCCGAGACGGACTCGGCGACGAAGCCGCGCGCGGGGTCGAGCTCGATGATCTTGCGGCCGAGCGTGCGCATGATGCGCCAGCCGCCCGAATAGGTGCCCGCCGAGATGGCCGCGGCGGCGCAGATCTTCACCCACAGCGGGATGTGCGAGTGCGGCGCCGCCCAGCCGTTGGCGATGAGCGCCAGCAGGATGACGCCCATCGTCTTCTGCGCGTCCTGCAGGCCATGGCCGAGCGCCATGGCGGCGGCGGACACGGTCTGGGCGAGGCGGAAGCGCCGCATGGTCCGGGTCGGCGCGCTGCGGCGCACCAGCCAGAGGACGCCCACCATGACGACGAAGGCCGCGACGAAACCGACGGCCGGGGACACCACCATCGGCACGAGGACCTTGTCGACGACGGCCTTCCAGTAGATCCCGAGGCCGCCGGCCAGGCCGGCCCCCACGAGACCGCCGATGAGCGAGTGGGTGGACGACGAGGGCAGCCCCAGTCGCCACGTGATGAGGTTCCACGTGATGGCGCCGAGCAGGGCGCAGATGATGATGACGAGCGTGAAGTGGTTGCCCGACGACGTGTTCTGGGGCAGCTGCACGATGCTGTGGGCGATCGTGTCGGCGACGCCGGTGCCGATGAGCGCGCCGGCGAAGTTCATGATCGCCGACATGACCAGGGCGACCCGGGGCGTCAGCGCGCGCGTCGACACCGAGGTGGCGATGGCGTTCGCCGCGTCGTGGAAGCCGTTGGTGAAGTCGAACCCGAGGGCGAGCGCCACCACGACGATGACGAGGACCGCTTCCACCGCGGCTCAGGACTCCTTGACGGCGATCGACTCGACCGTGTTCGCGACGCGCTCGAACGCGTCGGCGGCCGCCTCGAGCTTCTCGACGATCTCGCGCAGCTTCATGAGGAGCTTGGCGTCGTCGATCTCGTCGAACAGCTGCGCCAGCAGCTTGCGGTAGGCCTTGTCGGCCTGGTTCTCGAGCCGGTTGATCTCCACCCAGTAGTCGGCGAGGTCGCCCATGGTGCGCAGCTTCGGCATCGCCTCGGCGGTGAGCTCGGCGGCGCGCTGCAGCACCTGGATGACGTCGGCGGCCCGCGGCGGCAGCGACTCGATCTTGTACAGGACGATGAGGTCGGCCGCCTCCTCCATGAAGTCCATGCAGTCGTCGAGCCGGGACGCGAGCGCGTAGATGTCGTCCCGGTCGAACGGCGTCACGAACGTCTGGTTGAGGCGGTTCATGATCGTGTGCGCGGCCTCGTCCGCGTCGTGCTCGGCCTGCGCGAAGCGCTTGCCGATCGCCTTGGCCTCCGCGCGGTCGGCGCCGAGCATCTCCGCCAGCAGGTTGGCACCGGTCACCAGGTGCTCGGCCTGGGCGGTGAAGAGGGTGAAGTACGAGTCCTCGCGCGGGGTGAGGCGCAGGCGCACGGAATGCTCCCGGAGACGGCACGTCGAAGCCCGGGCGGCCCGGACGACGGACAGCCTAACGGCACCCGAACCCCCGACGACCGGGAAGCGGACGGGACCCCGCCCGCGTCGACGGCAGTGGGCGGAGGCGTCCGAACGGGAGCCTCCGCGCCCGGAGCGACGGCGGTGGGCGGGGAGCGAGGCGTCGGGCCGGTGGCGGGCGAGAGGTAAAGCGTCGGGCCGGGAGCGCCTCTCGGCGCGTGGCCGCTCGAAGCGGCGTCAAGTGGAGCCCGGGGCTACCGCGGCCCGACGCCCCCTCAGTGTACGTGCCGCCTCACTGCAGGCGACGGCCGCGCCTCGGGTCGGGAGCCCGCCGACGTCACTCCAGCCGGCCGGCGCGCCACAGCTCGCCTGCGTGGGCCAGCTCGTCGGCCGTGCGCAGCAGCGACGACGCGCCACGGGTCTGCCGATCGGCGCCCCGCGGGTCGACGAGGTCGAGGTGGTCGGCGTCGAACGCCGCGCCGGTCGCCAGCACGCGGCAGAACGCGGCCGCGCGCTCGAGCGCCACCGCGAGGTCGCCCGTGTACACGCCGGAGAGCACCGCGTCGACGGCGTCCCGCACGTCCGCCGGGCCGGGCGGCGCGGCCACGCCCGCGACGGCGTCGTCCACCGGCGCCGCGTGCAGGCCCTGGCGGTAGCGGTCCGCGATCGTCGCGGGATCGCGGCGCACCCACTCCCGCAGCACGTACAGGCGCCACAGCGCCCCCGGCAGGCTGTCCGCCGGGCTGTCGGCCCACAGCCCGGCGACCACGTCGAGGCCCTCGGTCTCGACGAGCGCGAGGAGCCGGGCGAGCACCGCGGGGTCGGCGCTGGCCCGCCCCCGCGTCACGAGCGCGGCGGCCGTGGCGTGCGCCACCTGCGCGCGCAGCGCCGGGTCGGCGCCGCCGGAGTGCCAGTCGCCCGTGGGGTCGATGAGCACGGGGCGCCGCGGCCGTGGCGCCGGGCCGCCGGGGACGCCGCCGGATCCGCTCATGGCGCCATCCTCTCCCGGCGTCGCCAGCGTCGCGGGCACCGCGCGCCTACCGACCCCCCGGATGCGCGCGGTGCCCGCTCGGCCGGTCAGCCCAGCCAGGTCGTCGAGCGTTGCGCGACGCGGGCCAGGGCCTGCACCCGGCGCGGGTCGAGCACCACCGGCATGCGCCGGAACAGCTCGGGCACCTCGTGCCGGGCGACGACGAGCGGGTCGTTGGGGGTGGTCAGCACGTCGAGGTCGAGCGTGCCCTGCAGCACCAGCACGGCCCGCACGTGGATCTGCGCGCACCCCGCGGCGAGCAGCCGGTCCTGCGTGCGGGTCGCCTCCAGGCGCGCGTCACGCAGGTAGGCGACCGGGCGCCCGTCGACCGCCATGGCGCGGCCCCGGCCGACGACCCGCTGGCCGGGGTGGCGCCGCTCGGTCACGGTGAAGAGGCCACCGGGGCCGATGAGCAGGTGCTCGACGCACGTGCCCTGGCGGCCGAGCGGCACGTCGTGCACGGTCGCCCAGCCCTCGTCGGCCAGGCGGTCGAGCCGCTGGCCGATGGTGCTGGCGCGCGCGGCGCCCGGCAGGTCCACGGTGGTCCCCAGCCACGCCTCGAGCGAGGTCTGCAGGTCGCGCAGCTCCATCTCCTCGGGCGGGGCGGACCGCTGCGCGGGCACGACGAGCTCGGGCAGGTCGGCGCGCAGGTACTCCTGCGCGGCGCGGCGCACGTCGGCCTCGAGCGCCGGGCTGGCCGCGACCACCTCGCCGGACTGCAGGTCGACCGACCCGACAGGCAGCCCGCCCTCGTGGGTGACGTAGAGCCGGTCGGCGCCGTAGCGCCGCCACCGTCTCACCGTCAGCACGTCCTCCACGTCGAGGATTATCGGCACCGCGGGGCGCGACGGTGAGCCCATCCGGCCCGGTGTCGTCCCGACATCACCCGGATGCGCCACCGTGCGCCCGGCCGCGGGCTCAGCCGGCCGTCGGCTCGAAGCTCAGGCTGACCGAGTTCATGCAGTACCGGTCCCCGGTCGGCGTCTGCGGCGCGTCGTCGAACACGTGGCCCAGGTGCGACCCGCAGCGGGCGCACCGGACCTCGGTCCGCACCATGCCGTGGCTGCGGTCCTCGACCAGCTCGACGCGGTCGCCCGCCAGGGGCGTGGAGAAGCTCGGCCAGCCGCAGTGGCTGTCGAACTTCGTCTGCGAGCGGAACAGCTCGTTGCCGCAGGCGCGGCAGCGGTAGACGCCCTCGCGCTTCTCGTCGAGCAGCGCGCCCGTCCACGGCCGCTCCGTAGCCGCCAGCCGGAGCACGGCGAACTCCTGCGGGTCCAGCTCCACCTGCCACTGCTCGGGGCTCTTCGTCACCTCGTAGGTCATGCCCCTAGCAACACGGCGGCACGACGGCGCGTTCCGCCTGTCGCGCTGCGCCCACGCCGGTCCTTACCCTTGTCGGCAGTGGTCCTCGGCAGGGAGAGGTCAACGTGGCACGAGGTGCCCGGCGCCGACTGGGCCTCACCCGATACTTCGTCGTGGTGAGCCTGGTCTCCGTCGTCGCGCTCGGGCTCGCCCTGGTCTGGGTCTCGTCGTCCGTCATGCGGGGCCAGGCCATCCGGCTCGGCACGGTGACCGCCACCGCAGTGAGCGCCTACGCCGTGGCGCCCGTGACGGCCGAGCAGTTCCGCACGGGCATCCTCGACCAGGCGACCCACAACGCGGTGGCCTCGTCGACCGCGGGCTTCAAGGGCAAGCTGGTCGAGCTGCGGCTGTGGAGCAGCGACGGGCGGCTCATGTACTCCACGGCCGAGAACACCACCACGGGCCTGCCCGACACCACGCGGTTCGAGAACGTGCGGGACACCGGCCGGCCCGACGCGCAGCTCATCACCGACGTGCGCACGCTGCCCGGGCGGGGGACGGTCGCCGCGACCGAGCAGCCCGTGCTCGACGTCTACGTCCCGGTCCGGGCCGGCGACACCGCGTCGCCGGACACGGCGGTGGGCAAGCAGCCCGCGACCGCGATCGTCGGCGCGGCCGAGGTGATGATCGACCAGACCGTGTCGCAGCAGGCGCTCGCGGACGCGGTGCGCACCGTCACCGTCGTCGTGGCCGCCGGCCTGGCGCTTTTGTGGCTGCTGCTGTTCCGCACCGTGCACACCACGTCGCGCCGCCTGCAGTCGACCGCCCTGGAGAACGCGCGCCTCGCGCTGCTCGACTCGCTCACCGGCCTGCCGAACCGCCGGCTGCTGGCCGACCGGATGCGCCGCGGCATCGACCAGGCACGCGACGAGGGCACGCGCGTGGGCCTGGTGCTGCTCGACATCGACCGGTTCAAGGACATCAACGACACGCTGGGGCACGACCGCGGCGACGAGCTCCTCGAGCAGGTGGCGGACCGGATGCGCGACGCGCTGCGCGACGAGGACATCGTCGCCCGCCTCGGCGGCGACGAGTTCGCGGTGCTGCTGCCGGACGTGCGCACCGTGGCCAACGCCGAACGGCTCGCACAGCGCATCCGGGCGCTGTTCGGCACGCCCTTCCGGCTCGGTGGCATGGAGCTGCACGTCGAGTCCTCGGTGGGCGTCGCCTGCCTGCCCGACCACGCGGCGGACGCCTCGTCGCTCATGCGGACCGCGGACGTGGCGATGTACTCCGCCAAGGTGCGCCGCACGGGCGTCGCGGTCTACGACCCGGAGGAGGACCACTCCTCGCCCGCCCGGCTCCAGCTGCTCGGCGACCTGCACCGCGCGCTCGACGCGCAGGACGGCGCCGGCACGCCCCCGGCCCCCGCGGCCCCCCTGCCCCCGGCCGAGCCCGCCGCCGACGCGGCCCTGGACGACGACGCGGCCGCCGTGGCCGTGCCGCCGGTGCCCGACGTGCCCGACGAGGAACGCCTGCGCCAGCTGGAGATGTACTACCAGCCGAAGGTCGACCTCGCCTCCGGCCGGGTGGCCGGGCTCGAGGCGCTCGTCCGCTGGCGGCACCCGGTGCACGGCATGCTGCTGCCGAGCTCGTTCATCCCGCTCGCCGAGCAGTCCGGCCTCATCCACGTGCTCACGGCGTTCGCGCTGCGCGAGTCCGTGCGCCAGCTGGCGCAGTGGCGCGAGCAGGGGCGCCGCACGCCGGTCGCGGTCAACCTGTCGGCGCACGACGTGACGAACGGCGCGGTCGTCGACCTCATCGAGCGGCTCCTCGCGGAGTACGAGGTGCCCGCCTCGCTGCTGCAGGTGGAGATCACCGAGACCGCGCTCATCGCCTACACGTCGCGCGTGATCCCCGTGCTGGAGCGGCTCGGGGCGCTCGGCGTCAAGGTGGCCATCGACGACTTCGGCATCGGGAACACGTCCATCGCGCAGCTGCGCGAGCTGCCGGTCCACGACCTGAAGATCGACCGGCTCTTCGTCTCGGACCTGCACGACGACAGCCGCGAGGGGTCGCAGCTCGTGGTCCAGGCGATGGCCGACCTCGCGCACTCGTTCGGGCTGCGGGTGATCGCCGAGGGCGTCGAGGACGCCGACACCGCGGCCGTCCTGGCGCGCCTCGGGGTCGACCAGGCGCAAGGGTTCTTCTACGCCCGACCGTCCCCCGCCGGTGACGTCGCCGACGCCCGCCGCCGCCTCGTCCGGCCACGCCCAGGACCGGTGGTCGACGAGCTGGCCGACACGCCGCCGTCACTCCCGGTGAATTGACCGATATACCCTCAATGACCGGGACCATGGTGCCGATACCGCCGTGACAGGACGTGCTCGGCGTCAGCCACCGCATCGAGGAGCCTTCATGGTCGACGATCTGCTGCAGGAGATGATCGATCCGACGCCGCCGCGCACCGACGGCTCCCGCTGGCGCCGTCTCGGGGCGACCGCCGCGATCTTCGCGCTCGCGGGGATCGGCGTCACGTCACTGACGACAAACGCCCTGTTCACCGACCGCGAGACGACGGCGGGCGACCTGCTGACCGGAACGGTCGACCTCTCGCTCGGCAGCTTCACGCTGACGATGCCCAACGGCGGCATGGCCCCCGGTGACGTCGTCGTGCAGCCGATCGACGTGAAGAACACCGGCTCGCTGGCCCTGCGCTACGCCGTCTCGTTCCTCGCCACCCAGGGCACCAGCGCCACGCCGAACCCGACGAACAGCGCCGGGACCGGGACGCCCGGCACCGGCGACCTGCGTACCGTGCTCACGCTGTCGGTGTTCCACGTCGCCGACGCCGCGAGCTGCACCCCGACCGCGACGGTCCCGACAGACCCGAGCCTGGCGGGCACGCGGCAGAACCTGGCGGTGAGCGCCTACACGCCGATCCTCGGCTCGCCCGAGGTCGGCCCGCAGACGGGCGACTCCGAGATCCTCGGCGGCGGCACCAGCGCGCAGACGCTGTGCGTCCTGCTGTCGATGGACCCGAAGAGCACCAACGACTTCCAGAACACGGTGGCCGACGTCTCGCTCCGGTTCGACGCCGAGCAGGTGGTGAACAACACCGCAGTCCCGACCCCGTGAGGTAGCCCCGCATGGTGACCGCCGAGGACCTCGCCCGGCTCGCCGACCGCCGCGAGCCGCACGCGCCTCGGCGCGTCGC
>JAJYTJ010000126.1 GCA_021793115.1 Actinomycetes bacterium | reverse complement strand
GTCGCGGACGGCGACCACCGCCGGCCGCGGCACGAGGTTGTAGGTGGACGCCATCGAGCGGCCGTAGGCGCCCGTCACCGGGACCGCCAGCAGGTCCCCGGCGGCCACGTCGGCGGGCAGCGCCACGTCGTGCACCACGATGTCGCCGCTCTCGCAGTGCTTGCCGACCACGCGGGCCGGCACCGCGGCGGCCGACGAGGCACGCCCGACGATCTCCGCGTGGTAGCGCGCTCCGTACAGCGCCGGCCGGATGTTGTCGCTCATGCCGCCGTCCACCGAGACATAGGTGCGGACGAACCCGCCGTCGAGGTGCACCGGCTTGACCGTGCCGACCGTGTACAGGGTCAGGCCCGCGGGCCCGACGATCGAGCGGCCCGGCTCGATGGAGAACCGCGGCAGCGGGGTGCCCAGCTCGTGCGCGGCCGCCGCGACGCCCTGCGCGATCTCCTTGGCGATGCGCTCGGGGTCGAGCGAGACCTCGCCCGGCAGGTAGGCGACGCCGTACCCGCCACCGAGGTCCACCTCGTCGACGAGCACGCCGGTGCGCGCCGCCAGCTCGGCGCGCAGCCCCAGCACGCGCCGCGCGGCGACGACGAAGCCGTCCGGCTCGAGGATCTGCGACCCGATGTGGGAGTGGATGCCGAGCAGGTGCAGCCCCGGCGCCGCCAGCACCGCCCGCAGCGCCGTCATCGCCGGGGAGTCCGCGCCCTCGTCGTGCGCCAGGGACAGGCCGAACTTCTGGTCCTCGTGCGCCGTGGCGATGTGCTCGTGGCCGCCGGCGTGCACGCCCGTCGTCACGCGCACCATGACCGGCACCTCGACGGCGCGCGCCACGGCGGCCGCGGACAGGCGCTCGACCTCGACGAGGGAGTCGACGACGAGGCGGCCGACCCCGGCATCGATCGCGGCCGCGATCTCGTCGTCGGACTTGTTGTTGCCGTGCAGGCCGATCCGCGCGCCCGGCACGCCCGCGGCCAGGGCCACGGCGAGCTCGCCGCCGGTCGCGGTGTCGACCGCCAGCCCCTCCTCGCGCACCCAGCGCGCCACCGCGACGGACAGGAACGCCTTGCCCGCGTAGTAGACGTCCACCTCGGCCCCCACCTGGGCGAACGCTGCCTCGAAGGCCTGCCGGTAGCCGCGCGCCCGCGCGCGCAGGTCGGCCTCGTCGAGCACGTAGAGCGGGGTGCCGAAGCGCGCGGCCAGCTCACCGACGCCGACCCCGGCCACCGCGACGGACCCGTCGGGCAGCCGTTCGACGCCGGTCGACCAGGGTGACCCCATGGCCCCCGGCACGGGCCTCACGCCGACCACCCGCCGGCTCGGCAGCTCCGCACCGTCTCGGCAGGAGGTACTGCCGAGCCCGTGAGGACGTGCCGACCCGGCACGGCGGGCCCGGTCACATGCGCTCCGGGGCACTGACCCCCAGCAGCCGCAGGCCGTTGGCGAGCACCTGGCGGGTGGCGTCGTTGAGCCACAGCCGCGTGCGGTGCACGTCCGAGACCTCCTCGTCGCCGAACGGCGCGACGCGCCGCACGTCGTACCACTTGTGGTAGGCGCCGGCGAGCTCCTCGAGGTACCGGGCGACCCGGTGCGGCTCGCGCATCTGCGCCGCCTGCGCCACCACGCGCGGCAGCTCGGCGAGCTGGCCCAGCAGCACCGCCTCGGTCTCGTGGTCCAGCAGCGACGCGTCGAACCCGTCCTCGCGGCGCACGCCGGCCTCGGCCGCGTTGCGGGCCACGTTCACGGTGCGGGCGTGCGCGTACTGCACGTAGAACACGGGGTTCTCGTTCGTCGCCCGGGCCAGCAGGTCCAGGTCCAGGTCGATCGCGGTGTCGGTCGACGAGCGGGCCAGCGCGTACCGCGCCGCGTCCACGCCGACGGCGTCGACGAGGTCGTCGATGGTGACGACAGTCCCCGCCCGCTTCGACATCCGCACGGGCTGGCCGTCCTTGACGAGGTTGACCAGCTGCCCGATGAGGATCTCGAGGTTCACGTGCGGCGTGTCACCGAACGCCGCGCACACGGCCATCATCCGGCCGATGTACCCGTGGTGGTCGGCGCCCAGCATGATGACCACCCGGTCGGCGCCGCGCTCGCGCTTGTCCAGGTAGTACGCGATGTCTCCGGCGATGTAGGCGGCCTCGCCGTCGCTCTTGATGACGACGCGGTCCTTGTCGTCGCCGAACGTCGTGGTCCGCAGCCAGACCGCGCCGTCCTTCTCGTAGACGTGGCCCAGCTCGCGCAGCCGCGCGATGGCCCGGGCCACGGCACCCGACTCGTGCAGCGAGTCCTCGTGGAAGTAGACGTCGAACTCGACGCCGAAGTCGCGCAGCGACTGCTTGATCTCGTCGAACATGAGGTCGACGCCGCGCACGCGGAACGCCTCCACCGCCCGTTCGGCGGGCAGCGTCGCGGGGTCCGGCTCGCCGGCCGCGAGCGCGTCCGCCACCACCTGCTCGGCGATGTCACCGATGTACTGCCCGCCGTACCCGTCCTCCGGCGCCTCGTCGCCCTGCGCGCGGGCCACCAGCGAGCGCGCGAACCGGTCGATCTGCGCGCCGTGGTCGTTGAAGTAGTACTCGCGCACGACGACCGCGCCGCTGGCCTCGAGCACACGCGCCAGGCTGTCCCCCACGGCGGCCCACCGCACCCCGCCGATGTGCAGCGGCCCGGTCGGGTTGGCGGAGACGAACTCGAGGTTGACCGTCAGTCCGGCGAAGTCGTCGTTCCCGCCGTACTCCGGGCGGGAGGCCACGATGGTGCGCGCCAGCTCGCCGGCCGCGGCCGCGTCGAGCCGGATGTTGAGGAACCCCGGGCCGGCCACGTCCACCGAGGCGACGCCGGGCGTCGCGGACAGCCGGACGGCCAGCTCGTCGGCCAGCGCCCGGGGCGCGACGCCCGCCTTCTTGGCGAGCTGCATCGCCACGTTCGTCGACCAGTCGCCGTGCTCGCGCTGCCGCGGCCGCTCCAGGTGCACGTTCGCCGGCACGTCGGCCGGGTCGAGCGGCAGGGCGCCGTCGGCGACGGCATGGGAGAGCGCGGCGCGGACCGCTTCGACGAGCTGGGCGGGAGTCACCCGCAAAGCGTAGCCAGCGAGTCATCCCCCCTCTGGGCTGGCGAGCGCTATACCGGACGGTGTTGACTACCGCGCACGACGAGCAGGAGGCATCCCATGTCACGACGCACCGGCCTCATCGACTCCGCGGTGGAGGCGTTGAGCGCTCGGATCGCCTCCGCGGAGTGGCCGGTGGGATCCCGCATCCCGCCCGAGCCGGCGCTCGTGGAGCTGCTCGGCGTGGGCCGCAACACCGTGCGCGAGGCCGTGCAGTCGCTGGTCCACGGCGGCCTGCTCGAGCGGCGCCAGGGATCCGGCACGTATGTGGTGTCGAACTCGGAGCTCGCCGTGTCGATCGGCCGCGAGATCGCCGCCGCACGTCAGCGCGACGTCGTCGAGGTTCGTCGGGCGCTCGAGGTGGAGGCGGCCCGGCTGGCCGCCCGCCGCCGCACCGCCACGGACGCCGCCTCCCTCATGGCGGTGCGCGACGCCCGCGCGCAGGCCTACCACGACGGCGTCATCGAGCGGATGGTCGACACCGACCTCGCCCTGCACCGCCAGATCGTCAAGACCGCCGCCAACCCGGTGCTCCTGTCGCTGTACGAGAACCTCATCGACGCCATCGGCGAGAACATCCGGTTCAACTTCGTCTCCGACACTCACGGCGCCGACGCGCACGACGTGCTCATCGAGGCGATCGTCGCGGGCAACGACCGGCGGGCCGTCGAGGAGACCACCGAGTACCTCTCGGAGCTGGTCCCCGAGTGAAGCGGGCCCGAAGGGGCTGGTAGTCTCGGTCGTCGTCCCGGGCCGGTCCCTTCGCAGCCCGACGACAACGCGCCCGTAGCTCAGTGGATAGAGCGTCTGCCTCCGGAGCAGAAGGCCGCTGGTTCGAGTCCAGTCGGGCGCACGTAAAGCTGCAGGTCACAGCCTCGAAGATGAGGCCGCGCACTCTACGTGCAAGCCTGACTACTCTCGACGCGACCGGCTCAATGGCCACCGCATACGGCGTCACCGCCTCCGGTTACGAAGCGCATCAGTCGGCTTCCGCCTTCCAGAATGGAAATTGCGGGACCGCGGCAATCGACCTGCTCAGCGCGGCACCTGGCTATGGCGCTGCGACCTCGGACATTGCCAGGGCACTTGCCGAACGGGGAGCATCGGCCCCCGCGCCGGCACCTTCAGTGCAACAGGAGTGCTGGATGTCGTGGTCGTTGGTGGCGGAGTGTTCGGGGCCGTGGGGAGGAAGGCGAGGGAGGGGCCAGCGGGAGCGGGCGGGGACGCTCGGTGGGGACTGTCGGGATGTCGCGTGGTGACCGATGTCGGCGGTGGGCCAGGTCGTGTGGGCCGATCGGCACGCGGCGATTCAGCATCGGTTTCACAACGGGTCTGCCGGCGGGCTCAGTGTTAGCATTGTTCACAGGATGCGAATAATGCTAACGGCGCAGGACTCGGAGCGTCTCGCGGCCGGCGTGTGGGCCGACCTGGCGACCGCGTACGGCATCGTTGCGGACTTCCCCGGCCCCGATGCCCGTGCTGACGTGGTCCTCTCGGGCCCGAACCTGACCCGGACCGCGTTCGATGTCAAGCGGTTCGCCCGTCCCGTGCAACCGAGCGCCCTGCGGCGCCTGGCGGCTGCGGCGGCGGACAGTGGCAGGCCCGACGTGCGCCTGCTCGTCATCGCCCCGGGCGCCTCCCCGGAAGCACGCCGTGTCGCCGAAGAGGCCGGCGTCTCACTGATCACGGCCCAGGAGGGGACGCCAGCGGAAGGGTTCCTCTGCACCGTGGCTGACGTCGTGCGCCTGGAGCCGCCGACTCCGAGCCCGGCTCAGGTCCGCGCTCGGGGTCGCGTTCCGTGGGGAACGTATGCCGTCGCGTTCGCACTGCTGGAGGGGCCGGTCCGAGACCAGTCAGAGCTTGCCGCCCGGGCGGGCATCGGCCGGCCGAGGGTCTCGCAGGTACTGACGCAGCTCGGCGACCTCGTCGTACACAGCGACGCCGGTTGGGCCGTCAGGGATCCTCGGGCTCTCGCCGCCTGGCTCGTCGAGCGCTACCCCAAGGAACCACTGCTGGCGACCACGTGGGCGACGCTCGAGCCGCCGGTGCGCGCAGCCGAGGCCGCCGGTCGGCGCCTCGACGAGATCGGCGTGCGGCATGCCGTGTCCGGCGACGTCGCGGCCGACCGGATCGCACCCTGGGCCCGGCCGGCGACCGCCTGGATCTGGGTCGCAGCACCCGCAGACCTCCAGCCTGCAGGGCTGACGCCCGCGCCCGCGGACGCGGCCACCCTCACCCTGGCGGTGTCCGAGGACCCGCACCTGCTGAGCTCCGCGCGTCCGGCGGCCGACGGCATGCCGCTGCTGCCGGGCTGGCGCGTCTGGGTCGACCTGGTGCATCAGGGGCGCGACGACGCGGCCGATGCCCTTGCTGACGGGCTCGTCGCCGGGAGGGCCCGATGACCATTCGCCCGGACCAGCGGCCGTGCCGACGTGCGAACGATCACTGGTGGATGGTCATCGATCAGGCGGCGGTGTCGGTTCCGCGTAGGACGTAGTGGTCGTCGCCGAAGACGGCGGAGATCTGCAGCTCCCCCCCGATGGCCTGCACGTAGCGGGCGATGACGTCGACGGTGGACACCTCGCCGCGCTCGATCTGCGAGACCCGCCCCTTGGTCACGCCCATCCGCTCGGCGACGTCGGCCTGTGTCAACCCGAGGGCGGTGCGCCGCTCAGCCAGCCGGTAGGCGTCGATGTACGCCTGCTGCCGCTGCCGCGCGACCGCGACGACCTGCTCGCCGCCAAGCTCTGCAACCGCCTGCGGACGAATGTCACTCCACTTGCTGTGCCCGGCCATGCTCACACCTCCTCGTCTCGCCGTTCCTTCAGGTACTGCTCATACAGCTGCTCCGCCTGGGGAATCGTGCGGCGGTACCAGCCCTGCCAGTCGCCCGTCTTGTCCCCACCGACCAGCAAGATCGCCGACCGGTACGGATCGAACACGAACAAGATCCGTATCTCCGAGCGGCCGCTCGACCCTGGCCGCAACTCCTTCATGTTGTGCACGCTCGCGCCCTTGACGCGGTCGACGAGCGGGCGGCCCAGGCTCGGGCCTGCATCTGCCAGCCGGTCGATCGCGTCGACGATCAGGGCTTGCGAGTCGTGGTCAACGGTCTGGAACCAGGCCAGCCACTCGTCGGTGACCCGGACCTCCCATTCCTCCACAGGCGGCGAGTTTAGCATATCCTCTACCCGTTTCGTCGAACAGCCTTACAGCGCCAGCCCGGACATCCGCTCGGCCAGCGCGATGTCGCGACCCTCGGCCACGTGCTGGTAGCGCATCGCCATCGCCGCCGTGGTGTGCCCGGCCCGTTCCATGAGCTCCTTCAGCGTGGCCCCGGCCACGGCGGCGTACGTGTTGCCCGTGTGCCGCAGGTCTTCACTTCCCCATCCCGATCGGAACCAAGCCCTCCAGCAGCACCGCGCTGTCCCGAACCCGGCGGGCCGTCACACGCGCGGCAGGACCTGCTCGCGCACCTGCTTGCGCAGGACCTTGCCGAGCACAGAACGAGGCGTCTCCTCGATCTGCACCACCCTTCGGGGCACCTTGTACGCGGCGAGGTGCTCCCGGCAATGGGCCCGCAGCGCCGCCTCGTCGAACTCGGTGTCGGGCTCGAGCTCGACCGCGGCCACGACCATCTCCCCGCCCCGTTCGAGCGGCTTGCCGAACACGGCGGCGTCGGCGACGTTCGGGTGCAGCCGCAAGACCGCCTCGACCTCCGACGGTGAGACGTTGAACCCGCCCGTGATGACGAGCTCCTTGGCCCGGTCCACGATCGTGACGAACCCGTCCTCGTCCACCGTCACGACGTCGCCGGTGCGCAGCCAGCCGTCGGGTAGCAGGGACTGCGCGGTCTCCTCGGGGTCGTTCCAGTAGCCCTGGAAGACCTGCGGTCCCTTCAGCAGCAGCTCCCCCGGCTGCCCCTGAGCCACCTCGATGCTCGGGTCTTGCAGGTCGACGACCTTCATCAGCGTCGAGGGGAACGGCACACCGATGGTGCCGGCGCGCCGGGTCGGGTGGAACGGGTTGCCCAGCGCGACCGGGGACGACTCGGTCAGGCCGTAGCCCTCGACGAGCAGCCCGCCGGACATCGACTCCCACAGCTCCACGGTCTGTTCCGGCAGGTTCATCGCGCCCGAGATGCAGAACCGGCACGAGCGCAGCGAGACCCCCCGTTCCTTCGCAGCCATCGCCGTGCGCTCGTAGATCGGAGGGACCGCGCAGTAGACGGTCGCCGGAGACTTCTTCATCGCGGTGAGGATGAGGTCCGGGTCGAACTTGGGGAAGAGGACCAGCAGCGCCTGCTTGCGCACCCCGTACGTCAGATAGAGCGTCATGCCGAAGGAGTGGAACATCGGCAGGATCGCGTAGAAGATCTCCTTCCGGTACTGCGCGCCGTACATCCACGCCTCACCCTGCAGGGCGTTCGCGTAGAGGTTGAGGTGGGTGAGCATCGCCCCCTTGGGGCGCCCGGTCGTGCCCGAGGTGTACTGGATCACGGCCAGGTCGTCGACACTCGGGCGGGGATGAGCCGGATCGATGCGACCGTGACGGGACAACGCCTCCCACGGGATCGTCCCTGGCGCCTGGCCGGTCAGCGCGGCACGGGATCGGCGCAGGCTCGGCACCGGCAGGCTCAGAGCGAGCCGCTTGGCGGCCGGGAAGGCGCGGAGCAGGTTCACCGCCACGATGTGGTCGATCTCGATGTCGGCCGGGAAGGCGCGGACGGCGGGGACCGCCATGTCCCAGGCGATCACGACGCGGGCCTGATGGCTCTCGAACTGGTGACGCAGCTCGCGGGACGTGTACAGCGGGTTGTGCTCCACGACGACGGCACCCAGGCGCAGCGCCGCGTAGAAGGCGACGACGTGCTGGGGACAGTTCGGAAGGATGAGCGCCACCCGGTCGCCGGCCCGGACCCCCAGCCGGCGCAGCCCCTCCGCCACCCGGCCGACCTGATCGCCCAGCTCGGCATAGGTGGTGCGACGCCCGAAGAACTCCGTCGCCGGGCAGGAACCGGCTTCGGCCACGGATCGCTCGAACATCGCGACCAGGGACTCCGTGGGAAGCTCGATCTCCGCCGGGACGCCCGGCTGGTAGTTGGCGACCCACGGTCGCCGGTCAGTGCTCGTCATGGGTGCATCCTCGTTCACGCGGCCGGTGAGGTCGTGCGTCCCGTCGCTGGTGTCGGCGGGCCCATTGGGCCGCCTCGCCTGCTGGGCCCGCGCCGGGCCATCATGGCCCCAGCCCCGCTGACGATGCGTCCGGGCCTGGAACCAAGGAGGGTTCCCGTGGTTGCTCCGATCCCCACCGGACCTCAGCTCATCACGTACGCGGACCGGCTGGGTGGCGACCTGGCCGGCGTGCAGGCGCTGCTGGAAGGACCACTGGACGGCGCGTTCGACGGTGTCCACGTGCTGCCGTTCTACCTGCCCTACGACGGTGCCGACGCCGGCTTCGACCCGCAGGACCACACGGCGATCGACCCACGGCTGGGCACGTGGGCCGACATGCGGCGGCTCGCGGAGGGCCGGCTGGTCATGGCGGACGTCATCGTCAACCACATGTCCGCCCGCTCGAGCCAGTTCGGCGACGTCGTCGCCCACGGCGACGAGTCGCCGTGGTCCGGGATGTTCCTCACGCTGTCGTCGGTGTTCCCCGACGGCGCCACGGAGGACGACCTGACGCGGATCTACCGCCCCCGCCCCGGGCTGCCGTTCACGGCGATGACGCTGGGCGGCCGGCGGCGGCTGGTGTGGACCACGTTCACGCCCGAGCAGGTGGACCTCGACGCGCGCCACCCGCTCACGTGGGACTACCTCACTACGGTGATCGACACCCTCACGGACGCGGGCATCCGGATGCTGCGCCTCGACGCGCTGGGCTACGCAGGCAAGGAGGCAGGGACCAACTGCTTCATGACGGACACCACGCACGCCCTCACCGAGCGGATCGTGGGCTACGCGCACGAGCGCGGCGCGCAGGTGCTCGTCGAGGTGCACGGCCACTACCGCCAGCAGATCGAGATCGCGGCCACCGTCGACTACGTCTACGACTTCGCGCTGCCGCCGCTGGTGCTGCACGCGCTCACCGCGGGCGACCTCGAGCCGCTGACGCACTGGCTGGCGATCCGGCCGCAGAACACGGTGACGGTGCTCGACACGCACGACGGCATCGGGATCGTCGACGTCGGGGTCAGTGACCTGCGGCCGGGCGAGCCCGGCCTGCTGGCACCGGAGCAGATCGACGCGCTCGTCGAGGCCATCCACACCAACAGCGGCGGCACCAGCCGCACGGCGACCGGCGCGGCCGCCTCCAACCTCGACCTCTACCAGGTCAACTGCACGCTGTACGACGCGCTGGGCCGCGACGACCGCCGCCACCTCCTGGCGCGGCTGCTGCAGCTGTTCGTGCCGGGCGTCCCGCAGGTGTACTACGTCGGGCTGCTCGCCGAGGGCAACGACGTCGAGCTGCTCGCCGCCACCGGCGTGGGACGCGACGTCAACCGTCATCGCTTCCCGCCCTCGCAGATCCCGACGGCGCTGGGCCGTCCGGTGGTGGCCCAGACGCTGGCCGCGCTGCGGCTGCGCCGCCAGCACCCGGCGTTCGCCGGCACCTTCCGCTGGGAGGCCCAGGGCACGGCGGGCCGGATGAGCTGGCGTCGGGGCGACGCCGAGGCGTCGCTCGCGTTCGACGTCGCCGACGCCCGCCTCACCGTCTCCGCGACGGTCGACGGCGCGCCCCGCACCGTGCTGTCCTCGTCGTCGCCGACCGCATGACGAGACGCCGCACCGGGGCCTGCCGTCCCATGAGCCGACCGGTCCGGAATTCCCCGGCGCCCCGGGCGTTGTCGCGGGCATGAGCAGAGCCGTCGTCGTCGAGCAGTTCGGAGGGCCCGAGGTCCTCGAGGTCCGCGAGGTGCCGGAGCCGCACGCCGGCCCCGGGCAGGTGCGCGTCCGGGTGAGCGCCGCCGGGCTCAACCCCATGGACTGGAAGCTCGTGAGCACACCCACCATCGCGGCGGCCTTCGGCCTGAGCCTGCCGACCGGCTTCGGCGGCGACCTCGCCGGCACGGTGGACGAGGTGGGCGACGGTGTCGCGGGCTTCGCCGTGGGCGACCGCGTGTACGGCGGGGCGGTGGGCCGGGCGGTCGCCGAGCTCGTCGTGCTCACGCCGGGCGCCGACCGGCTGGCGCACACGCCCGACGGGCTGGACGACACGGTGGCGGCCGCGCTCGCCGTAGCGGCCACCACGGCCGACGCGGTGGTCGCCGCGCTCGACCTGCACGCCGGGGACACCGTGCTGGTGGGCGGGGCCGCGGGCGGCGTCGGGGTGATCGTCGTGCAGCTGGCCCGGCTGGCCGGTGCACGCGTCCTGGGCACCGGCGGGGCCGGCAGCGCGGAGCTGCTGCGCTCCCTGGGCGCCGAGCCCGTCGCCTACGGCGAGGGCCTGGCCGACCGCGTCCGGGCGCTGGCGCCGGAGGGGGTCACCGCCGCGGCCGACCTGGTCGGCGACGAGACCGCGCGGGCCGCGCTGGCGCTCGGGG
>JAJYTJ010000005.1 GCA_021793115.1 Actinomycetes bacterium | reverse complement strand
GCGCCAGCGTGGTGCCGGACAGGGTGGCGACCGGGTGCAGACCGAACAGCGCGCCGCCCGCGACGATGCCGGCGACCGCGACGGCGAGCACCCCGATGAACGAGCCGAGGACGAGCGCGACGTACTTCGTCACGAGCAGCCGCCTCCGCGCGATCGGCACGACGAGCAGGCCGCGCAGCGTCCCGATCTGCGCCTCGCCGGCGATGGCGTCGCCGGACAGCATCGCGATGGCCAGCGGCAGGAAGAGCCCGATCTCCACGACGAGCGCGGCGAGCGCGACGAAGAACCCGTTGCCGACGATCGCGGACAAGAAGCTCTCGCCCTGGTGCTGGCTCCTGGGGTTGGCGATCTTCACGGCGATCGCCATGACGACGGGGATCGCGGCCAGCACACCCAGCCCGGCCTGGTTGCGGCGGCGGCTGAGCATGAGCCGCATCTCGGAGCGCAGCAGCCGCAGCCAGGCGGCCACTGCCGGCTGGGCGGTGACGGGCTGCTCAACGGCCGGCATCGAAACCCTCCCCGGTCAGCTCGATGAACAGGTCCTCGAGGCGGGCGCGGTTCACCACGAGCTCGCGGACCGCGACCCCGGAGGCGACGAGCGCGGCGACCACCTGCTCCGACGGGACCTCACCCAGCACCGCGGTGACCGCCTCGCCGGCGGTGGCCACGTCGGTGAGCCCCAGCCCGGCCATGACGGTGGCGGCCGTCGTGACGTCCGGCGTCGCCAGCCGCACCGACGTGCGCCGCGAGGCCCGCAGCTCGTCGGCGCGTCCCTGCGCCACCAGCGTGCCGGTGCGCATGACGCCCAGGTGGCTGCAGATCTGCTCGATCTCCGACAGCAGGTGGCTGGAGACGATGATCGTCACGCCGTCCGAGCCGAGGGATGCGATGAGCTGCCGCACCTCCCGGGTGCCCTGCGGGTCCAGCCCGTTGGTGGGCTCGTCGAGCACCAGCATCTCGCGCGGCATCAGCAGCGCCGCCGCGATGCCGAGCCGCTGCCGCATCCCCAGCGAGTAGGCGCGGTAGCGCTTCGTCGCGGCGTGCAGCAGGCCGACACGGTCGAGCGCGGCGTCGATGCGTCGGCGCGACGTGCGCCGGTCGGCGAACCGGTCCGCGGCGTCGAGCCGCTCGAGGTTGGCGCGTCCCGACAGGTACGGGTGGAAGGCCGGCCCTTCGACCAGGGCGCCGACGCGGGGAAGCACCTCGTCGAGGTCGCCCGGCATGGGCCGGCCGAGGAGCGTGACCGTGCCCGCGGTGGGGCGCACGAGCCCGAGCGCCATCCGGATCGTCGTCGTCTTGCCCGAGCCGTTGGGTCCGAGGAACCCGTAGACGGCACCCGCCGGGACCTCGAGGTCGATGCCGTCGACCGCGATCTGGCTCCCGAAGCGCTTGGTCAGCCCCGCCGTGGCGAGGGCCGGGGTCACTGACCGGATCCGGCCTGCGCGAGGGCGCTCTCCAGCGTCTCCACGGGCACCGCGCCGACCGCCACCGTGCCGTTGTCGGTGATCAGCACGGAGAACAGCGTCCCGGTGAGGGCGTGGCCGCTGCCCCAGCTGCCGCTGACCTTGGGCAGCATCCCCAGCAGGCTGCTGCGGGTGGCGGAGCCGGTGCCGGCGGTGGACCCGGTGGTGGCGCCGGCCGGCAGGTGCGCGACGACCACGGTCGCCCAGCCGGTGCCGGTGGTGCTCACCTGCGGCTTGGTGCCGGTGCTGGTCGCACTGTGCTTGGTCGTGGGCTGCTGCCACTGCTTGACCGTGGTCCCGGCCGGCGGGGTGAACGTGAACGTGGCGGCCGGCGGTGCGGTGAAGCTGACGTCGGTGAAGGCGACGGACAGCGCCGCGGCGCTGCGCTGCGTCGAGTAGACCTGGGTCCGCAGCGGCACGGAGGTCTGCGCGTCGATCGCCACGACGACGCGGGCGACGAGCGTGCCCTTGGTCTTCGGGGTGGCGACGAGCTGGTAGGCCGCGCGGCCCGCGACGGTCGTGGTGGTGTCGAGCGTGACGTCGGTGGTGGGACCGGCGAGGGTCAGCAGCGTCTGGGCGGCCTGCTGCGGCGTGGTGGGCAGCTGCCCGACGACCTTCTGCAGCTCCTGCTGCTGGGCGGGCGTCAGCTGGGCCGCCTTGTCGGCCGCGGACCGGGCCGGAAGGGTGGCGTGCAGCGCCTGCTTGCCGGCGCTCTGCCACAGCCACAGGTCGGTGCCGTTGCGGATGATGTCGGACTCCCCGCCCGGGGAGATCACGGCGACGCGGGAGCGGTCCGGGCCGTCGGCCCACACGCGCAGCGTGTGGCTGCCGGTCAGCAGGGTGGCGAGCCCGGTGAGGGCGCCCGAGGTGCTCGTCGCGCCCGCGGCGGCCGACGCGGCGGCGTCCGGCACCACACCGGTGCCGGCGACCGAGCCGCTCACGCCGGGGATCTGCGGCAGGCCGAGGTCGGACGAGACCTTGACGGTCCCCGACAGGGCGCGGGTGGAGGTCTGCAGCGCATTCGTGAGCAGCTGCTCGGCCGTGATCGGTGGCAGCACCGGATGGTTGTCCGCGCTGGCGGCGGCTGACGTCGCGACGGTGACGGCCGCGGCGACGGCGATGGCGGCGGCGGGGGCGACCCAGCGCAGCACGGGGTGACGACCGATGACT
Organism: Actinomycetes bacterium; assembly: GCA_021793115.1. The sequence continues at coordinate 46,940 of JAJYTJ010000005.1, read as the reverse complement.
CCTGATACCCGACCCATGTCCTGATGGTGCGCCTCTCGGCTGTGGTCTGCATCGGCCCGCAGAACCCTCTGCGATCCCTCCACATCAGACCGTGGGAGGAGGAGGAGGTCAGTCCGTCTCGGCGACGTAGTCCCATGCGGCGGCGGCCCCTCCGCCGTCAGGTGCGTACCGCAGCATCCCCTCACCGCTCGGCACCGTGGCAGCCAGCAGCAGCGTGGTCGCCGTGCCGGGCTGGACCGTCGCCGGGATCGTCTGCCCGGGCGCGGGCGTCAGGGCGTGCACGCCGCCGGTGTGGTCGAGGACGTCGAACCTGGCGCCGGTCAACGTGACCGGCGTGCTGGCGTCCGAGAGGACCACGGTGAACGTGCAGGTCACCTCGGTGGCACCGAGCGCGGTCCCGGCCGGGTAGGAGGGGCCTTGCACGTCGACCGTCACCGTGCCGCTCGGCAGCGCGACCACCACCGGGCTCCCGGCGTAGGACAGCGCCGGGTCGGAGGTGCTGCCGTGGGCGCGACCCTCGGCCGTCGGGGTCGGCAGGAAGGTTGGCCAGGCTCCGATGCCGGTGGTCTGGGGCGTGGGCGACGGTGCCGCCGACGAGCACGCCGTCAGCGCGCTGACGCCGGCGACGAGCAGGACGGCGAGGGGGCCCGGGCGGCGGATCGTCACGGTTGTCCGATCGTGGGTGGGCGGCGGCGTCGCCCGGCCGGAGCCGGGCGACGCCGCCGAGGGAGGATGCTCAGCGCCGCGTCGTCCGGGCGTTGGTGAACACGTCGGGTCCGAACGGCCGGAGCCCCGCCTGGGCGGCGAAGCCGAGGTGGCCGAGCCCGTCGAGGCCGCCGGAGACGGTGCCGGCGGTCAGCGCCGCGGTCCCGGTGCCGCGGGAGACCTGGAAGATGTCCTCCATGGTCCGCAGCCACGAGTAGTGGTTGTAGCTCGTGGTCGACACCGTGCCGGGCTTGATGAGCGGCGAGATGAGCACCGAACCGGTGATGCCGCCGCCCGGCGTCGCGTCCCGGGCGTCGAACGTCGCGACCGGGGTCTGGCCGGCGGCCAGGTGACCGGGCACGCCCGTGGCCGACAGCGTCACGCCGGTCACGGCGCCGGTGGTCCGTAGGGTCCGGCCACGGGCGTCGACCAGCGTGAAGGACGAGACGGTCACCGGCTGGTTCGGCGCCGAGACCAGCACCGGGCCGGAGTTGGTCGTCGAGCCGATGAAGGCGCCCGCCGGGATGCCGGCCCCGGACACCCCGCGCCCGGAGTCCGTCGCGGTGACGGGGCCGATGATCACGCTGCTGCCGGCCACGGCACTGGCGGCGATCGCCTTGGCGCCGGAGTAGCCGTAGCTCGCGCCGCTGGCCCTCTCACCGACGACGCAGTTCGTGCGGTCGGCGTTCACCAGCGTGGTGTCCTGTTCGCACGAGGGTGGCCGCGTGATGTACGCGTTGTTGCCGGGGCCCGGGTACATCTGGTTGCCGAGCGCGTCGGTCGCCAGTGTCGAGTTCGGCCCGGTGGGTTCCCAGTCGACGTTCCTGCCGTCGATGTTCTCTCCGGCGAGGTCGGCCTTGACGTAGTCGCGCGCCAGTGGTCCGGGGGCCGGGAACTGGTGGGCCGGGTAGGGGGTGGCGGCCGCGGCGAAGTCCTTGGCCGTCGGGGACGTGTACCGGTACAGCTCGCTCCGCGTCGCCGCCCTGGCCACGGCCGTGGCGTCCGTCGCGTTGTTGAACGACATCGAGGCGAACGGCGGGTTCGCCTCGTCGAACGTGATGTCGATGAGGCCGCCGTCCTTGAACGCGGCGGAACGCTCGATGAGCGGGATGTAGTACCGCAGGAACAGGTCGGAGGCGTACAGGCCGCCGGTGTGGTTCGTCGGCGTCGTCGTCTGCGGGTCGTACGTGCCCGCGTAGCCGGCCGCCGTGTAGTCGGGCTGGCCGTTGGTGAGGAACGCGCCCGAGAGGTTGTTGCCGACGCACGTGGCGTCGTGGGCGTCGGAGCAGTTGTTCGGTGTGATCCACGAGAAGGCCGGCGCCTGGTCGGCTGGCTTGCGGAGGTCCGCGACCAGGCCGTTCGTCGAGTCGTCCAGGTTCGTGATGTGCGACGGGTCGGTGTCGGCCGGGTTGTCGATGATCGAGTGGAACCACGGGAACGGGAAGTGCTTGGCGACGTACTGGTCGTCGGCCTGCGCGCCCGTCAGGGACGTGACGCCCGGCTGGAACGGCGCCTTCATGCTCGTCGGGTTCGTCGTCGGGTTGTTGGCGGCGGTGCCGGGTGCGCCCGCCGGGCCGTCCTCACGCCCCGGCTGGTTGTGCAGGTCCTGCGCGTAGCCCTTCCAGCGCACCTTGGCGGCGTCGAGCTGGCTGAACAGGGTCGGCACGTCGGACGGGTAGACGCAGCCGTTCTGGCCGTCCGAGGCGTTGGCGCCGGCGGACGAGACCACCTGGCCGAAGTTGTCCGTGCGGCCGAACGCCGGGCCGGTGTGCGCCGTGACGATCGTGGCGTTGGAGCCGAGGTCCTTGGCCGAGACGTCGCAGTCGGACTGCAGGTCGAGCGAGGCGGACTGCCCGGAGACCATCGACGTGTAGTTGTCCTGCGAGTAGTGGCCGGTGCCGTAGTAGTCCTTGAGCAGCGCGCCCTGGGACGGCAGGGTCTTCCACAGGTAGCTGTTCTGGTTCAGCCCGGTGAACGTCGCGTCGTACGACTTGTTCTCCAGGATGATGAGCCACACGTGCTTGATCTGGCCGGGATGCAGCCCGGTGGTGGTGATCGTCGCCCCGGACCGCGGGTGCCCGCCGTCGTCGGTGGCGAAGGCCCCGGTCGGTGCGGCGACGAGAGCAACCGTGGCGAGGCCGGCTGCGGCGACACTGGTGAGCCCGAGAAGGCGTCTGCGGATGTCCATGGAAAAGGTCTATTCGGACGTCCTGAACCGCAATGGATCACCGGGTGAACGTCGCGCGACCCTCGTCGCAACACTGTGCTCCAGCGGTGTGCCGGCTGGGCGTGACCGTGGGCCGGCCGGGCTCGTCGTGCCCCGGCCGGCCCACGGTGAGCGGTCAGACCGGCTCGGGGACCGGGGCTGCCTGCTCGACGAGCTGCGGTACCACCACCGCGGTGCGGCGCCGGAACACGAGCGCCGTGACGAGCGCGCCGGTGAGGAAGATCGTCCCGGACCAGGCGAACGCCGTGGTGTAGCTCGTGAGAGCGCCCTGCAGGAGCACGCCGGGCGCCGGCGGACGGGTCGTCGCGTGGTCGGTGACGTAGCGGGTGGCGGCCGTGGTGGCGAGCGTGTTGAGCACGGCCGTGCCGATGGCGCCGCCCACCTGCTGGGCGGTCGAGACGACGGCCGAGGCGACACCGGCGTGGTCGGGACGTACGCCCAGGGTGGCCGTCTGGATGGCGGCCGGCATCGCGGAGCCCATGCCGACGCCCATGAGGAGCAGCCCGGGCAGCAGGTCGGCGGTGTAGGTGCTGCCGACGCCGATCCGGGTCAGCATCAGCAGGCCGATGCCGGCCAGCGCCAGGCCGATCGGCACCATGACCTTGGGGCCGAGCCGGGGCAGCAGCACGTTCGTCGAGAGCTGGGCGAACCCGGCGAGCACGACGATCTGCGGCAGGAACGCCAGTCCGGTCTGCCACGGCGAGTAGTGCAGCTGCGTCTGCATGTAGTAGGTGCCGAACAGGAAGGCGCCGAACATCCCGGCCCCGGCGATGAGGATGCCGAGGAACGCCGCGCCGCGGTTGCGGTCGACGACCACGGGCAGGGGCAGCAGCGCGTCGTGCCCCGCCATGGTCTGGCGGACGACGAACAGCGAGAGCAGGACGCCCGAGGCGACCAGCGGCCCCCAGGTCTGCAGCGAGCCCCAGCCGGCCGGTTCGGCGCGGCTGAAGCCGAACACCAGGGCGAACAGGCCCGCGCCGCCGAGCACCGCGCCGGCCACGTCGAGGCGCTGCCGCTTCTCGCCCCGGCTGGCGTGCAGGAACGTCATGGCACCGAACACGGCGAGGATCGCGAAGACGAGGTTGATGTAGAGGGTCCAGCGCCAGCTGAAGTGCTCGGTGAGGAATCCGCCGAGCAGCAGGCCGATCGCGCCGCCGGCCCCGGCGAGGCCGCCGAAGACGCCGAACGCGCGCGAGCGCTCCCGTGGCTCGGTGAACGTCGTGGTGAGCACGGAGAGCGCGGCGGGTGCGAGCACCGCGCCGAAGGCGCCCTGGAGGGCGCGGGCGCCGACGAGCCAGTCGAAGCTCTGCGCGGCGCCGCCCAGGGCGGACGCGCCGGCGAAGCCGACGAGGCCGATGAGGAAGGTGGTGCGCCGGCCGATGAGGTCGGACAGCCGCCCGCCGAGCAGCAGCAGGCTGCCGAACGCGAGCGCGTAGGCGGTGATGATCCACTGCCGGTTGTTGTCCGAGAAGCCGAGGTCGTGCTGGGCGGACGGCATGGCGATGTTCACGATGGTGGCGTCGAGCACCACCATGAGCTGGGCGAGCGCGACGGTGGCGAGGATCCACCAGCGGCGAGGTTCTTGGGGCATGCGGGCTACCATAATCGGAACCGATGGGTTCTGGAACCCGATAGTTCCGTAACTTTGTTCGCCCGACGCGAAAGGATGCGGGGAATACCCGAGGAGGCTGACCACGATGACGACGCAGACGATGGAGCCGCGACGTCTGGGTAGGCCGCGCGACATGACGCGCGACGCGGAGATCCTGCAGGCCGCACGCGACGAGCTGGCCGAGCACGGCTACGAGCGCATGACGATGGCGGCCGTGGCCGCCCGTGCCGGGGCCGGGAAGGCGACCGTGTACCGCCGGTGGGCCTCGAAGGCCGAGCTGGTGCTCGATGCCGCCATGTGCAGCGCCGACACGGCGCTGACGATCGACCGGGTGCCGGACACCGGCTCGCTGGCCGGCGACCTCGCCGCGCTTCGCGCACTGAAGCACCACGACGAGGGGGTGTGGCAGGCGCTCGCCGGGCTCGTCTCCGAGCTGCCGCACGCCCCCGAGCTGGCCTCGGTGGTGCACGAGCGCATGGTCCGGCCGCGCGTGGGTCTGGTCCGGGCGCTGCTCGAGCGCGCCGCCGCGCGCGGGGAGGTGCGGCCCGGCCTCGACCTCGACCTCGTCGCCAGTGTGCCCTCGGCGATGATCGCCTACCGCCTGCTCGTCTCGGGTGAGCCGCTGGACTCCGAGTTCCTCGTCAAGGTGTCCGACGAGATCTTCGTGCCCCTGGCCACGGGCCGGCCGTGCGCCGCCGAGGTGGCGGCGACCCGAGCCGTCGCCGCCACCTGAAGCACCTGGCACACCGCTTCTGACCTGGACAAACGAGGCGAGGGCGGATAGACTCGAACACGTGTTCGCATCGTTGGCGGTGGTCGCACCCGGTCGTCGGGCCGCGTCCGACGGCGCGCTGACCGCCCTGCTGGGCGATGACGAGCCGGACGCCGCCGACCTCGCTGATCTCGCCGATGCCGACGACGCCGTCGGTGTGCTCGACCGGTGGGCGTGGTTCGAGGATCCGCGCGCTGACGACTGGTGGGTCGGCGACGCGCTGGAGTGCGCTGCGGGCGCCCTGGCGGCAGCGGACCAGGACGCCGCCGGCTCGGCAGGTGCGGACGACGACGAGGCGGCCGGCCGGTCGCCGTGGGCGTCGGCCGGCTTCCTGGAGCAGGTGCTCCCGGGGTCCGGACTGGCACAGCTGCTCGAGCTGGCGGGTCCTGACCAGCTGGACGACGCGGCCCTCGTGGAGAGCGCGGCTGCCTGGGAGCGGCTGGCCGCGTGGGCTCACCTCGGCGCCGCGCTGTCGGCCGGAGAGCTGTCGCGGCGGGCGTCGATGAACCCGCGGTGGACCCGGCCGGTCCCCACCAAGGAGTGCGTGGCCGGCGACGAGCTGGCGATGCGACTCGGCTGGTCGCGCCCTGCGGCCGAACGGCTGGTCCGCGACGGGCGCGCGCTGGCTGCGCAGCTGCTCCCGGTGGCGGACGCGGTCCGCGCCGGGCTGCTCGACACCTCGAAGCTGCGGGTGCTGAGCGACAGGTTGCACGACCGCGCCGACCAGCTGTCCTGGCCCGTGCTCGAGCAGGTGCTGCCGGTGGCGTCGCTGCGCACGCCGACGCAGCTGGCCGCCGACGTGGACCGAGCCCTCCTGGCGGCGGACCCGCAGGACGCGGCGGTGCGGCTGCCGAAGGCGCTGGCGGCCCGGCACGTGTGCCACCCGCGGCGCCTGCCCGACGGGATGGCCGGCCTGTGGGCCGTGCTGCCCGCGGATGACGCCGCACGGGTCGATGCCACGGTGGAGGCCACCGCCCGCGCCGCCCGTGCCATGGGTGACCCACGCACCCTGGACCAGCTGCGCGCCGACGTTCTCAGCAGCCTGGCCAGCGGGGACGCCCTCCTCGCCGGCGCCGCGCCCACGGCAGGCGGCGTGACGGCCCGTGAGCCCGAGGACCACGAGACGGCCGGCGGCCGTGACGCGGAGGCCGGGGACGGCCCGCCGGCGGGCCGGCGAGCGCCGGGGATCCGGATCCCGAAGGTCCGGGTCGACGTCACGGTCGCGCTGTCCACGTTGATGGGGTCGGACGAGCTGCCGGGTGAGGTGGCCGGGCTGGGACCGGTGCCCGCCGCGCAGGCGCGCGCCCTGGCCGCGGGTGGTGTGTGGCGACGGCTGGTGACCGACCCGTTGACCGGAGCCGTGCTCGACGTCGGCCGCGCGCGGTACCGACCACCGGCCGCGCTGGCCGAGCACGTGCTGGCACGAGACGGTTCGTGCGCCGCACCGGGCTGCTCCGTGCCGTCGCATCGCTGCGACCTCGACCACACCACCGAGTTCTCCGGTGTCCCGGCCAACGGCTCGCCCGTGCCCGGCACCACGTCCGCCGACAACCTCGGGCCGCTGTCCGATCGGTGCCACCGGCTGAAGACCGACGGCGGCTTCGCCCTCCGCCAGGTGCAGCCGGGCGTCTTCGAGTGGCGCACGCCGGCGGGGATGGCCTACCGCGTCACGCCCGGTCGGTATGGGCGAGCAGAGAAGCTCGACGCCCACCCGTCGGGCTACCCCGACGCACCGCCCTTCTGACAGGGCCTGGGGTCACGCCCGTCCGCCGCGCGGTCACGCACGCCCGTCCGCCGCGCGACGGCGAGCGGCTGGCGCGTCACCGCCAGCCGAGCGCGGGGGCGACGTGCGTGAGGATCGACTCCAGCACGTGGGCGTTGTAGTCGACGCCGAGCTGGTTGGGCACCGTCAGCAGCAGCGTGTCCGCGGCCGCGATGGCTTCGTCGCCCTTGAGCTGCTCGATGAGCTCGTCGGGCTCCGCCGCGTACGTGCGGCCGAAGATCGCCTTCGTCTGGGCGTCGATGTACCCGACCTCGTCCTCGTCCTGCCCGCCGTGGCCGAAGTAGGCCCGGTCCCGGTCGTCGGTGAGGGCGAAGATGCTCCGGCTGACCGAGACGCGCGGTTCGTGCCCGTGACCGGCCTCCTTCCACGCCTGCCGGTAGGCCTCGATCTGCTCGGCCTGCTGCACGTGGAAGGGCTTGCCGGTCTCGTCGTCCTTGAGCGTGGAGCTCATGAGGTTCATGCCGAGCTTCGCGGCCCAGACCCCGGTCGCGTTCGAGCCGGAGCCCCACCAGATGCGCTCGCGCAGGCCCTCGGAGTACGGCTCCAGCCGCAGCAGCCCCGGCGGGTTGGGGAACATCGGCCGCGGGTCGGGCTGCGCGAAGCCGTCGCCCTCGATGGCCCGCAGGAACACCTCGGCGTGCGTCCGGGCCATGTCGGCGTCGGTCTTGCCCTCGGCCGGCTCGAAGCCGAAGTAGCGCCAGCCGTCGATCACCTGCTCCGGTGACCCGCGGCTGATGCCCAGCTGCAGCCGCCCGCCGGCGATGAGGTCGGCCGCGCCGGCGACCTCGGCCATGGAGAGCGGGTTCCCGCAACTGTAGAATTGACATATGAGCAGAGTCCCACGGAGAGCCCCGGCGACCCCACTACCTGCGGCGATCTACTGCCGCATCTCCGACGACCGAGAGGGCACGGAGAAGGGCGTCGACCGGCAGCGGGAGGACTGCCTCGCGCTGGCCGAGCGGCTCGGGCTGGCGGTCGCGGGCGTCTACGTCGACAACGACATCAGCGCGAGCACGCGCAGCAGCAAGCCCCGGCCGCAGTACGCCGCGATGCTGCGCGAGGCACGGGCGGGGACGGTCGGCGCGATCCTGGCCTACTCGAACTCCCGGCTCACCCGCCGCCCTCGCGAGGTGGAGGACCTCATCGAACTGCACGAGCGGCACGGCGTCCGGCTGCACACCGTGGTCTCCGGCGACGACAACCTGTCGACCGCCGACGGGCGCATGATGGCGCGCGTCAAGGGGAACGTCGACACGCATGAGGCCGAGCAGACCGGGGAGCGCGTGGCTCGCCAGAAGCAGGCGGCAGCGGAGGAGGGCCGCTACCGGGGCGGGCGCCGTCCGTTCGGCTACCAGAAGGGCGGCATCAAGATCCGCGAGAGCGAGGCCCGCGCGGTCCGTGAGGCGACGGCGGCGGTGCTGGCTGGGCGCTCGCTGGCCGCCGTGGCCCGGGAGATGAACCAGGCCGGGTACCGCACCTCGTTCACGCGCAAGAAGTGGACCACCGGCCTCGTGCGCGAACTGCTCGTCCGTCCGCGCAACGCCGGGCTCGTGGCTCATGGGCACCCGCTGCGCACCCGGGCCGGGGGAGCGGAGTACGACTTCGAGATCGTGGCCGAGGCCAAGTGGCCCGCCCTCGTGGACCGCGAGACGTGGGAAGCGCTGGTCGCCCTGCTGGCCGAGCCGTCGCGGCGCACCAACCCCGGCGGTGGCGGACGCTCCCCGGGCTGGTTGGGCACGGCGGGTGGGTACGTCTGCGGGATCGAGGGCTGTGGTGCGCCGCTGCGCGTGCAGTTCCAGGGCCAGACGCCCTCGCACCCGGAGCCCCGGCGCGGGTACTACCGCTGCACCCAGGCCAACCACCTGTCGGCCGACCAGGCCAAGACCGACGCCTTCGTGCGCGGCGTGGTGGCCGAGCGGATCCGCGACCCTCGGATCATTGCCCTGCTGACGCCCGCCGCCCCGGACCTGTCGCCCGACCGTGAGCGCCGCATGGCGGTGGCCGCGAGCCTGGCACAGACCCAGGCCGACTACGACAACGACCTCATCGACGGGGCCCGCTACCGGGAGAAGTCCCAGAAGAAGACCGCTGAGTTGGCCCTCATCGACGCCAAGATCGCGGCTGCGTTGCAGCAGTCGGTGGCCTCCCCCGTGCTCACCGCCCCCGACCCCGGCGCCGCGTTCCTGGCCGCTCCCGTGGACGTGCAGCGCGCCATCCTCGCGGCCGTCGTCCACGTCGAGGTGCTGCCGACCCCGTACCGGGGCGCCACGTGGACCCACGAGCGGCTGGCGATCACGCCGGTGGTCAGGCTGGACGAGACCGGCGACTGACCCACACGTCCCGGTCATCCGGCCGGGCGTCACATGAAGCGGGCCGGGCGACGCGCCAACGTCCCCGGCCCTGGACACCGAGAAGGAGACTCGATGCCTGAGCAGAGCGTAGGACCCGGCCCCACGGCGTGCCCCCGGTGCGGGCTGCTGCACGGCCCCGCCTGGGCCGGGATCGACTGCCCACCGCCGGACCTCGTGGCCCAGGTGCGAGCGTTCGTCGCGGCGTGGGAGGCCGACGCGACCCTGAGCCGCGACCCGCGCGACGTGGGCGGCTGGCTGTTCGCCGTGACGATGGCCGACAACCCCCACTGGTACGCGATGCGGCACCAGGCGTGGGCCAAGGGCCGAGCGACCGGCCAGGGGTTCGATGCGCTGTACGACCTCGTGCGGCGGTTCCACTACCTGCGCCGGTGGCACCGGCACCCGTACCGCTCCGTCGACCTGGACGGCTACTCGTACTGGATCGTCGACAAGACCGACGGCAACGGGGTCAACCGCAAGCCGTCGGACGGCGCGGGCTGGGACGCCGAGCCCCAGGCCGACGCCACGCTGTTCTAGCTCGGAGCACCGGCCCACCAGCCGGTCGCTCTACCGTCCCACCCGTCAGCCCTCCCACCTGCGGTGACGCAGTTATCCACAGGCGGCCGGCTGGCAACTGCGCAAGGCCCGCAGGCTCGCCCGAGACGGCAGCGTGCGGGCCTTGCAGCGTGTGGGGGCATGGACGGTCGCGCCAGCAGAGAACGGCCCGCAGAACGGCGCACAGCGCGTTCTGCGGCCATGGTGCAGGCTGCGCAGATCGACTAAACTTGCAGGTGAGGCAAGGCGAGCGGGCCTCAACAATCCACCGCTTCCCGTGTGACGGAACCGCCCCAAGATGAGACAGGGCTAGCACGAATCAGAGTTCCGCGAGCAATGCACCGGCTCGGACCTATCGGTGAGTTCTCGCTCTCGAAGGAACTCCCATGTCTCACTCCCGTTTGGCTCCGTTCAGCCTCGCCGTGGGCTACCTCGGCTGCTCCGGCAGGACGCTGCGGAACTACGTCGCGCGCGGCTACTTCGCCGCCTACAAGGTCCCCGGCGTCCGTGGCCTGGTGTTCGACCTCGACGAGATCGACGCCTGGCGCGCCAGTGCGCCCGCTCGTGTCCTCGTCGGCTCGCGCGGCTACGGCGAGAACGCGCGGATCGTCGCGCTGCCCCGTCAGTCGGTCGTCGTCGCCCCGGTCGTGAAGAAGGCCGACCAGTGACCGCGCCCACCCCCCAGGAGGTGGCGGCGTCCCTGCCGCCGCTGACCGACGCGCAGGTGCAGAAGATCGCCGCGCTGCTCCTGTCCGTCCCCGCTCGCCCCACGAACGATGAGGAGGTGCGGTCGTGAGCCCGATGCTCGCCAGCCCCGAGCGGATCGAGGAGATGTACCGGCAGGCGTACCGGTTCGCGCCCGGCTCGTACGAGCGGATGGTCGCCCGAGACAACGCGCGGCAGGGGCTCAAGACCTGCGAGTGGTGCCTGATGGGCTTCCGGCCGCACCGCGACCTCGATCCCGACGGGCGTGTCCGCCGCCGTGGCAGCGGGCGGAGGTTCTGCGGGGTGACCTGTCGCAACGCCTGGTTCGGCGGGTGGCTGCGGCACCACGTGGCCTCCCGGCTCCGGCCGACGCCAACTCCCGAGGAGGTCATCGCCGAGATGCGCGGCGCGCTCGATGCCCTCAGGGCGGGCGTGGAGCGCGGGGCGGTGACCCCATGAGCGATGACGGCTGGACGCCTGAGGACTTGTCACTCGTTGAGTTCGTGAACGAGGACGAGCCCGAGCGCGCCCCACGTCCGAGCCCTGCGCGAGGCGGTCGCCTCACGGTCAGCTCGAACGGTGAGCGGTACTACCCGGACGACGACGACCGGCGCTGGACCACGCTGGGCCGTTGGGGCAAGAGCGTGGTGCTCGGCGCCATCGGGGCGACGATCACCGCGCCGGATGGCACCACGCTCGACGGGCGGGCTCGTGAGCGCGTCGTGGATCGACTGCTCGGTACCGCGGAGTCTCAGCCGCCGGTCTTCGACCCGACATCGCAGGACGCGGCAACCAGACCCCTGATCCCCGGCCTGATGAGCCACGACACCGTGCCCGACTTCGTAGGCCCGAAGGGCTGGGGAAAGACGCGGTGGATCAGCCCGTTCTGCGCGTCGCTCGTGATCCCCGGCAGGCGCTTCCTGAACTACTTCGAACCGGCCGAGATGACCGACGAGGAGCGGTCGCAGGACCTGTGGTGGATCAACCCGGACACGAGGCCAAGCGCCATTCACGAGCGCCTGCTTCAGGCGGGGCTGACGTTCGGCTACCGCGATGGCGTGCCCTGCTACTTCCACGACCCGACGGGCAGGGAACGGCCCGACCCCGGGCTGGGTGTGCTCGTCGTGGACCACCTGCGCAAGATCGGCGGCCCGAGGGTGGCCGACCTGACCGACGAGGCCAAGCGCAGGTGGTGGGAGGCCAGGCTCACGAGGCGCAGGCTCCCGCCCTTCATGGTGATCGCGGACGACATCACCGCGATCCTGCGCAACGACACCCGCAGGTACGGCGAGTACACGTCGGCGTTCCGCGAGGTGCTGGAGGACGTGGGCATCCCGAACGGCCTGGGCGTGCTCCACTCCCCGATGAGCGTGAACTCCAACACCCCGATGAACGGCGTGGAGTCGATGGGCGAGTGGGACGGGCAGTGGCTCGCGTCGAGCCCGCACTTCCCGATCTCGCCGTCGAGCCCGCGCTACTTCGAGACGTTCCCTCGTGACGGTGACCCCGTGCTGCCACGGCGGCGGATCGTGCTCGACGAGGAGGGGTCACTCGCGCTGGTCGACATCGAGGCGAAGGCGAAGGGACCGGAGTCCGGCGCCGTCGTGGGCGACCCGGTGAAGGCATACCTGCGCGACGTGCTCCGGCGAGCGGAGCCGAACGCGCTGTGGACCAAGGAGGTGTGCGGCACGGGTGACGCCTACATGGCGAACAAGCGGGCGCTGGAGGAGATGGAGCGCGACGGCGAGGTCTCTTCGACGTGGCGCCAGGAGGGGCGCACCCGTGGCTATGCCTGGCGGCTCACGGACAATGTGGTGACCGAGTGACGGGTTTCGCCGCGTCCGAACTCCGTCGAACTCCCTCGTGAGAGGCAAGGGAGTTCGACGGAGACGGCGAACCAGGAGTGTGCCTCGTGCGTCGAGTTCTCGGGCTGCGGGTTCTCGCTAGGGGTAGATGGGAGTTCTCCGAACTCCCATCCCTAGCGAAACCCGAAACCCGAAACCCGTCGCCGGGCTCACGGACGCACTCCGTCTCCCCGCACTCAGGCCGACGAACCCCGTCCCGAAACCCGAACCCTGTCAGTCGCGCCCGAAGATCGTCGGCGGGTACTGCTCCATGTGGCGGGCGAACGCCTGGTACCGCTCCTCGGGGTCCGCGATCCGGTCGACGGCCGCGAGCGAGCGGGCGGCGAGGACGTGGCGTGGGGGCGTCCAGGGGGCTCCGGACGCGGTGAGACTCTGGGGCTGGTCCTGCGTGGTCTGAGTGGGCATCGTCCTTCTCCTCTCCGCCGTCATCGTACGTGTGTACGACCGGGGCCGGGAGGGTCAGAACCGCGCCTGCGCGAGGTGGCCGGTGCGACGCACCCGGGGGTCCGGGGTAGCGGACGGGGCAGGGGCGGCGGAGGCGGTGCGGGAGACGGCCGTCCCGAGGTGGGCGAGATACGCCGTGGTCAGCCGCCACTGGAACAGCCCCGCCAGCGCGGCGGTCCAGGCGACGGGCGGGTACAGGCCGGGCCATCGGTGGTCGAGCACCTCGACGGTGCGGACCGCCAGCGCCTGGGCGTCGCCCGCCGAGCCGTGCGCGAGCGACTCCTGCCAGACCTCACCGGCCGCGTCGAGCACGCTGGAGACGAGCAGGGGAGCGTCGCGCAGGTCGTCCGGCGAGGTGGTCACGGCGTCGAGGAGCCACGCGGGGACGGTGGCCGTCGGTGAGGTCTGGTCCATGCCGTCACGCTAGGCGTGCCACAGCCGGCCGAGCGAGGAGGCGTGGCTAGCGGCCGAACTTCCCGGTGGTGCGCTTGGACTCCCAGCGGTCGAGCATGTGCAGCGCCTGCTCGCCGTAGCCGATGGAGCGCATGGCGTCCTTGACCTGCTCCACGGTCAGGCCCGCCTCCTGCACCTCGCGGAGCACGTTCGGCATGAGCGTCTCGGTCTGGCCGTTGCGGTCCCAGCCGTTGTTGCCCACGAAGTCGATGAAGTCGAGGAGTTCGGACTGCTCCTTGCTGAAGCCCAGCCACGCCAGGTTCTCCGGTTTGAGCGCCATGACGGCACGCTACCGAGGCGGAGGCGCTCGATCAGGAATGCGGCTGCGTGAAGTCGGTCCACTTCGTTCCGTCGTACCACCGCACGACGGTCGGGTCCTGCGCGTCGGGGTACCACCCGGCGGGCGGCCCCTGAGGGGCGACGGGAGCGGGGGCCGGGGCAGCAGGAGCGACGGGCTGGACGTAGACCGGTTGCTGAGGGGCGAACGCCGCGTTCATCTGCGCGAGGATCGTTCGCGCGAGGCGCTGCGCCGTGTCCTTGTCGCATCTCAGCTCGATGGTCGCGCCCGACGTGGTGATGACCACTTTGTCGTTGAGCATCGAGTCGCGCTTCGTGGCGACGGCGGTAATCGAGCGCATCGGGATGACCTCGGTGCCTGCGCCCTTGCGGCTCTTGACGCCGCCGGTCACGGCAGCGGACATGCCCGCGGTGAGGATCGCGGACGTCATCTTCGCCCCGGAGATGGACTTCGGCTTCTCCCACTCCACCCTGTCGGCGTACACGCGGACCTTCGCGTTCTTGCCCTCAACGTGGCTCGTGACCTCTAGGACCGGTGCGTCGATGCTCATGCCCCGGACGGTACTCGGGAGCGCCGAGCGGCGGACGTAGTACGGTGACCGACCCATCGTGTCGTCGTGCACCGCGTGCCCCTTGCCGCCTACGCCGGGCGTCGTAGGCTGGTGCTCATCGGGGCGGCACGAGGCGCTCGCCCCACGCCGCTGGCAGTAGGGCCGGGCCCGTCACGGGAGCCCGCCCATGCGCACCGCCAGCACATCCCCTGCCCCTCTGCTCGTCGCCCGAGCGCCCGATCCCGGCCCCGGCGACGTGCTCGCGTCGGTGGCCAAGTCCCGCCGCACCCTCCTGGCGGTGATGAGCCGTGCGTGCCCGAGCCATGGCGCCGCGCCCGGCCTGCCGTGCTGGACCGTCGAGCGCGAGTACGGCCAGGTGTCCTATGCCGTGTGCGACTACCGGATCGACCTGTGGCGCCATCGTGTGGTCGAGACGCTGAAGAAGCGTGCCGCCGCCATCGCCACCACGAACGCCGCCGTCGCCCCAGCGCGGACCGCCCCCTCCCAGCAGCAGGGGCGGCGGCGGCCATGAGCGAGTTCACGCGAGGCCACGAGTTGCGCGCCGCCATGGAGATCCGGGCCCAGGAGGAGGCCCGGATCGCCGCCGCGTACGCGGAGCAGGACCGCCGCCTGGGACGGGACCGCGAGTCCATCCGCGCCCGCGAGCGCGCCGCGCTGGCCCGGCTGACCCCTCCCGCCCCGGTGCTCCCGGCCCGCCAGGGCGGGAGGCCACCCACGCTCGATGAGGTCGACGCGGTGTTGCAGTGGGTCGCGGACGGCGGCCTGACCGACGAGGAGGACTACCGATGAGCACCACGACCGACAGCACCGCCACCACCGACAGCACGACGGGGCCTGAGCGCGAGCCCTTCGCCGCCGTGCCGCTGCCGCCCGGCCACGTGCCGTGCATGGACTGCGGCGTGGCGGTCTCCCCCGAGGACCAGGCCGCGACCGAGACGGTCGGGATGTGGTCGTACGGCCGCGTAGGCGCCATGCCGGTGCAGGCGAGCCGCAACCGGTCGAGCCAGGTGCCGATGAGTCGGTGCCCGGCGTGCCTGGCGATCCGCGACGCCGCCCGCGACCTGCTGGCAGAGCACCGGCAGGTGGCGGCGGCGCTCGGCCCGGACGCTGCGCTGCACCGCGTGGAGATGGCGCTGCTCGCCCTCGACGTGCTGGGGGCGCCCACCCCGAGCCTGCCGACGACCGCCTCCCTGCTGGCCCTGATCGAACACCTGTGCGTACCCGGTGGGCTCGCCCGGTGGGCGGCGCGGTACAGCCCGTTCATGCTGGCCACCGCCGAGGTCGGCACCTGCTCGCCCGCGCGCTGGGCCCACCTGGACGACAGCGAAGACGGCCGCGAGCGGCGCGAGGGCGTGCGCGAGGGGTACGGCTCGCTGCTCTACGAGCGCACCCGCCGACCGCACCAGGTCGCCTGCCCCAGCGGCGGCTGCATGATGTGCGGCATCGCCTCGTACGAGGCGCTGGAGGACTACGGGGTGTGGACCGAGCACACCACCCGCGCCTCGGGGCTCGGCGGGCGGTACGGGATGGACCGGGTGACCGGCCACCTGTGCCCGGCCTGCGAGGGCGTCGTGCTGCACGTCGGCGGCTTCGGGCCGACCTCCCTGGAGCGGGCGCTGGTGGCGTACCTCGGCGTGCCGAACGCGACGCTGGGAGCCGTCGACCTCGTGGGCGTGCGGGGCTGGGCGGCGATGGGGAAGGGCACCCCGCCGAACAGCCGCCCATGGGCTCACCTGGCGGGCCTGGAGGCCCTCGCGGCGGAGTTGCGCGCGGGGTGAAAGTGCAGGTCAGAGCGTTGTCCGCATGGTGAACTGTGAGAAATCTCACACATATGTCAAATCGCTAGTTGCGCGTTCTCGTAGCGCATGTCGATGACCGCGGTGCCGATCTCGATCCTGGACGTGCGCGCGCCGACCGCCGCCAGCAGCGGGAACGGCGAGCCCAGCTGTCGGGCGAAGTGGAGCACGCGGAAGTAGGCGCCGTCGGCGCCGAGCTCCTCGGCGGCCACCGCCAGCTCGATCGACTGGAGGAGGGCGTCGCTGCCGGAGCGGGTCTGCGACGACGGTGACGGCGTCCAGTGGCCGAAGGAGAGGAACCCGATGGTCTTCACATGGGCTCCAACACCCGGAAGTCCTCCGCATTCCGTCCGGGTCAGGCGAAGTCGGTGTGCTCCCACTTCCACTTCTCGATGCGCGGCCGCACCCAGATGAGGTAGATCCCGAGCGTGATGATGCTCAGCAGCAGCCACCTGATCCACAGGCCGAACAGACCGACCGCGCTGCCCGTGAACTCCAGCTGATGGCCGTCGATGAACGAGTGCTTGGCACGCCATCGCTGTGAGAGCACGACGGCGAACGGGTAGCAGATGCCGAGCGTGAGCGCGGTGACGAGGAATCCGAGGAGGGCGGTGCCGACGTAGGTGCCGGCGCCGCCATCGAACGTGAAGCGTCGCTGGGGTGCCATGGTGACCTTCCCGCACGGGACGCGTGCCCGGGCTCGGACCAGGCTCCCGCTGGCCCGTCGGGGGCGCCGGCGGTTCTCGGGTGAAGGCACGGCAGGCCGAGGGCCGGGCAGGCGCGCTGCGGGCCCGCCGCGTCGCGGTGCCCCCACCGCACCGAGGCCAACGAGGCCACCGAGCCCACCGGGAACACTGCGGCGTCGCTGTGCCCTTTCCCATGACGCGGGTAGCGTCGCGGCGGCACAGGTGCGGCGGCCCGGACCTGGACAGACGGAGGGCGGCGGCGCGATGGGCGGGGTGCTCGGCCCGTGGGACGACGGCTGGCCGACCGTGGAGCAGGTCCGCACCTTCGACTGGGTGACGCTGCCCGAGGGCGCTCGCCCGGGCACGTTCGACGCGCCCAGCGGCACGCTCGCCGTCGCCGAGTGGGGGCCGCCGGACGCGCAGCCGGTGCTCGCGCTGCCCGGCGTGACGGGGTCCAAGGAAGACTTCGCGCTGGTCGGCCCGTTGCTGGCCCGCGCCGGCTACCGGGTGATCGCCGTCGACCTCGCCGGGCAGTACCAGTCCCACGCCGCCGGACCGAGGCTCGGCGGCAGGTTCGACCTGGCGCTGCACCTGGCCGACGCCGAGGCGCTGCTGGACGCGTACGGCCCCGCGCACGTCATCGGCTACTCGTTCGCGGGGGAGGTCTGCGCCCAGCTCGTCGTGCGGCGCCGGGAGTGGGTGCGCAGCCTGACCCTCGTCTCGCCGCCGCCGGTACCCGGCAACGCGCTGGCGGCGATGCGGATCATCGGACCGCTGGGCCGCGTCGTCGGCGCCCGTGGCGCTGCGGGCCTCATGACGTGGGGGCTGCGGTGGAACCTCAACCGTGCGACGACCGGCCGCTACCGGCTGGTGATCCACCGGCTCCGGTTCACCCGCACGGCCTCCGTGGTGGACGCGATGACGGCGATGATGCATGTCCCGGACGTCGAGGACAAGCTGCTGGTCAGCGGCGTCCCGATGCTCGTGGCGGTGGGCCACGGCGACCTGTGGACCGCGGCCCGGCACGAGGCGTTCGCGGCGCGGATCGGTGCCGAGGTCCGCGTCTACCACACCGGCCACTCGCCGATGGAGACGAGGCCGCGCGAGATGGTGGCCGACCTGCTGCCGTTCCTCGCCGCGGCCAGCCGTCCCGGCCCGGCGTAGGGGCTAGGGCGACGGGACCCGCACCCGCGCCAGGTTCGCCCTGCGCCGTCCCCAGCCGCGCTTGACCCACGGCGCCCCCGCGGGCCAGGACCTGCGGAACGTGACGAACGCCTTGGCCAGCCGCGACCACAGCGCACCGGGCGTCGCGAACGGGCGCGCCGAGACGGGCATGACGAGTGTCGGGTCGTAGGTCACCCGGGTGCCGACGGGGAACCGGATCGACAGGTCGAGGTCGTCATGCACGCCCGCGTCGCGGCGCAGCACCAGCCGGCGGGTCCGCCGCCACAGCGCGGTGCGCATCGCGAAGTTCGAGCCGAACACCGGCGGGTGCCCGAACGCCGGGGTCAGCACCGCGTACATGCCCCCGATGTACCAGTGCTCGCCGGCGTAGTGCGTGAACGCGTTGCCGCCGTAGAACCGGGCGCCACCGGTGAGCGCGTCCAGCCCGGGATCGCGCTCGAAGGCGGCGGCGACCCGCTCCACCCAGTCCGCCGGCGGCACCGAGTCCGCGTCGAGGCGGGCGATGACGTCAGCGGTGCGCGCGGCGATGTCGTAGCCGCGGGAGGCCGCCGGCCAGATGCCGCGGCGCTTCTCGCGCGCGAGGGTCGCGCCGGCGCGGTGGGCGACGCGCCGGCTGCCGTCGGTCGAGCCGTTGTCCACGACGAGCACCTGGTCCGGGCTGCGGGTCTGGTGCGCCAACGCCTCGAGGCAGGCGGCGAGGAAACCGGCGTCGTCCAGGCACGGGATGACGACCACCACGCGCAGCCGCGCTCCGGCCCGCGGCGAGCCGACGGCGGCGCCGGCGCCGCCCCTCGCCTCGACCGTCACGTGCCAGCTCCCGTCCTCGCACCCGGCGCATGCGACGTTACCCCCGAGGGCCGCCGCCGCCGCGCGGTTCCCATGCTCGTCCGGGCCCGACCGGGGCGCCCGGTGAACCGCCGCGGTCCGCTTGGTGGGACGATCTTCCGGTGAACCCGAGCGTTCCGTGGCACCACGCGTCACGCGTCACCGCCGACGTCGGCGAGGGCTTCGTCGCGACCGAGGCGCCTGCGATGCAGCAGTCCATCCGATCCGCGCTGTACCCGGGCGAGGGCAAGCGCGCGCCGTTCCCCATCGAGGTCGAGTTCTCCAGCGGCGCCGTGGAGCGCGTCGTCGTCGAGTGGCGCAACCGCTACGTCGGCTTCGTGCCGGTGTCCCACCTGGCGACGATGCGCGGCCAGCTGACGAGCGCCGGCAGGGCGACGGTCTGGTCACCGGGACACGTCTACTTCGACGGCACCTACTGGCGGGTGTGGGTGGGGCCGGCCCCGCAGGACGGCTTCCCCGAGGTCGGCGAGGGGTACGACGAGCTCCCGGAGCCCCCCGCGGCGATCTTCGGGATCCCGCTCAGCCGGCTGCGTCGGGACGTCTGAGCCGCTCGGCCCGGCGCCGCAGCGCGCGCGTCACCCGGTCCACGTCGTCGCCCAGCACCATGTCGTGGACCAGGTACGTCCACGTCGCGGCCGGCCGGCGCACGCCCAGGTCGGCCAGGCTGGTGGCCTCGCCGTGGGCCGCGACAAGGCGCTCCGCCTCGTCGCGCGCGTCGTCGAGCAGGGTGGCGAACGCCTGCTCCGCGTCGTGGTTGAAGCTCAGCCACGGGTTCATCCGCGCCACCACGCGCAGGTGCACCGACTCGCGCAGGTCGGTGAGCAGTCCCAGATGATCGCTCCAGGCGCGGTCGAGGACGGCCAGCCGCACGCCGCGCCACAGGTCGTCGTCGCGCTCCAGGATCCGCGAGCGCTCCGCCTGCACGGCGGCGCGCTGCGCGGCCACGATCGCGTGGTAGCGCCAGGTCTCCTGCAGCCTGGCCAGGTCGGAGCCCTCGGCCACCTTCTGGGCGTGCAGCACGAGCGAAGCGGCGGACCGGGCGGCGAGCTCGCCGTCCGGTCCGGCCGCTCCCACGACGTCCGTGTCCGTGGCGGCGGCGACCACCTCGTCGTCGAGCGCGGCGTACACCGCCGAGCCGCCCGGATCGCCCTGCCGGCCGGAGCGGCCGCGGAGCTGTTCGTCGAGCCGTGAGCTCGGGTACAGCCCGCGCGCCAGCACGAGCAGGCCGCCGAGCTCGGCGGCGCCCGCCCCCAGCCGGATGTCGGTGCCACGCCCGGCCATCTGCGTGGACACCGTGACGGCGCCCACCTCGCCGGCCCGTGCCACCAGGGCCGCCTCGGCGGCGTCGTTCTTGGCGTTGAGCACCACGGCCGGCACACCGGCGGCCGCCAGCAGCTCCGCGACCTGCTCGGACGCCTGCACCGAGGCGGTGCCGACCAGGACCGGGCGCCCGGCGCGCCTGGCCTGCGCGGCGCGTGCCACGAGCGCCCGGTCGGCGTCGTCGCCGGTGGCGTAGACGCGGACGGGCTCGTCGTCCCGCACGCACGGCCGGTGCGGCGCGATCCGCACCACCGGCAGCCGGTAGAGGGCGTCCAGCTCCTCGCGGGCCCGGGCGGCGGTGCCGCTCATCCCGGTCACCGACCGGTAGGCGAGGGTCAGGGCCGGCACGGTCGTCTGGTCGAGGACCACGCCCGCCTCCGAGCGCTGCAGCCGCTCCCGGACCTCGACCGCCTCCTGCAGGCCGTCCGGCCAGCGCCGGTGCTGCGCGACGCGCCCGCGCGCGGTGTCGACGAGCCGCACCGCGCCGTCGACGACGAGGTAGTCGACGTCGCGCGCGACGAGCGCGCGGGCGTGCAGCGCGAGGTTGACGGCCGTGAGGGTCGCGGTGCCGCCCTCGTCGTACAGCTGCACGCCGAAGGACCGTTCGACGCGTGCGGTGCCCCGCGCGGTGAGCCACACCGCGGTGCGGCCCTCGTCGACCTCGAAGTCGGCGCCCGGGGCCAGCGCCTCCACCACCTCAGCGGCACGCAGCGCGAGGTCGCCCTCGCGCTCGCCCCAGGCGCCGGCGATGACGAGCGGGATGCGCGCCTGGTCGACGAGCAGGGCGTCCACCTCGTCGACCACCAGGTGGTCCAGGCCGTCCAGCACCCGGTCGGAGGGCCGCTCGACGAGGCCGTCGCGCAGCAGGTCGAACCCCACCTCGGTGAGCGGTGCGTAGACCACCTGCGCGCGGTAGGCGGCACGGCGCTCGTCGGGCGGCGTCAGGGAGGTCGCCGACGCCACGGTGACGCCCGCGCCCTCGTACACCGGCCGCATCCACGCGGCGTCGCGCGTGGCGAGGTAGTCGTTGACGGTGGCGACGTGCACGCGGCGCCCGTCCCGCACCGCGAGCACCGCGGCCAGCGCGCCCACCAGCGTCTTGCCCTCGCCGGTGTCGAGGTCGACCACCCGGCCCTCGTGCATCGCGAGGACGGCCAGCCACTGCTCGTCGTGCACCTCGAGCCCGAGGGTGCGCCGCACCACCGCGTCCAGCTCCGCTCGCGTGGCACCCCACGTGCTCGCGTCGCCGGCGCGCGGGAGCGCCCGGCGGAGCCGCCGCAGCGCCGCGCGTTCGTCCTGCCCTGCCAGCCACGCCGTCAGTCCCACCGGCCCGACGCTACGGCACGTGCCCGCGGCGCCGGCCGGCGGCTCAGGCGCCGGCGGCCGTCAGCGCGTCGAGCTCGGCGGCGGTGAGCTCCAGCGTCGTCGACGCCAGCAGTGCCGGGACCTGCTCGACGCGGCTCGCGGACGCGATGGGTGCCACGACCGTCGGCTGCCGCCGCAGCCACGCCAGCGCGACGGACGCCACCGCGGCGTCGTGTGCGGCCGCGACCTCGTCGAGCACGGCCAGCACCCGGCGGCCGCGCTCGTCGAGGTACTGCGCGGCCCGGTCGGCGCGCGGCGTCGCCGGCGCGGGGACGTCCGCACGGTACTTGCCCGACAGGAAGCCGCTGGCGAGCGCGTAGTAGGGCAGCACGCCGAGGTGGTACCGCTCGGCCCGGTCCCGGCGGGCGCCCTCGAACTCGCGCTCGAGCAGGTTGTACTGCGGCTGGTAGGCGACCGGCAGGTGCAGGCCGTCGTGGTGGGCGATCGCGAACCACTCGTCGATCCGCTCCGGGGAGTAGTTCGACAGCCCGATCCAGCGCACCAGGCCCTCGTCGACCAGGGCGGAGAACGCGGCGGCCGTCTCGGCCAGCGGCACGGACGCGTCGTCGTGGTGCGCCCAGTACAGGTCGATCCGGTCCGTCTGCAGCCGCCGCAGCGACGCCCGCGCGGCGGCGGCGACGTTCGCGGCCGCCAGGCCCCGGAACTGCGGGTGGCTCGACACCTTGGTCGCCACCACCACGCGCTCGCGCGCGCCCGGCCGAGCGGCGAACCAGCGGCCGAGGATCGTCTCGCTCTCGCCGCCCGTGTGCCCCGGCACCCAGTGCGAGTAGCCGTCGGCGGTGTCGATCGAGATGCCGGGGGTCTGCGTGAACGCGTCGAGGAGCGCGAAGCTCGTCGGCTCGTCCGCGGTCCACCCGAACACGTTCCCGCCCACCGCCAGCGGCAGCACGTCCAGGTCGGAGTCGCCGATCCGTGGCATCGCAGCCTCCTTCGTCGTCGTCCACCCATCCTGCGACGAACCGCCCGGTGCGGCCGCCCGCCGTCCGTCCCTTGGCCGCGTTCCGTAGGCTCGTCTGGTGTTCTGCCCCGCGTACGACGACGGTCGATGCCGCTCGTGCACGCTGCTCGCCGTGCCGTACGAGGTGCAGCTCGCGGACAAGGCCGCTCACGCGCGCCGGCTGCTGACGCCGTTCGGCGACATCGCCTGGGAGCCGCCGGTGGCCAGCGCGCCGGCCGGCTACCGGAACAAGGCGAAGCTCGTCGTCGGCGGCAGCCTCGACGCGCCGACGCTGGGCATCCTCGACGCCGACCACCGCGGCGTCGACCTGCAGGACTGCCGGCTCTACGACGAGCGACTCACGGCCGCGTTCCCCGCGCTGGCGGCGTTCGTCACGCGCGCCGGCCTGGTGCCGTACGCGGTGCCGGAGCGCACCGGGGAGCTCAAGCACGTGCTGGCCACGGTGTCGCCGGACGGCGAGCTCATGGTGCGGTTCGTGCTGCGGTCCACGGAGGCCCTCGCGCGCATCCGCAAGCACCTGCCGTGGCTGCAGGCGGCGCTGCCGCAGCTGGCGGTGGCCTCGGTCAACCTGCTGCCCGCCCACGCGGCGCTGCTCGAGGGGGAACGGGAGATCCTGCTCACCGAGGCCTCGGCGCTGCGGATGCGGCTGGGCGGCATCGACCTGTGGCTGCGCCCGCAGGGCTTCTTCCAGACGAACTCGGCGGTCGCCACCACGCTGTACCGGCAGGCGGCGGCCTGGTTGTCCGACGAGGCGCCCGCGTCGCTGTGGGACCTGTACTGCGGCGTGGGCGGCTTCGCGCTGCACGCCGCGGCGGCCGCGCCGGGTGCCCGCGTGCTCGGCGTGGAGACCAGTGCGGCGGCCGTGGCGGGCGCCCGCTCGTCGGCGGCGTTCGCGGGCCTGGCGGCCGAGTTCCGGGCCGGTGACGCGACCGCGTTCGCGCTCGGCTCGTCGGCCGCGGACCATCCCGACGTCGTGGTCGTCAACCCGCCGCGGCGGGGCGTCGGGGCGGCGCTCGCGGGGTGGCTCGAGCAGTCCGGGGTGCGGCGCGTCCTCTACTCGTCGTGCCACGTGGACTCCCTGGCCGGCGACCTGGCGGCGATGCCCTCGCTGCGGCCCGTGCGGGGCCGGCTGCTCGACATGTTCCCGCAGACCGCGCACCACGAGGTGCTCGTGGAGCTGCGGCGCGACGCCTGACGGGCGCGTGCCGGTGCCTGGCTCCGCCGGGCACTCCCAGGCAGCACGCCTACAGTTCCCGCCCATGGGTGCGATGGCCGGGCCGCTGTGGGCGGCGCAGACCGGGAGCGGGCCGCCTCTCGTGCTGCTGCACGGCAACGGTGAGACCCATCGCGTCTTCGACCGGATGGTGCCGCTGCTGTCGGCGCGGCACCGGCTCGTCGGCCTCGACTCGCGCGGCGGCGGCGGCTCGCCGCGCGGCGACGGGCCGCTGACCATCGCGCAGATGGCCGACGACGTCGACGACGCGCTCGACGCCCTCGGACTGCAGGGCGTCGACCTGCTCGGCTTCTCCGACGGCGGGAACATCGCGCTCGCGCTCGCGTTGCGTCACCCCGGGCGCATCGGCCGGCTGGTCGTCGTCGGCGCGAACCTGTTTCCCGCCGGGCTGCGGGCGAGCAGCATCGTGCCGATGCGGCTGGCCCACCGGGCGGCCGGGCTCGTCGACCACCCGCGGGCGCGGGCCCTCGCCGAGCGGCTGTCGCTCATGACGCAGGACCCCCGCATCGACCCGGCGGACCTCGCCGCCGTCGAGGTGCCGACGCTCGTCGTCGCCGGCCGCTACGACGTGGTGCGGCCCGAGCACACCCGGCTCATCGCCGGCAGCCTGCCGGACGCGCGGCTGCGCACGGTGCCGCGCGCCGGGCACATGCTGCCGCTGGCGCGTCCCCGGTCGCTGGCGCGGCTGGTGGAGGACTTCCTCGCCCGGGCCTGACGTCAGTCGATGAGGCCACCGCCCACCCAGGCCCGGATCGCCCGCTCGTCGGTCTTGGACAGCTGCATGCGCGTGCCGCGGCACAGGCCGACGACGTTGTCCGCCCAGGCCTTGGCCAGCTGCCGGGCGTCCGGCTTGGCGCCGGTCAGCTTCACGCCCGTGTAGAGGATGCCGGAGATCACCTGGCGCACCGTGGCCTGACCCACCTTCGCGCCCGCCTTCTGGCAGGCCTCGTAGACGCGACGCGCCGTGGTGGTGGTGTCGAACGGGTGCGCGTGCACGTCCGCGGCGAGCTGCGTCAGCAGCATCCCGTAGTACGGCTGCGTCAGTCCGGGCACGTCGGTGACCTCCAGGACGCGCCGCTGGATCTCGGTGACGTCCTTGGGGCTGACGGCGCCCGGCAGGTCGGCCTCGTCGAAACGGGTCGGGTCCCAGACGTAGGCACCGGCCGGCTCCTTCGTCGTGCGCAGGTCCGGCAGCTCGCGGGCGAGCCACGCGCTGAAGCTGCCGGCCGCGGCCCACTTCGAGCCGGGCAGGTCCGGGTCGGCCTTCTGCGCCGCCTGCGCCGCCGTGGACAGCAGGATCGGCCGGTCGGCGCCCTGCACCAGGCGCAGCACCGCGCGGCGGCCCTTCTGCGAGCCGTCCGGCGGCGCCTCGGCCGCGCTGCGCTTGGCCGGGGTCGTGGCGCGCGCCGCGGGCGCTGCCGGCGGGGCCGACCCGTCCTCGCCGCCGGCGTCGGTGGCGGAGGCCGCCTCGTCGCCCGCCAGGGCGCCGGTCTGCGTGACGAGCTCGACGAACGCGGTGGCGTCCAGCACCGTGTCGGCCACCGCGCGGTAGGCGCTCGCCGCCGGGCTGGCCGTGACGACGGTGACGCGCCGGTCGTTCGCCCGGCAGCGCTGGATGAGCGGCGTGAAGTCCGCGTCGGCCGAGAGGATGACGAACTCGTCGTACCTGGTCGGCGCGGCGAGGGCGTCGACCGCGTCGAGGACCAGGTTGATGTCGGCGCTGGACTTGCCCTGCTGCGTCAGCGACGGGCAGTCGACCACCTGGAAGCCGGCGCGGGTGAAGTGCGGCCGGAAGTCGGAGAACCTCGCCGGGTTGAGGTAGCAGTTGAGGACCAGGAAGCGGCGCGTGAAGGCGCCGTCGTCGTCGGCACCGGTGGCGAGCTCGCCGAGCCAGTGCCCCGGATCGGTCGCGAACCGCTCGGCGAGCCGGGCGTCGAGCTGCTGCAGCCCGATGAGGACGTTGTCGAAGTCGACGAACAGGGCGCAGCGCAGCCGCCGGGTGTCGGTGGGGGAGAGATCGGTGCCGGTCACACCGTCATCTTGCCGGGTGACGGCCGGGTGGCGGGAGTTTCGGGCGAAGGCGCGGCGGGTGACCTCGCCGTGAACGTCCGGAGAACTCTCCGGTGCCGTGTCCGCTTGGTCCGGAATCGCTGCCCGCGCCGTGCCGAGACTGCGGGCATGCACGACGAGCTCACCGAGGTGGCGCAGCAGGTGGCGGCGCCCGGCCGGGGCCAGCTGGCGGGCGTCGCCCGCGACCTGGCCCGCCCTGCCCTCGTCGTCGGTTCCGGGCTGCCGGTGGCCGACCTCGAGGTGGTCTTCCGCGACGACGACCTGACGTGCGTGGCGGTCCTGGACGACGACGGCGGCGGCCGCGCCGGGCTCGTCACGCGCGCCCGGTTCACCGCGGCGATGACCGGGCGGCTCGGCTACGGCCGGGCGGTGCTGCTGCGGCGGCCCACCGGTGACGTCACCGACTGGTCGCCCCTCGTGGTGCACCCCGAGGCCGCCGTCGCGGAGGTGGCCACCCGGGCGATGGAACGGCGTGGCGAGCGCCGCTACGACGACGTGCTGGTGCGGGGCGACGGCTGGGGCTCGGCGAGCGCGGCCGACCTCGTCCTCGCCCTCGTCGGCGCCCTGGCGCAGCGTTCCACGCACGACCCGCTGACGCGGCTGCCGGGCCGGCTCAGCACGTGGCACGCGCTCAGCCGGCGCTGCGAGATGGCCGTGCGCACGCGTGCCCGCGTGGTGCTCGTGCTGCTCGACGTGCGGGCGATGGCCGTGACGAACGGCCGGCACGGTCAGGCCAACGGTGACGCCCTGCTCGTCGAGCTGGCGCGGCGGCTCGGCGCCGCGCTGCCACCGGGGTGCGAGGCCGGCCGCGTGGACGGCGACCGGTTCGCCGTGCTGGCCACGCTGCCGCCCGCGGACGACCTGCGGGCCGCCGCGCAGGCCGAGACGTTGCGGCACCAGACGGTGACGGCGCTGCTCACCCCGTCCGGCGGCATCCCGCCGTCGGCGTGGCCGTGGCTGCACTCGGCGGTCGTGTGGTCGGTCGCCGGGCCGGCGGCTCCCGACGAGCTCGTGCGCGAGGCCGAGAACCGGTTGCGGCAGGCGAAGGTCGCCGCCCGGCGCGCCGAGGCGGCCGCCTCGACCCGACCCGCCTGAGGGCCGCACCATGGGGGCGTGATCGCTCGTCGGGCGGTGGTGCACGGGGACGTGCAGGGTGTCGGGTACCGCTGGTGGACCGCACGCGAGGCCGCCCGGCTCGACGTGCGCGGCTGGGTGGCGAACCGCGACGACGGCACCGTCGAGGTGCACGCCGAGGGCGCGGCACCTGCCGTCGATGCGCTGGTCAGCGCGTTGCACGAGGGTCCACGGTGGGCCCGGGTGGCACGCGTCGTCGTCGCCGACGCGGACCCGGCCGGTTGGTCCGGCTTCGAGGTGGAGCCGTAGCATCGCCTCCCGTGGCCACCCCCGACTTCGTCCTTGCCCTGCGCGCGAAGATCGGCCACGACCCGCTGTGGCTGGTCGGCGTGACCGCCGTGGTGCTGCGCGAACGCCAGGTGCTCCTGGTGCGGCGTGCCGACACCGGCGACTGGACGCCGGTCACGGGCATCGTCGACCCGGGTGAGCAACCGGCCGCCGCCGCGGTCCGCGAGGTGCTGGAGGAGGCGGACGTCGTCGCGGCGCCGCGCCGGTTGGCCTCGGTCGGGGTGACCGAGCCGGTCACCTACGACAACGGTGACCGCTCGCAGTACGTCGACCTGACGTTCCGCTGCGACTACGTGTCCGGCGAGCCGCACCCCGCGGACGGCGAGAACACCGACGCGGCGTGGTTCGAGCTGGACGCGCTGCCGCCGATGCCGCCCCACATGTGGCGCCGGGTGGCCAGCGCCCTGTCCGACGACCCCGCGGCGGCCTTCGAACGATGAGCTCCGCGCGCGCCGCCGGTGCGCCCGACGCCGGTCGTGGCTTCCTGTCCCGCCAGGCCGTCCTCGGCGTGTACCTGCCGGCGCTGTGCTTCGAGATCGGCATCGGCGCCGTCACGCCGATGGTCGCCGTCCGGGCGGTGCAGCTCGGCACGACGCTCGCGATGGCCGGCGTGCTGGCGGCCCTGCTCGCGGTGGGCCAGATCCTCGGCGACGTGCCCGCCGGGGCGCTCGCCGCCCGCATCGGCGACCGCAACGCGCTGCTGGTCGCCGCGGTGGCGTCCGCCGCCATGCTGGCCGTCTGCGCGCTGGCCGGCTCGCCGCTGCTGTTCGGCATCGCGGTGCTGCTCACCGGCGCGACGAACGCGGTGTACATGCTGGCGCGGCAGGCGTACGTCACGGAGATCACGCCGCCGCTGTTCCGCGCCCGCGCGCTGTCGCTGCTGGGCGGTGTGGCGCGCATCGGCGTCTTCGTCGGGCCCTTCCTCGGCGCGGGCGTGGTGCGCCTGGCCGGGACGGTCGCGGTGTTCTGGCTCGCGCTGGCGGTGGTCGCCGTCGCCGGTGTGGTGGTCGCGGTGGTGCCGGACGTCGAGGTGGGCCGTCCGGCGGCGGCCGGCGGTCCGCACGTGCCGCTGCGGCGTGTGATGGTGGACCACCGCCGCGTCTTCCTGTCGCTGGGCATCGCGGTGCTGCTGGTCGGCGCCACGCGGGGTGCGCGCCAGGTGGTGCTGCCGCTGTGGGGCCTGCACCTGGGTCTGGCCCCCGCGACGACGTCGCTGCTCTACGGGCTGTCGGGGGCCCTCGACATGGCGGTGTTCTACCCCGCCGGCAAGCTCATGGACCGGCGCGGGCGGCTCTCGGTGGCGGTGCCGTCCATGCTCGCGCTCGGGGCCGCGCTGCTGGTGCTGCCGCTGGCGCGCGGCGTCCTCACGGTGGCGCTCGTGGCGATGGTCATGGGGCTGGCCAACGGCGTCGGTTCGGGCATGATCATGACGCTCGGCGCCGACGTGGCGCCGCGGGCGGTGCGGGCGCAGTTCCTCGGCGTGTGGCGACTGCTCTCCGATACCGGGGCCGCCACCGGTCCGCTGGTCGTGGCGGCGGGAGCCGGCCTGGGCAGCCTCGCCGGGGGTGTGCTCGTCATGGGCGGGGTCGGCGTGGTGACCGCCGGCGTGCTGCGGGCCACGGTGCCGCGCTGGTCGGTCCACGCCAACGCCCGCACGCGCGTGACGGCCGGTCTCACCCCGGAGGGGCGGCCCATCGCCCCGGCGCCGCCGCCGCGGTAGGGGGTCCTCGTGCTGCGGACGCCCGAGCGTCAGCGCAGCACGACGACGGTGCCCGCGGTGGGGGTCGCGGGGACGTCGAGCCCTGCCGCGGCGCCGGTCGGGACAGCGTTCTCGGAGGTGACGACCAGGTGGCCCTGGACCGCGTCGACCTGGTCGAGGTAGCCCGGAAGGGGGATCCGCCACCGGATCGCGCCCGTGACCAGGTCGACCCCGACGAGCTCGGCGGTGCCACCCCCCGCGTCGACGGACACCGTGGTTCCGTCCTCCGACCTGACGAGGGCCGTGGTGACGAGCAGCGCCGCCACCCGTCCATCGGTGAAGCCGCTGCGAGGGACCGCGTCCGGGCCGTAGGTGCCCGGCACGAGGTCCGTGTCCAGCCACAGCTGCTTGCCCGTTCGCAGGTCCACGCCGGCGGCGCCGCCCTCGAGCAGGGTCATGACCGCGACGCCGTTCGCGCGGGCCAGCAGGTCCCCGTAGCCGTGCGCCGAGCGCCACCGCTGCGTGCCGGCCGGGGTGTAGGCGCGCAGCGTCACGGGTGCGACGCCGGCGAGCACGAGGTCGGAGGGCGTGCCGTCGGTCGCTGCCGGGTTGAGCACCTGCGCGCCGAACCGGACGGTCCGCTCGGGGCCCTGCCACGCGCTCGTCACGCCCTGGTCGCCGCTCACGTGCTCGAGGATGCCGCCGTCGACGTACGGCTCCGCGAGGGCGGACGACGAGGACGACAGGTCACCGACGGCGGCGCCGTCGGCCGTGAACGCACCCTGGACGCCGCACCCGCGGACCTCGACGAGCGTCCCGACACCGACCACCTCAGGGGGGCGGACGGATGCCGAGTAGGTCGGGTGCGCGCCGGTGCGGTCCTCGCTCACGGTGACGCACGACCACACGTCGGGCACCGCGTGGAAGTGCAGCGTGTGCTCCCACCGCTCGGTGCCCGTGGTGGCGTCCTCGAGCCGCACCACCACGTCCTGGCCCTGCGTGATGCGGCCGTCGACGGAGGCGCCGCCGCCGTCGAGGGGTGTCACCCGCACCTGGTCGGTGGGTGGTGCCGGCCCCACCAGGCGGGCCGTCGCGACGCCGCCGTCGGCGGTGCCGGCGGCCCAGACGACACCGTCGCCCAGGGTGCGCTGAGTCCAGGTGCCGTCGGCGTGCACCACGGTCACCTGGCGATCTGCGTCGGGGCCGTCCCAGCAGACGAGCGGGTCGACGACCGCGGGACCCCCGCGTGCGGACGACGCCGTGCGGCACCGCGCGCCGGCGTCCACCGGCACCTGCCAGCGCTCGACGCCCGTCCCGGCGTCCAGGCCGTGCAGCGTCGTGCCGCGCTGCACCACGACGAGACCCGGCATGAAGGACGTCGTGGACGACTCCGTCCGGGCTGACCACGCGACCCGGGGTGCGGCGGCGAGCGACAGCACGCCGCCGGGTGCGGAGATCAGCCGGTCCGCGCGCTCGCGGTCCCGGATGTCGGCGGACATGCCCCACGACGAGAGCGCGAGCAGGGCGACCACGCCGGCCGCGACCGCCTGGCGGGTGAGCCGCGCGCGCGACGGCAGCCGCAGGCCCTTCCGGCCGCCCCGTGCTGCGTCCTCGCCGGCCGTGGGCGCGGGCTCGCTCCCGCTGTCGCCGAACGTGCCGAGGTCGACCACGAGGCGGTCGGACACCGCCCTGCGTCGCCCCATCCCTGCACCGTAGCCGGGTGGGTCCACCGGCGGGCCGGTTCTGCGCGGCTCAGCCGAGGGAGGCCAGCAGCCCCACGACGACGTCGGCGGCCCGCTCGGCAGCGTCGTCCACGTGCTGCGCGAACTCGGTAGCCCCGCACAGGTCGCTGATGCCCCGCACGGAGACGAACGGCACGCCGAACAGGTGCGCCGTGTGCGCCAGCGCCGTCGACTCCATGTCCGTCGAGAGCGCCCCGGGGAAGTCGCGGCGCAGCTCGTCGACCAGCGGCCCGTCGACGAACGTGTCGCCGGAGACCACCTCGCCGACGTGCACGGTGCGCCCACCGGCGGCGGCCTGCGCCGCGTGCACCAGCCGTTCGTCGGCCGGGAAGGTCGCGGGCATGCCCGGCACCTGGCCCATGACGTAGCCGAACGCGCGGGCGTCGGCCCGCGCGTAGGCGTAGGAGGAGCCGACGACGACGTCACCGACGCCCACCTGGCCGCCGAGCCCCCCCGCGCTGCCGGAGCTGACCAGCACGTCCGGCTTCATCCCGCTGGCCAGGACCGCACCAGCGGCGGCGGCGTTCACCAGCCCGATGCCGGCCGTGACCAGGAGCACCTCGCGACCCGCGAGGTGCAGCGCCCGGACGCGCGCGCCGCCGACGACCTCCTCGGCGGCCTGCGACTCGGCGCGCGCGAGGAACGGCTGCGCCTCCTCGTCCATCGCGACGACGACGACGGCCGGCCTGCCGCCGGACCGCGTCGCGCCGCGCTCGCGGCGGGTGGTTCGCTCGCCACCGTCGTCGCGCGGCGTCGTCCCGGGGGTCGACTCGCCCGCGGGCGACTCGCTCACGCGGTCACCTGGGCCCACTCGTCGCGATGCGCGAGGAACTCCCGCGCGGCGGCCTGCGCGCCGGCGAGCGTGTGGTGGGCGCCCCAGCCGCACTGCACCTCGTTCGCGGCCGGCACCTCGGTGGCCTCGAGGACGTCGCCGAGCGTCGCCTCGACCAGTCCGAGCACGTCGTCGTACGCCCACTCGCCGGACAGGATGAGGTAGAACCCGGTCTGGCAGCCCATGGGGGAGAAGTCGACCACCTGGTCCGAGTGGTTGCGGCTGTGCTCGGCGAACAGGTGCTCGAGGGAGTGGACGGTGTCCATCTCCAGGTGGGCCTGGTTCGGCTGGGCGAACCGGATGTCGTACTTGACCAGCACGTCGCCGTGGGGCAGCACCTTGCGGTCCGCGAGCCGGACGTAGGGCGCCTTGACGGTGCGGTGGTCGAGGTTGAACGACTCGACGTTCATGCGAGGGGTGTCCACGGGACAAGTGTTGCGCCTCGTGGCCACACTGCCGTCATGGCCGACGTCCGGGTGGGCAGCTCAGGGTGGCGCCACCCGCCGTGGCGCGGCGTCTGCCACCCGCCCGGTGCGCCGCGCTCGGCCGTGCGGTGGCGGCTCAGCGCCCGCGCAGCCGGTCGGTGAGCCGCCGCTCGCGCTTCGTCGGCCGCCCGCCGCCGCGCTCCCGGACCGCCACCAGGGCCAGCCGCTCACGGAGGACCGGTGCCGGCGAGCGGTCGAGGTAGCACGCGGCCGCGACGTCCGCGCCGACCCGCTTGACGATGAGCCGCTCGACGACGACGAGCCGCTCGCGCATGGCGCCGCCGCGCACGTGCACCTCGTCGCCCGGCACCACGAGCGTGGCCGGCTTGGCCCGCTCGCCGTTGACCCGCACGTGCCCGGCACGCACGGCGGCGGCCGCCTGCGACCTCGTCGGGAACAGCCGCACGGCCCACGTCCAGGCGTCCACCCGGGCCCGCACGACGGGTTCGCTCACGCGCCTACCCTCTCACCGCGCCACGTGGGCGCCGTCGCGCCGATCGCCCGCAGCCCTAGTGCCGCAGCTCGAGGTAGCGCTCGATGAGAGCCCGCGTCGACGGGTCCTGCGAGGCCAGGGCCGCCGCGTCGCCGGTCAGGGCGGGGGCGATCTCCAGCGCGAGCTTCTTGCCGAGCTCGACACCCCACTGGTCGAACGAGTCGATGCCCCAGACGGTCCCCTCGACGAACGTGATGTGCTCGTAGAGGGCGACGAGCTGCCCGAGCACCGACGGTGTGAGCGCCGGGGCGAGGATCGACGTCGTCGGCCGGTTCCCGCTGAACACCCGCGCCGGGACCACGGGCTCGGCCGTGCCCTCGGCCCGCACCTCGTCGGCCGTCTTGCCGAACGCCAGCGCCTTGGTCTGCGCGAAGTAGTTGGCCAGGAACAGCGCGTGCACGTCGGTGTCGCCGTCCCGCAGCGGGTGCACCGGGTTGGCCATCGCGATGAAGTCCGCCGGGATGAGCCGGGTGCCCTGGTGGATGAGCTGGTAGAAGGCGTGCTGCCCGTTGGTGCCCGGCTCGCCCCAGAACACCTCGCCGGTCGCGGTCGTCACCGACGAGCCGTCCCAGCGGACGGACTTGCCGTTCGACTCCATGGTCTGCTGCTGCAGGTACGCCGGGAACCGCGAGAGGTACTGGTCGTAGGGCAGCACCGCGTGCGTGTGCGCGCCCAGGAAGTTGACGTACCAGACGTTGAGCAGGCCCATGAGCACCGGCACGTTCGACGCCAGCGGCGTGGTGGCCACGTGCTCGTCGACCAGGTGGAAGCCGTGCAGGAAGTCCGCGAAGCCCTCCGGGCCGATGGCGATCGCCAGCGACAGCCCGATCGCCGAGTCGACCGAGTAGCGCCCGCCGACCCAGTCCCAGAAGCCGAACGCGTTGTCCGGGTCGATGCCGAAGGCCGCGACCTTGTCCAGCGCCGTGGAGACGGCGACGAAGTGGTGCGCCACGGCGGACGTGCGGGCTGCGTCGGTGTCGTCGATCCGGCCCTCGCCGACGAGCCCGCCCCACAGCCAGTCACGGGCCAGCCGGGCGTTCGTCAGGGTCTCGAGCGTGCCGAACGTCTTCGACGCGACGATGAACAGCGTCGTGGCGGGGTCGAGGTCCTTCGTCTTCTCCGCCAGGTCCGTGGGGTCGATGTTGGAGACGAACCGCAGCTCCAGGCCCTGCTGCACGTACGGCTGCAGGGCGAGGTACGCCATCGCCGGGCCGAGGTCGGAGCCGCCGATGCCGATGTTCACGACGGTCTTCACACGCTCGCCGGTGGCGCCGGTCCACGCGCCGGAGCGGACCCGCTCCGCGAAGGCGGACATCTTGGCCAGCACCGCCTGCACGTCGACGTCGACGTGCTGGCCGTCGACGACGAGCTCGGGGGAGGCCCCCGCCGGGCGGCGCAGCGCCGTGTGGAGCACCGCGCGGTCCTCGGTGACGTTGATGTGCTCGCCGCGCAGCATCGCGCGGAACCGGTCGGCGACGCCGACCTGCTCGGCGAGCTGGACGAGCAGGCCGAGCGTGGTGTCGGTGACGAGGTTCTTCGACAGGTCGACCGTCAGGTCGCCGACGCCGAACGTCAGGCGCTCCGCCCGGCCCGGGTCGGCGGCGAACCAGCCGCGCAGGTCCGGCCGCAGCGTGCTCTCGTGGTCCGACAGCGCGGTCCAGGCGGCGGTGGTGGTGGGGTCGATCGGCGAGGACACGGGGGTCTCCCTGGTCGCGGGGTCTGTTGACGGTTCCACCGTACTGAGGGTGCCGGGTCGGTGCCGCACGCCGATCGTCCCGCCCCTACGCTGGCCCGCGTGACCCCGCCGCCGCTCGTGTGCTGCGGGCTGGCGACGCTCGACGTCGTGCAGCGCGTCGAGCGGCTGCCCGGTCCGGACGAGAAGCTCGTCGCGCTGGGCCTCACGGTGACCTTCGGTGGCCCGGCGGCGAACGCGGCGGCCACGGCGGCGGCGCTGGGCGTGCCGGCGGTTCTCGTGACGGCGCTCGGCGCCGGGCCGGTGGCGCGGCTGGTGTCGGACCGCCTCGCCGCGGCCGGCGTGCGCGTCGTCGACCTGGCGGCGGGCGCGCCGGGCGACCCGGCCGTCTCGGCGGTGCTCGTCACGGCGTCCACCGGGCAGCGCGCCGTCGTCTCGACGAACGCCACCGGGTGGCCCGACGACCTGGGTGCGGCGGCGGCCCGCGCGGCCGAGGACGTCCTCGACGGGGCCGGTGCCGTCCTCGTCGACGGTCACCACGTCGCCGCGGGCATCGCGGTGGCCGGCGCGGCGCGGCGTCGTGGCGTCGTGGTGCTCGCCGACGGCGGGTCGTGGAAGCCCGGGCTGGAGCGGCTGCTGGCGCACGTCGACGTCGCGATCCTGTCCGCGGACCTCGTCGTGCCCGTGGGAGACGCGGACCCGGGCGGGGGAGGCGCTGCGGACGGCCTGCTGGACGCGGTGGCCGCGCTCGGCCCGTCGTTCGTCGCGCGCTCGGCAGGCGCCGGACCGGTCCGGGTGCGCCTGGCGTCCGGGGCGTACGACGAGGTCACCCCGCCCGCCGTGGCACCGGCGGAGGTGGTCGACACGTTGGGCGCCGGGGACGTGCTGCACGGGGCCACCGGCGCCGCGCTCGCGCGTGGCCTCGACCCGCTCGCTTCCCTGCGTGAGGCGGTGGTGCTCGCCACGGAGTCGGTGCGTCACCCGGGTGCCCTGGGCTGGGCCGCCGTGTCCCGCTGAGCCGCCGCGGTCCGTGCGGGGCGACGAGGCGCCGACCAGCACGGACATCCCATGAATCCGACCGGTGAACGATTCATCACGATGTGGTCACGGCCGGCCGCCGGACGTTGACGGGGATTAGTAAGGACGCTCTACTAACAAACGTGACGACGACGACGTCCCGGAGCATCCGGTTGGGCCCGGCCCTGCGAGCCACCGAGAAGGTGCTGCCCGAGCATGCCAGGGCCCACAACCGGTCGCTCGTGCTGGCCCACCTGTTCCACTCCGGACCGACGTCGCGCGCCGACATCGCGCGCAGCACCGGCCTGACCCGGGTGACGGTCTCCGACCTCGTCGCCGAGCTCATCGGCGAGAACCTCGTCGCCGAGCTCGGCGTGCGGGTCGGGGGACGCGTCGGCAAGCCGGCGACGCTCGTGGGGATGCAGACGGAGGCGTTCCACATCGTCGCCGTCGACCTCACCGACGACGCCGCCCTCACCGGCGCCGTGATGACGCTGACGAGCGACGTGGTCGCGCGCCGCACGGCGGCGCTGGACGGGCGCACGGGCGACGAGGCCGTCGCGGTGCTCGAAGGGCTGTGCCGCGAGCTGCTCGCCGCGGCGACCCAGCCGGTGATCGGCATCGGCATCGGCTCGCCGGGCGTCATCGACGCCGACGGCGTCGTCGTCGAGGCCCCGAACCGCGGCTGGTACGGCGTGCCGCTCGCCGCCCGGCTGCAGGCCGCGCTCGGGGTGCCCGTGCACGTGGCCAACGACGCCAACGTCCAGGCGCTCGGCGAGTACACGTACGGCGGCGCCGGCGGCTCGCTCATGGTCGTGACGATCGGCCAGGGCGTCGGTGCCGGCATCGTCCTGGACGGCGCGCTGGTGCGCGGTCGGCACGACGCGGCGGGCGAGATCGGCCACGTGACGGTGGTCGACGAGCGCGACGTGCTCGCGGGCGAGCCGGGCCCGGTGCCGTGCGCCTGCGGCCGCGCCGGCTGCCTGGAGACCGTGCTGTCCGTGCCGGCGCTGCGCCGCCGTGTCGCGGGCCTGTCCCCCGAGGACTCCGACGCCCAGCTGGCGTCGGTCGGACGGAAGCTGGGCATCGCCCTGGCTCCCGTCGTCAGTGCGCTCAACCTCGCCGAGGTCGTGCTGTCCGGGCCACGTGAGCTGGTCGGCGGCACGTTGCGGCAGGTCGCGCTGGAGACCGTGCGCTCCCGGACCATGCCCGTCATCGGGCGTGACCTCGAGATGCGGACGGCATCGATCGGCGAGGACCGGGCCCTCTCGGGGGCAGCGGTGCTCGTGCTGTCGGGCCAGCTCGGGGTCACGTGACGATCCCGAGCCGGCTCCTTGCAGGTCGAACGACCCTCCGGCGGCGCCATCGGGCGCTCGCCAGCAATCCAGGAAGGAACCCAACGTGAAGAAGCTACGCATCGTGGCCATGGGGTCGTTGGCAGCGCTCGCGCTGGCAGCGTGCTCGTCCAACGCGGGCAGCCCCCAGGCCACGGCGACCGGCGCCGGTGCCGGGTCCACCACGCCTGCGGCGGCCGAGGCTGCGAACATCAAGCTGTGGCTGGTCGGCAGCGACACCCCCGACGACCTGCGGACGTACCTGAAGACCGAGTTCGCCAAGGAGAACCCCGGCTCCACCCTGACGATCGAGGAGCAGAGCTGGGGCGACCTGGTCACCAAGCTCACCACGGCGCTGCCCGACGCCGCCAACACCCCGGACGTCACCGAGCTCGGCAACACGCAGTCCTCGACGTTCACCAACGTCGGCGCGTTCCTCGACATCACGGACCAGGTGCCGGCGCTCGGCGGCGACAAGCTGCTCAAGGGCTTCGTCGAGGCCGGCATGGTCAACGGCAAGAACTACACGCTGCCGTACTACTTCGGGTCGCGCTACGTGTTCTACCGCAAGGACCTCTGGGCGGCCGCGGGCATCACCGCGCCGCCGAAGACCCTTGCCGAGTTCAACAGCGACGTGGCGACGATCGCGCAGAAGGACCCCAAGGGCATCCCGAACCTCTCCGGCCTGTGGCTCGGTGGCCAGGACTGGCGCAACGGCATCTCGTGGATCTTCGCCAACGGCGGCGAGATCGCGGTCAAGGACGGCAACCAGTGGAAGGCGACCTTCGAGGACCCGAAGACCGAGGCGGGCCTCAAGCAGCTGCAGCAGATCTGGACCACCGCGTCCAAGGCGCCGCGTGACGCCACCGACGCCAACACCTACAACCACCTGAACGACGCCGACTCCGTCAAGGCCACCGACGGCACGGTCACCAGCTACTCGCTCGACGCCGCCACCGTGCTGGCGCCGGGATGGGCGCACTGGTCGATCGGCGACCTGACGAAGAAGGACGGCAAGGACGTCCGGACCTGGAACGACAGCACGTTCGGCGTGTTCGTCCTGCCCGGCGTGAACGGCGGCGCCGCCCCGGTGTTCGCCGGTGGCTCGAACATCGGCATCTCGGCCAAGTCGCAGCACCCGCAGCTGGCGAAGAACCTGCTGAAGATCATCTTCTCCCCGACGTACCAGCAGATGCTGGGCAAGGCGGGCCTCGGCCCGGCCAACACCGACTACGTCAGCTCGCTCGGCACCGACCAGTTCGCCCAGGCCCTGAGCCAGTCGGCGCTCAACGCCAAGCTCACCCCGGCCGCACCAGGCTGGGCCGCGCTGGAGAACAGCAAGAAGCTCGAGGAGTTCTTCCAGAAGATCGCCTCCGGCGCTGACATCGACTCGACGGCCAAGGCCTTCGACGCCGACATCACGCCGATGCTCAACGGGCAGTCCTGATGCCCCGCGGCGGCGCCGCCCCCGGGCGGCGCCGCCGCACCCCGTTCCTGATCGCCCGACCTCGCGAGGAGCGGTGATGTCCTCCCACCCTGTCCCGGCGGCTTCCGCCGACGCCATCCCGGCGACCGCCCGCGGCTCGTCGGCGCCCGAGCCGACGCGGGCCCGCCGCCGGCGGCGCCGGGCCGGCAGCCGGCGCACCCCCGCCCTGCCGTACGTGCTGCTCATCCCCTCCGTGGCGATCCTCCTGCTGGCGCTCGGCTACCCGGTGGTGTGGCAGGTCCTGACGTCGCTGAAGAAGTTCGGGCTGGCCCAGCAGTTCGGCAAGCCGGCCCAGTGGGTCGGCCTCGGCAACTACGTGTCGCTGGCCAACGACTCCTACCTGTGGACCGTCGTCGCACGGTCCCTCGTGTTCTGCCTCGTCAACGCGCTCGCGACGCTGCTCCTCGGGATGCTCGTCGCGCTGCTGATGAAGGCGGTGCCCACGTGGGCGCGGATCGCCGTCCAGGTCTCGATGCTGCTGGCCTGGGCGATGCCCGTCATCACCGCGATGGCGGTGTGGCGCTGGCTCTTCGACTACCGCCGCGGCGTCGTCAACTACCTGCTGACCCGGCTCGGCTTCGACTTCGTCGGCCACTCCTGGCTGGAGAACCCGCTGTCGTTCTTCTTCGTCGCGACGGTGATCATCGTGTGGGCGTCGGTGCCGTTCGTGGCCTTCTCGGCCTACGCCGGCCTGACCCAGGTGCCCGGCGAGGTGCTCGAGGCGGCGCAGATCGACGGTGCGGGCGGCCTGGGCCGGTTCCGCTGGATCATCCTGCCGATGATCCGCCCGGTGCTGTCGATCGTCCTGCTGCTCCAGATCATCTGGGACCTGCGGGTGTTCGCGCAGATCAGGCTGCTGCAGGACGCCGGCGGCACGCCGTCGCAGACCAACCTGCTCGGCACCTACATCTACCAGCTGGGCATCGGATCGGGGGACTTCGGCAAGGCGTCGGCCGTGTCGATCTTCGTGCTGCTGCTCACCATCGCGCTGTCGTGGTTCTACGTGCGGCGCCTGCTGAAGGACGAGGCCCAGGCATGACCGCCACGACTGCCACGAAGCGCCGTCCCCGCGCCGGCCGGGCCGTGCTCAGCGCCGTCGCCGTCCTGGTGACGCTGGTGTGGGCGTTCCCGGTCTACTGGATGGTCAGCTCGTCGCTGATGTCCAACGTCCGGCTCAGCTCGGGTGAGACCACGTTCTGGCCCGTCAACGCCTCGTTCGACAACTACGCCGCGGTGTGGAGCGGCGACACGTTCCTGCCGGCGCTGCGGATGTCGGTGGCGGTGACGCTGCTCACCGTCGTGTGCACGCTGCTCTTCGCGTTCCTGGCGTCGCTGGCGATCAGCCGGTTCCGGTTCCGCGGCCGGACGAGCTTCGTGCTGGCGGTGCTCGTCATCCAGATGCTGCCCGCGGAGGGCCTGTTCATCGCGCAGTACCGGCTGATGGGCACGTTGCACCTGCTCAACACGGTGGTCGGGATCTCGATCATCTACGTGGGGATGGTGGTGCCGTTCACGGTGTGGATGCTGCGCGGCTTCGTCGCGGGCGTCCCGCTGGAGCTCGAGGAGGCCGGCATGGTGGACGGCCTGTCGCGGTTCGGAGCGTTCCTGCGCATCACGTTGCCGCTGCTGGCGCCGGGTCTGGTGGCGTCCGGCGTGTACGCCTTCCTGCAGGCGTGGAACGAGTTCACCACCGCGCTCGTCGTGCTGCAGGCCGACAACGTGCGAACGTTGCCCCTGTGGCTGCGCGGTTTCATCCAGACGAGCGCCGCGCGCGACATCGACTGGGGGCAGGTGATGGCCGCCTCGACGCTCATCGCCCTGCCGGTGATCGTGTTCTTCCTCTTCGTGCAGGGTCGGATGACCTCGGGACTGGTGTCCGGGGCGGTGAAGGGCTGACGTGAGCGTCTCCGACACGGATCCGCGCACCACGCGGGTCGTCGCAGCACCACGCCCGGGCTGGTCGGTCGGCCTCGACGTCGGCGGCAGCAAGGTGCTCGGCGTGCTCGTCGGCCCCGACGGCCAGCTGGTCGCCAGCGTGCGGCTGCCCAGCAGGCACGGCGGCGACGGCATCGCGGGCACCGCGGTCGAGGCGACCCGGCGGCTGGCCGACGAGGCCGGCATGGACCTGGCCTCGGTGCGAGGCGTCGGCATCGGCCTGCCCGGGATCGTCGACCCGGCGCGCGGCTCGGTGGCCCACGCGGTCAACCTCGGGATCGGTGACGGCGTGCCGCTCGCCGCGCTGGTGTCCGAGGGCGTCGGCGAGCTGCCGGTGCACCTCGAGAACGACCTCAACTGCGCCGCGCTCGGCGCGGCGCACCTGTCGGGCCGGCTGGACGGCGACCTCGCGTTCCTCGCGCTCGGCACGGGGCTGGCCGCGGGGCTGCTGCTCGACGGCACGCTGCGGCGTGGCGCCCACCGCGCCGCGGGGGAGATCGGTCACCTCGTCTACATCCCGGGCGGGCGGCCCTGCCCGTGCGGCCAGCGAGGGTGCCTGGAGCGGTACGCCTCCGGCTCCGCGGTGGCGGCGCAGTGGCCGGCGCGCGGCGCCGGGCCGGCTCCGCTCGAGCTGTTCGACGCGGCGGACGCGGGTGACGCCGCGGCGGTCGCGGTGCGCGACGAGTTCATCCGGGCCGTCGCGGCGGCCGTCCGGGTGCTGGTGCTCACGGACGACGTCGAGCGGGTGGTGCTCGGCGGCGGCGTCAGCGAGCTCGGCGAACGGCTCGCCGGACGGGTCCGCGCCGAGCTGGAGCGCGAGGCGGCTCACTCGGAGTTCCTCGCGTCGATGGGCATCGCGCGGCGCGTGGTGCTGGCGCCCGCCGGGGTGCCGGTCGGCGCCGTGGGCGCCGCGCTGCTGGGATCGAAGGAGAGCTCATGGAGGTCGTGATCGCGCCGGAGCCGCACCTGGCGGCGTTGGCGGCGGACGCGGTGGAGCAGCTGCTGCGGGCCACGCCGGACGCGGTGCTGGGGCTGGCCACCGGGTCGAGCCCGTTGCGGGTGTACGACGAGCTGGCGCGCCGGCACGCCGAGGCGGGGCTGTCGTTCGCGGCGGCGCGGGGCTTCATGCTGGACGAGTACGTCGGCCTGCCGGTGGACCACCCGGAGCGGTACCGCACGGTCATCGAGCGGGACATCGTGTCGCGGGTGGACTTCGCGCCCGGCGCGGTGCAGGGTCCGGACGGGCTGGCCGAGGACCTGCCGGCGGCGTGCGCGGCGTACGAGGCGGCGATCGCGGCGGCCGGTGGGGTGGACCTGCAGATCCTGGGGATCGGCACGGACGGGCACATCGCGTTCAACGAGCCGGGTTCCTCGTTGGCGAGCCGGACCCGGATCAAGACCTTGACGCGCCAGACGCGCCTGGACAACGCGCGGTTCTTCGGCGGCGACGTGGACCGGGTGCCGCACCACTGCCTGACGCAGGGGCTGGGCACCATCATGGCGGCGCGGCACCTGGTGCTGCTGGCGACCGGTCGGCACAAGGCCGAGGCGGTGCACCAGCTGGTGGAGGGGCCGGTGTCCGCGATGTGGCCGGCGACGATCATGCAGCACCACCCGCACGCCACGGTGCTGGTCGACGACGCCGCCGCGGGCCGGCTGCAGCTGGCCGACTACTTCCGCCAGACCTACGCCGACAAGCCCTCCTGGCAGGGCATCTGACGTTCGTCGCAGCGCGGCCGGACCGTGCCGGCGCTGCCGCTCGCGGCGACGTCAGCCGACCGCGCGCAGCAGCCACGAGAGGCCGAGCGCGAGCGCCACGCCGACTCCCGTCATCCCGACGAGCAGCCACGCCGCCGCCACCGAGGCCCGCACGTCCCTGCGCCGCACGGCGGCCGGCGGCTCCCACGGCATGGCGATCGTCGAGGCCGCCGGGGTGCGCAGCGCGTGCCTGGTGCGCCAGAGCGCCTCGCCCACCAGCCAGGATCGGCAGCGGCGTCAGCACCGCCCCGAGCGTGAGCGTCACGGGGCCGCCCCGGGCGAGCGCCGACCACAGCACGAGCAGCATCCCGACGAGCGCGACCGCGCGGGCCAGGGCGTCGCCCCGCGGTGGTGCCGCGCGGGGTGACGTGCCGAACGCCGCGGCGTACTCGGCGGCGCCCCCGAAGGCTGCGGTCGCGGGCTGCGCGCTGTCGTGGCAAAACTGCACCACCTCGGCGAGCGCGTCGCCGATCCGACGGCCGTCGGCCTCCCGCGCGCGCATGGCCAGGATGAACTCGGTGCGCCAGGCCTCGGGCACCAGCTCGTCGGCGCTCATGGGGATCCCTTCGGTCGGTGGGGCAGGTTCCCGGTGGTCACCCCGACGGTCACCTCCGTGAACGTGCGCCACGCCCGGGCCTGTGCGCGCAGGTGCGCACGTCCGTCCGGCGTGAGCAGGAAGTACTTGCGGCCGG
This sequence comes from Actinomycetes bacterium, assembly GCA_021793115.1. The sequence goes on along the minus strand of JAJYTJ010000005.1, from coordinate 4,530 downwards.
GCCCGCCCTCGCCCGGCTGCCACTGCGACGTCACGTGGCCGGCCTGCTCCAGGCGGCCGAGCAGGGGATAGAGCGTGCCGCCCTTGGGCTGGCCGATCCCCAGCTCCTCGAGCCGCGCCGCGATCGCGTAGCCGTAGGTCGGCCCGTCGTCGAGCACGGCGAGGACGCACAGGTCCAGCACGCCGCGCAGCCACTCGCCGGGCCACGCCGTGTCGCTCACGCGCTAGACAGTAGGACAATCTAGTAAGTCTGTCTAGGTAGTCGGACGGCGCGCCTACACTCGGAGGGTGAGCGAGCCCCTGCCCCCCGTGCCCGGTCCCGACGACGCGCCCGAGACGGGCCGCGCGACCTCCGTGCTGGAGCGCGAGGAGGTCCGCGAGGAGCTCGAGCCGGGTGACCACGAGCGGTTCGCGCACTACGTGCGCAAGGAGAAGATCCTCGAGTCGGCGATGAGCGGCAAGCCCGTCGTCGCGCTGTGCGGCAAGGTGTGGGTCCCCGGTCGCGACCCGTCCCGGTTCCCGGTCTGCCCGGTGTGCAAGGAGATCTACGAGGGCTTGCGCGGGCCGCAGGACGGCGACGACGCCGGCGGCTCCGGTGGTGGCGAGGGCTCCGGCGGCCGGCGCGGCTGGTTCGGCGGCCACGGCAAGTGACGGCGCCGGACGAGTCCCCGTCCGGTCCCACCCCCTACAGCACGCACGCCTCGACGGCGGCGGCCTCACAGCTGCCGCCGGCGTTCCCCGGGCGCGCGCCCTGGGGGACCGCGGACCGGCTGCGGGCCTGGCAGGCGGAGGCGATCGAGCAGTACCGGGCGCTGGCGCCCCGGGACTTCCTGGCGGTGGCGACACCCGGCGCGGGCAAGACGACGTTCGCGCTGCGCGTCGCCGCCGAGCTGCTCGCCGCGCGCGTGGTGCGCCGCGTCACCGTGGTGGCGCCGACCGAGCACCTCAAGCACCAGTGGGCGGACGCGGCCGCGCGCGTCGGCATCCGGATCGACCCGGGCTTCCGCAACGCGCAGGGCCGGCACGGGCGCGCCTTCGACGGTGTGGCGGTGACGTACGCCCAGGTGGCCAGCCGTCCCGCGCTGCATGCCGCCCGTACCGCGGCGGCGCCCACGCTCGTCGTGCTCGACGAGGTGCACCACGGCGGTGACGCGCTGACGTGGGGCGACGCCGTCCGGGAGGCGTTCGAGGGTGCCACCCGCCGGCTCGCCCTCACCGGGACGCCGTTCCGGTCCGACACCGCCCCGATACCGTTCGTCCGCTACGAGCCGGACGCCCAGGGCATCCGGCGCTCGGTCGCCGACTACGCCTACGGGTACGAGCAGGCGCTGCGCGACCACGTGGTGCGGCCGGTGATCTTCCTGTCCTACGGCGGCTCGATGCGGTGGCGCACCCGCGCCGGCGACGAGGTCGCGGCCCGGCTCGGGGACCCGACGACGAAGGACGTCACCGCGCAGGCCTGGCGCACCGCGCTGGCCCCGGACGGCGAGTGGATCGCCGCGGTCCTCGCCGCGGCCGACCGGCGGCTCACCGAGGTGCGCCGCACCGTGCCGGACGCCGGTGCCATGGTCATCGCCACCGACCAGGCCGACGCGCGGGCGTACGCCGGCCACCTTGCGCGCCTCACCGGCGTCTCGCCCACGGTGGTGCTGTCCGACGACGAGGGCGCGGGCGCACGCATCGAGCAGTTCGCGGCGTCCGACGAGCGGTGGTTGGTCGCGGTGCGCATGGTGTCCGAAGGTGTCGACGTGCCGCGCCTGGCGGTGGGCGTGTACGCGACGAGCGCCGCGACGCCGCTGTTCTTCGCCCAGGCCATCGGCCGCTTCGTGCGGGCCCGCCGCCGTGGCGAGACCGCGTCGGTGTTCCTGCCGCACGTGCCGCAGCTGCTCGCGCTGGCCAACTCGATGGAGGTCGAGCGCGACCACGCGCTGGACCGGCCGGTCGCGGAGGCCGACTTCGCGCCGGAGGACGCCTTGCTGGCGGACGCGAACCGCGAGGAGCGGGCGTCCGACGAGGTGGGGGCGGACGGCGTGGTCGGCGCCTTCCAGGCCCTGGAGGCGCAGGCGTCCTTCGACCGCGTCCTGTTCGACGGCGACGAGTTCGGGCTGGAGGCGGCGGTCGGCTCCGACGAGGAGCTCGACTTCCTCGGGCTGCCGGGGCTGCTGGACGCCGACCAGGTGGCGACGCTGCTGCGGCAGCGCCAGGCGGACCAGCTGCGGAACCGTCGCCGCGACCGCTCGGCCGACGCCGCGGCCGTCGCCGAGACCGAGCACCGGCGGCATGCCACGGCGCGCAAGGAGCTCGCGCAGCTGGTCTCGGCGTGGGCGCGCCGCTCGGGCCAGCCGCATGCCGCCGTGCACGCCGAGCTGCGGCGCCGGTGCGGTGGTCCGGAGGTGGCGCTGGCGGGCGCGGACGAGATCGAGGCACGTGTGGGCATGCTGCGGGAATGGTTCGTCGGACGCCGCTGACCTGCGGCGACGTCGCTCCGGCGCGCGCGTCGGCGCGGGCTCTGCCAGGCTCGGGGTGCGTGACCCGGGCGGGACCGTTCCCGGTGCAGCTCGCAGGGGGCCGGAAGGAGGCCGTCATGCCCAGCTGGCTTCTCCTCATCATCATCGGTGTCGTCCTGCTGATCCTCGGCGTCGCCATCACCGCGGCGAAGTTCCTCATCTGGGTGGGGATCGTCGTGCTCGTGATCAGCCTGATCGTGGGGCTGGTGCGCCGGACCAGCGTGTAGCGCCCCGATGGCACCTCGGGTGTCGTCGGTGCCGCGGCGGGCCGCGCGGTGCGGTGCACCGGCGTGCCGCCCGCGACCGCACGTGGGGCCCGACGGTGGCGCGGCGTCAGACCGCCGGCGTCACCGTCGGGCCGCGGGGCCGGCGGGCTGCCGGGCTGCCGGGGCGCCGGGCTGCCGGGTTGCCGGGTTGCCGGGTTGCCGGGGCGCCGGGCTGCCGGGTTGCCGGGGCGGCGGGGCGCGGCGTGCGCGGCGCCGTCGGCACCACGAGCGGCTCCGGCGCCTGAGCTCACAGGGTCAGCGTCACCGTCGGCACCGCTGCCTCGTCGGACGACAGCCGGCGCGCGCCGCGGGGCAGCTCGTCACGCGACGCACGGTGCCGTGACCCGGCGTTGGCGACGCCGACGACCCCGGTCCATCGCTCGTCGGCCGTGCCGCCGGTGACCAGCGGCACGTGCAGCGGCCGCATCCCGGCGGCGGGATCGGTCCACTGCCGCTGCCGCCAGGCGCGCACCGCCGCGTCCTCGCCCGTGACGAGCACCTCCTCGGCGGCCCGCCCGTCGGGCCCGATGCGGCGCGCCGCCGCCTTCAGCCCACCGACGCTGGCCTTCGACTGCGAGACCTTCGCCACCGGCTGCATGGTGCCGTCGGCGCGCTCCCGGGCGACGAGCTTGTAGACCATGCCGCACGTCGGTGCGCCGGAGCCGGTGACCAGCGACGTGCCGACGCCGTACGAGTCGACCGGCGCGGCGGCCAGGGCGGCGATGGCGTACTCGTCCAGGTCGGACGTCACGGTGATCTTCGTGCCGTGGGCGCCGGCCGCGTCGAGCTGTGCGCGAACCTCCTGGGCCTGCACGGCGAGGTCGCCGGAGTCCAGGCGCACAGCGCCCAGCTGCGTGCCCGCGACCTGCAGCGCGTGCCGGACGCCCTGCCGCACGTCGTAGGTGTCGACCAGCAGCGTGGTGTCGACCCCGAGCGTGGCGACCTGTGCGGCGAAGGCCGCCTCCTCGTCGTCGTGGAGCAGCGTGAAGGCGTGGGCGGCGGTGCCGATGGTCGGCAGGCCGTAGCGGCGGCCCGCCTCGAGGTTGGACGTCCCCACGAAGCCCGCGATGACCGCCGCGCGCGCGGCGGCGACGGCGGCGTCCTCGTGCGCGCGTCGGGCGCCCATCTCCAGGCACGGCCGGTCCACCGCCGCGCTCGTCATGCGGCTGGCCGCCGAGGCCACCGCCGAGTCGTAGTTGAGGACGGACAGCACGAGCGTCTCCAGCAGCACCGCCTCGGCGAACGTGCCCTCGACCACCATGACCGGGGACAGCGGGAAGAACACCTCGCCCTCGGCGTAGCCGACGATGTCGCCGGTGAACCGGTAGTCCGCCAGCCACGCCAGCGTGGCGTCGTCGACCACGCGCTCGTCCGCCAGCCAGGCCAGCTCCGAGTCGCCGAAGCGGAAGTCGGCCAGCGCCTCCAGCACGCGCCCGGTGCCGGCCAGGACGCCGTACCGGCGGCCATGAGGAAGGCGGCGCGTGAACACCTCGAAGATGCAGCGCCGCTGGGCGGTGCCGTCGGCGAGCGCGGCCTGCAGCATCGTCAGCTCGTAGCGGTCGGTGAGCAGGGCGGTGCTCGGCGTCATGAGCCGAACCTATCGAGGCGCGGGCGGCATGCCACACCGCGCCGCCCAGGCCCGCCGCCGTCCAGCGGCCTTTCCCCAGGTTGCCCGCCGGCCGCCGGTGCACTCCGACGCGAAAGGTGCACGTCTCTGTGCACGTTTCGCGGGAATGACCTCTCCATGTAGCGACGGTG
>JAJYTJ010000125.1 GCA_021793115.1 Actinomycetes bacterium | reverse complement strand
ACACCTGCGCCGGCGACAGCCCGCCGCCGCGCGGGCCGGCCGCGGGCGGCGCGGCCAGGATCTGCTCGTAGAGCTCGGCCGGGCTCGCGGCGAGGATCTGGGCCGCGGCGGTCGCGCCGGCCGAGGTGCCGACGACCAGGTCGGCGTCGGTGACGTCGAGCCCCCCGTCGAGCAGGCCGGCGGCGACGCCGACCAGCCAGGCGTTGCCGGCGGCACCGCCGCCGCCCAGGACGAGGGCTCGCCTGGCGGGGACGGGACGTCCGGCGCCGGCGAGCGGCGCGTCCGGAGAAGGGCCGGGCCGGACGGCGGCCGTGGCCCAGGGGGAGAGCGGGAACGACGAAGGAGCTGCGGTCATGGGAGTCGCCTTTCGCGGGGTGCTGGGCGAGTGCTCCCGGTGCGCGACGACGTCAGCCGCGCGCGATCGTGGCCTGCGGGGGAGCACCCGGTACGGGGACTGCGGTCACGGGTCTCACCTCCTCAGCACGGATCACGACCGCCCGAACCGTGGCACACCGGGGCCGCGGCGCGCCACGGCATTCACGCGGAGGGCGGACCGGGCGAGCGCCGCACGTCGGGACTCGGGTCGCCCGGCCGGCTCCGTCGCCGCGTGGGGTGCCGGCACGGTCAGCACGCCGTCGTCCGGCCGCCGTTCGACGGCGACGGCGAACGCCTCGGCGGCAGCCTCCTCCGCGGTGTCGAGGTCACCGAACCGCCGGGCCAGGGTGGCGACCACCCGGGCCCACTCCTCACGGTGGACCCGGGCGATCGCCTCCCCGACCGCCGGGTCGGTCACGGCTCGAGCAGCGCCCGGAACGACTCCTCGGTCTGGAACGGCCGCACCTCGACCTTGCCCCGGCAGGCCTTCGAGCCCTCCGCGGCGAGGCGCAGTGCGACGTCCAGGTCGGGGGCCTCGATGACCCAGAAGCCGCCGAGGTGCTCCTTGGACTCCAGGTAGGGCCCGTCGGTGAGCACCGGCTGGTCGCCCTGACCGTCGACGACGGTGGCGGCGCCGGCCGCCTCCAGGCCGTCGGCGAAGACGAAGTAGCCGTCCGCGACGAGCCTGTCGTTGAACGCCCCGGTGTCCGCGAACGCCTGGAGCATGGCCTCCTTGCTGGGGTAGGCGCCGAACTCGGTGCGCTCGGCGGGTCCGTAGACGGACAGCAGGTACTTGGGCATCTCGGTGTCTCCTTCGTGGTTCAGTGCGCCAGCAGCGCGTCGACGACGGGGTCAGGGAGGAACTCACGGACCTCCTGCGCACAGCGGCAGGCGGCCGCGACCTTGGCGGCCCAGGTCAGGGCGTCGGCCCGGGTCGGGACGTCGATGACGACGACGCCACCGACCATCTCCTTGGTCTCCGGGTAGGGCCCGTCGGTGACGGTCCCGTCGGCGGCGACGAGCGTGGTCCGCTCGTCGTCGGCGAACCCGCCGGTGAAGACGAAGACCCCGGCCTCGTCGGCCTGCCGGATCACCGCGTGCGCCGCATCGGCCACGTCGGGCAGGGCCTCCTCGGGGAACCGCATCCACCCGCGGTCGAACGAGATCAGGTATCGCGCCATCGCTGACTCCTCCTGCGGCCCCGGTGGCCGCCCTTCACCCGTGCTACGAACGGCAGCCCGCCGATCCGACACCGCCACGGACATTTCTCTCACGGAGTCCGCGAGAGTGCCCGGCCGCGGGCGCTCGAGGCGGCCGGGGTGGTCGTGGCCCAGCGTCGCCGCCCCGATCGCGAGCTCCGGCGCGGCGCGTGTGACGATCAGGGAGTGAGTCCCGTCCTGCACCCGCGCGCCGCCCTCGCCGACGCTCTGCTGCGCCGGGTCGCCGGCCCGGAGCCCGACGAGGCCAGGGCCCGCATCCACCTCGCACCCGGTCCCCGCCGGTTCGACCCGGCCAGCCCGATCGGGCGGGTCCATGGGGACGCGTCGATGTTCGCCGGGGGAGTGCGCGCCCTGCTGCTGCAGTCGCTGCACCCCCGGGTGATGACCGCCGTCGCCGAGCACTCCGGCTACCGGATGGACCCGTGGGGGAGGCTGCGCAACACCGCCACCTTCATCGCGGCGACCACGTTCGGGACGACCGAGGCTTCCGAGCGGGCGGTGGCGATCGTCAAGGCCGTGCACAAGCGGGTGTTCGGCACCATGCCCGACGGCGCCGGGTACGCCGCGTCGGACCCGCACCTGCTGTCCTGGGTCCACCTGGGCGAGACGGAGAGCTTCCTGCTCGCGCACCAGCGGTTCGGCCGACGACCGCTCGACGACGCCGGCTGCGACGAGTACGTGGCACAGACCGCCGTGGTGGCCCGCGCCCTCGGCGTCGAGGACCCGCCGGTGACGGTCGCGGGCCTGCGCGCGCAGCTGGCCGCCTTCCGCGGCGAGCTGGCGAGCACCGACGCGGCCCGGGACGTCGCGACGTTCCTGCTGCGCACGCCGCCGGTGCCCTGGGTGGCCCGCCCCGGCTACGGGCTCATCACCGCAGGCGCCCTCGCGCTGCTGCCGCCCTGGGCGCGGCGCGAGCTCGGGGTGCGCGCCCCGGCGGTCCTCGACCCGCTGCGCCGGGTGGGCGGCGCGGCCATCACCGCCACGATCCGATGGGCCCTGGACTCGAAGGATCCGGGCCTGGCTCGCGAACCCGTCACCGCCGCGGGCTAGCCGCGGCCGCCGGTCACGGCGCGGTCGAGGCGATCCAGGGCCCGGTGCCTTCGGACGGGTCGATGACGCCGTCCTCCAGCCAGCGCAGCCGGCCGTCCATCACGGCGCGCGCCAGCCGGTCGTCCGACGCGCCGCTGCCGCCGTTCAACCCGCGGAACAGCTCGTCGACCCGCACCCGGGACTGCTCGCAGAACGCGTCGGCGAGCCGCACGGCGTCGGGCCCGGCCGAGGGGTCGGCCCGGCGGATCGCGTCCGCGCGGGTGCACACGGCGGACATCGCGAACAGCTCGGCGCCGATGTCGACGATCCGGCCGAGCAGCACCTGCTGGCGGTCGAGCCGCGCCTGGTGGCGGGCCATCGCGTAGAAGGTGTGCCGGGCCAGCGCGCGTGACGACCGCTCGACGAAGCGCACGTGCCGAGCCAGCCGGCCGAACTCGCGGTAGGCGCCGGGGCGGGAGCCCTGCCCGGTCAGCAGGGTGGGGAACCACCGGGCGTAGAACCCGCTGGCGCCGATCGCCGCACGCGCCTTGGCGCGCAGGTCGGCGTCGCGCGAGGCGAGGGCGCCGGCGGCGGCCAGGTGCGCGTCGACCGCCTCGCGGGCGATGAGCAGCCGCATGATCTCCGACGACCCCTCGAAGATCCGGTTGATGCGCATGTCCCGCAGCAGCTGCTCGGTCCCCACGGCCCGCTCGCCACGGGCCGCCAGGGACTCCGCGGTCTCGTAGCCGCGGCCGCCGCGGATCTGCACCAGCTCGTCGGCCACGCGGTAGCCCATCTCGCTCGCCCACAGCTTGGCCAGGGCGGCCTCGATCCGGACGTCCTTCTGCCCGGCGTCGGCCAGCCGCGCCGACAGGTCGAACACCGACTCGAGTGCGAACGTCGTGGCGGCGATGAACGCCAGCTTGGCGCCGATCGCCTCGTGCTCACCGATCGGCCGGCCCCACTGCACGCGCTGGGTGGACCACTGCCGGGCGATGGACAGCGCCCACTTGCTGCCGCCGGCGCAGATCGCCGGGATCGACAGCCGGCCGGTGTTCAGCGTCGTCAACGCGATCTTCAGGCCCTGACCCTCACGCCCCAACCGGTTGGCGGCCGGCACGCGCACCTGGTGGAACCGGGTGACGCCGTTCTCCATGCCGCGCAGCCCCATGAAGTGGTTGCGGTGCTCGACGACGATGCCCGGGGTGTCCGCCTCCACGACGAACGCGCTGATCCCGCCGCGCTGGTCGTCGTGCGGGGGGACGGCGGCCATGACGACGAGCAGCTCGGCGATCGGGCCGTTCGTCGTCCACAGCTTGGTGCCCTCCAGCAGGTAGGCCGACCCGTCGGCCGTGGGGGTGGCGGTGGTGCCGAGCCGGGCGGGGTCCGAACCGACGTCTGGTTCGGTGAGCAGGAAGGCCGAGATCGCCCCGGCGGCGCAGCGCGGCAGGTAGGCCTGCTGCTGCTCGGGCGTGCCGAACTGGTGCACCGGCTCGGGCACGCCGATCGACTGGTGCGCGGACAGCAGGGCGCCCAGGCTCGGGTGCACGCTGCTGACCAGCATCAGCGCGCGGCCGTAGTCGACCAGCGACAGCTCGAGGCCGCCGTAGCGCCGCGGGATCTTCATGCCGAAGGCGCCGATGCGCCGCAGGGCGTCGACCACCTCGTCGGGGACGTGGTCGTCGCGCTCGATCTGCGGTCCGTCGATGGTGCGGCACACCTCCCTGAGCGCGGCGAGGAACTCGGCACCGCGCGCGGCGGCGTCGGGGTCCGGCGCGGGGTAGGGGTGGATCAGGTCCACGTCGACCGTGCCGAGGTACAGGCCCTTGGCGAAGCTGGGCCGGGTCCACTCGGCCTCACGGGCCGCCTCGGCGACCTCGCGGGCCTTGCGCTCGCCTGCGGTCTGGGTGTGGTTCCGAGCGACGCTGCTCACGATGAGCCTCCCGAGCGGGGCCCGCACGGAACGGGCCGGCCGTCCGCTGCCGATGCTACCCAGCAGGCACCGTGTCGGCCCGGTGGGAACCGGCGCCAGGCGTCATCACCGGCTCTCAGCCCCCGGCAGTACCGCCACGGCGGACAATGGACCGGCCGCCCTTTGGCGCCCCGTGAAGGAGAGGACCCCCCATGTCGTGCACTCACACCGCTGCGTCCCGCACCGGTTCTGGCCTGACCGGCGCCGCCCGCGGCGTGCTGCGGACGACGGCGCGGGGGCTGACCGGGTGGCTGTTCATCGAGGCCGGGTACGCGGTGGTCCGCGCACCCGGAGGCCGCGTGGACCTGGCCGGCGGCACGCTCGACGCCATCCGCAAGGTGGTGCCGCTGCCGTTGGACGACGAGGCGCTCGTCAAGGCGAACGGGGCGGCGCAGCTGGTGGCGGGGACCACGCTGGCCCTCGGGATCATGCCGCGCACGTCCGCCGCCGTGCTCGCGGCCTCCTTGCTCCCCACGTCGATCGCCGGTCACCCGTACTGGACGGTGGACGACCCGGCGCAGCGTCAGGCGCAGAAGCTGCAGTTCCAGAAGAACATGGCGATGCTCGGCGGCCTGCTGTTCGCCGTCATCGAGCGGCGGTAGCGGGGCGCGGCGGACGTCCCCCGCCGGATGGCGTGCCGCCGCCCGCGGGAACCCTCGATCGTTGTCAGGGCGGAGCCGTAGGGTGCGGGCAGACGCGGAGGGGGCGGCCGGCGGATGGTGACGAGCGAGGTCGGGACCGAGCGCGGGCTGACGTCCGCGGCGGTGGCGCAGCGGGTGTCCGAGGGCCGCGTGAACGACGTGCCGGTGCGCGCGAGCCGCAGCGTCGGGGAGATCGTCCGGGCGAACGTGCTCACGCGGATCAACGCGATCCTCCTCGTGCTGTTCGTCATCGTCATGTCGACCGGCTCGCTCCTGGACGGTCTGTTCGGGGGCATGATCGTCGTCAACTCGGTGGTCGGGATGGTCCAGGAGCTGCGGGCGAAGCGCACGCTGGACCGGCTGACGATCGTCGGGCAGGCCCGCCCGCGGGTGCGCCGCGACGACGCCGTCGTCGAGCTCGCGCCCACCGGCGTGGTGGCCGACGACGTCATCGAGGTCGGCGCGGGCGACCAGGTGATCGTCGACGGCGAGGTCCTCGAGGCCCACGGGCTCGAGGTCGACGAGTCGCTGCTCACCGGCGAGGCCGACCCGTTGCTCAAGCAGCCGGGCGACGCGGTGATGTCCGGCAGCTTCGTCGTCGCCGGGTTCGGCGCCTACCGCGCGACGAAGGTGGGCCGCGAGGCCTACGCCGCCCGGCTGGCCGACGAGGCGAGCCGCTTCACGCTGGTGAAGTCGGACCTGCGCAACGGCATCAACCGGATCCTCACCTTCATCACCTGGCTGCTGGTGCCGGCCGGCGTGCTGTCGATCTACAACCAGCTGTCCGGGTCGCAGCCGCTGTCGGAGGCGCTGTGCGGCATGGTCGCGGCGCTCGTCCCGATGGTCCCCGAGGGCCTGGTGCTCATGACGTCGATCGCGTTCGCGGTCGGGGTGGTCCGCCTCGGCCGGCGGCAGTGCCTGGTCAACGAGCTGCCCGCGATCGAGGGCCTCGCGCGCGTGGACGTGGTGTGTGCCGACAAGACCGGGACGCTGACCGAGAACGCGATGCGGCTGTCCGAGGTGCGCCCGCTCGGCGGCGTCGCGGCGGACCTGCCGGGCACGGCGCTCGCGGCCCTGGCGGCGGCCGACCCGCGGCCGAACGCCAGCCTCCAGGCGATCGCCGAGGCGTACCCCGACGACCCGGGCTGGCCGGTCGAGTCGACGGCGGCGTTCTCGTCGGCCCGCAAGTGGAGCGGCGCGAGCTTCGACGGGCACGGGCACTGGGTGCTCGGCGCTCCCGACGTGCTCCTTGCGGCGGACGACGCGCGGCGTGGCGAGGCCGAGGCCCTGGCCGCGCGCGGGCTGCGGGTGCTGCTCCTGGCCCGTGCCGACCGGCCGCTGGACGGACCGGACGCGCCCGGCACGGTGGAGCCCGTCGCGCTCGTCGTGCTCGACCAGAAGGTGCGGCCGGACGCCCGGGGCACGCTCGACTACTTCGCGGCGCAGGGGGTCGCGGTCAAGGTGATCAGCGGCGACAGCGCCACCTCCGTCGGCGCGGTCGCCGCGTCGCTCGGGCTGCCCGGCGCGGCCGAGCCGGTCGACGCGCGCTCGCTGCCCGACGAGCCGGTGGCCCTGGCCGCGGCGCTCGAGCGCGCCACGATCTTCGGTCGCGTGACGCCGGACCAGAAGCGGGCCATGGTCGGCGCCCTGCAGCAGGCGGGGCACACGGTGGCGATGACCGGCGACGGTGTCAACGACGTGCTGGCCCTCAAGGACGCCGACATCGGCGTGGCGATGGGCGCCGGCAGCCCGGCGACGCGCTCGGTGGCGCAGATCGTGCTGCTCGACAACAGGTTCGCCACGCTGCCGGCCGTGGTCGCCGAGGGACGCCGGGTGATCGGCAACATCGAGCGCGTCTCGACGCTGTTCCTCACCAAGACCGTCTACTCGGTGCTCCTGGCCCTCATGGTCGGCATCCCCGGGCTCGTCGGCTTCGACGCCCTGCCGTACCCGTTCTACCCGCGGCACGTGACGATCACCGGCTGGTTCACCATCGGCGTGCCCGCGTTCGTCCTCTCGCTGGCGCCGAACAACGAGCGTGCCCGGCCGGGCTTCGTCGCGCGCGTGATGCGCACGGCGATTCCCGCGGGGGTCATCGTCGCCGTGGCGTGCCTGGTCTCCTACGTGCTGACGTACCCGGGCAGCGGGGCCGACCAGCAGGCACGCACGCAGGCCAGCACGGCCGCGCTCATCACCCTGACGGCGATCGCGCTCTGGGTGCTGGGGCTCGTCGCGCGGCCGTTCGCGCCGTGGAAGGTCGCGCTCGTGGTCGGCATGGCCGCGGCGTCCGCGCTGATGTTCGTCCTGCCGCTCACGCAGCGGCTGTTCCTGCTCGACCCGGGCAACGGGCACCACATGCTCGTCGCCGGCGTGTGCGCCGCGGTCGGCATCGTCCTGGTGGAGGTCGCCTGGTACCTCAGCGGCCGGTCGCTGCGACCCCCGCGGGCGGCGGCCACCGGGGACCGAGCCGGGCGTTGAGGCCTGGCAGGTCCGCGAGCTGGGAGAACGTCCGCCGCGCCGCGATCTCCCGCGCCGCGGCGGCGAACCCGTGCCACGCGACAAGCCGGCGGATGGTTTCGTCGCCCGGTGCGGACGGCGCATCTCGCGCGGACGGCGGCTCAGGCCCGGGCGTCGCCGGCGTCCAGGTGCTCCTCGGAGGCCTCCTGCCACACCTCGCGGGCGGCGCCGGCGTTGAGGGCGCCGATCCCGAGGCCGACGACGATGTCCGGCCAGCCCGACCGCAGCGGCAGCGCGATCAGGGCGGCGGCGAGGATGCCGAGGTTGGCGAACGAGTCGTTGCGCGCCGCGAGCCAGGCGCCACGCGCCAGGCTGCCGGGGTGGTTGCGGTGCCGCACGAGGATCAGCGCGCACACGATGTTGACCAGCAGTGCGCCGACGGCGGTGACCGACAGGGGCGCGAAGTCGGGCGGGACGGGGTTGAGGATCTTGACCACCGCCGCGACGATCGCCGCGATCGCCGGGACCAGGATCACCAGCGCCAGGCTGCGGCCGACGAGCGCGCGGGCGCGCGGCGCCCAGGTGGCGGCCACGAACACCAGCAGGTTGATCGCGGCGTCCTCGAGGAAGTCGGCGCCGTCGGCGAACAGCGACACCGAGCCGATGAGCAGCGCGACGACGAACTCCACGCCGAAGTAGGCGAGGTTCAGCAGCGCGACGATGAGCACGGCGCGCCGGAAGGGCGCGATCGCCGGCGCCGCGGCAGCGCTTGCGGCGGGCCGCCCGGGGTCGTCGGGCTCGTCGTCCTCGACGCGGTCGGCGGGCTCGTCGGGCGGGACCGGGCTGGGCACGGCACGACGATACGGGCAGGAACAGGTGCCCTTCGTCGTGCGCTGACGCCCGCCGGGCCGGGGCGCGCGGCCGCTGCGCGGGGTCGCCGAGAACCCTCGGCGCCATCCGGGCGAACTGTCGGCAAAGCCCCCTCCCGGCGCGATCGTCGGCCCTAGAGTCCGTCCCGTGCCGGGGGACCTGTGGGACGAGTTCGACAAGCTCGAGAACGCCCCGACCCCGCCGGAACGCACCCCACGGTGGCGGCTCGACGAGCGGGCGGGACGGAGGGTCGAGCCCGAACCGTGGCGGGCGCCGAGCCGGCCGCTGATCGACGACAGCTGGCACCCGAGCAGGCCGCCGCGGGGGCATCCCGTCGTCAGCATCCTGTCGCTCGTCCTCGTCCTGGCCGTGACCGCCGGGGTGATCTGGCGGGGGCAGGCGGGCCACGCCACCCCGGTCGCGCGGCTGCCGTGGGATGCCTCGACGCCGCAGGTCGTGCGTCCGGCCGGCTGGCCGCCGCCGGGGCTGGGGGAGGTGGCCGCGCCGCTCGGCCACCCGCCGGTGGTGGCGGCGGACGGCGCGCCGTACGCGTACCTCAGGATGCAGGCGGGTGGCATGCTCCCGGTCACGTGGTCGCCGTGCCGCGCCATCCACTACGTCGTCAACCCCACCGGGGCACCGGCGGACTTCGGCACCGTGGTCGCTTCGGCCCTCGGTGAGGTGACGGCCGCGACGGGCCTGCAGTTCATCTCCGACGGCAGCACCACCGAGGCTCCGGCCGCCTCGCGACAGCCGTACCAGCGGGACCGCTACGGCGACCGGTGGGCGCCGATGGTCATCGGCTTCGCCGACGACAAGGAGGTCAGGGCGCTGGCCGGCGACGTCGTGGGCGTCGCCTCGCCGGTCTCCGCGACGCGGAGCGACGTCGCGTACTCCACCTACGTGACGGCGTCGGTATGGCTGGACACGACGCTGCTGCACCAGCCCGTCGCCGTCGGGTCCGGGCCCGCCTACGTGCCGGTGCTGCGGCACGAGCTCGGCCACGCCGTCGGGCTCGACCACGTCGCCGACCCGTCGCAGCTGATGAACCCGGAACAGACGCGCGGCGTCACGACGTACCAGTCCGGGGACCTGTACGGGCTCTCCCAGCTGGGGCAGGGCGTGTGCGCCCCGCAGCTCTGACGGCAGGATGGGCGCGGTGACCGACGACGAGGCCGCGAAGGCGATCGACGACTTCTGGCAGCTCGTCCGCGGTCGGGCGCGGCTGTCCACGCTGGGCGGGGTGCTCGGCGAGACACCGGCCGCCACGGTGCCGCCGCCGGCGTGGGCGTTCGGCGACACCCCCGAGCTGGCCGACGAGCTGCTCGCCCTGGTCCTGTCCGGGGTGAAGACCGCCACCGCGGATCTCGTCTGGAGCTACCAGGCCGCCGACGAGCCGGTGCCGACGGTCGGGGATCTCTCGATCGTCCTGGACGGGTCGGGCGCGCCGCGTGCGCTGCTGCGCACGACGAAGGTCGACGTCGTCCCGTTCTCGGCCGTGACGGCCGAGCACGCCCGGCTCGAGGGCGAGGGCGACCGGACCCTGGCGACGTGGCGGTCCGAGCACGAGCGGTACTTCCGGCGGACGGTGCCCTCCGGGCACGCGTTCTCGGAGGACGCGCCGGTGGTGTGCGAGCGGTTCAAGCTCCTGTACCCGAAACGCTGACTCAGCCCCGGGAAGCGTCTCCGAGTCCCGGCGGCATCCCGGCGCGGCGGGTACTGTCCGTTGGTGCCCTCGGATGAATACCTGCAGGTCAACCGCGCGAACTGGGACAGCCGTGCCAGCGTCCACGCGCAGGGCTATGGCATCGAGCGGCTCTTGGGGGATCCGCGGCGTCTGTCGCGCGTGGTCGCGTTCGATCTTCCGCGGCTCGGGGACATCGAGGGTCTCGATATCGTGCACCTGCAGTGCCACATCGGCACGGACACGCTGAGCCTGGCGCGGCTCGGCGCGCACATCACCGGCGTCGACCTGTCCGGAGCATCTCTCGCCGAGGCCAGGAGACTGGCCGAGCGTGCGGGCGTCGAGATCGAGTACGTCGAGTCCGACGTGTACTCGGCACCGCAGGCGCTCAACGGCCGGAGGTTCGACCTCGTCTACACCGGGATCGGCGCGATCCGCTGGCTGCCGAGCATTTGCCGCTGGGCCGAGACGGTCGCCCAGCTGCTGCGGCCGGACGGCCGACTCTTCATCCGCGACGCTCACCCGGTGCTGCTGTCGGCGCTCTCGATGACGGCAACCGCCGAGCACACGGACCGCGCTCAGCAGCCGTGG
>JAJYTJ010000124.1 GCA_021793115.1 Actinomycetes bacterium | reverse complement strand
CACGACGATCGCGCCGATCCGCAGCGCGGCGTGGAACGCGATCACGTGCGACGTGCAGTTCGGCAGCACGATCGCCACCCGGTCGCCGGCGCGCACGCCGAGGTCGACGAGCGCCTGCGCCGCCCGGGCCACCGCGTCCGACAGCTGCCGGTAGGTGGTCCGCCGGCCGAGGAAGTCGACCGCGACCCGGTCCGGGTACCGCACGGCGGCCGACACGAGCAGCTCGCCCAGCGGCTCGTCGGGAACGTCCACCTCGCGGGGCACGCCGGCGGGGTAGGCGGGGGGAACGGGGAGCGGGACTGCGGCCGACGGCACGCGCCTAGCCTAAACCTACGGAACCGTAGGTTACGGATCCGTAGGGTGACGATTCGGTGTCGGCCGGTCAGCCCTCGAGCGGACCCAGCACCGACTGCGCCACGGTCGCGTGCGCGGACTCGTCGTCCGACGGGTGGTAGATGCCGGCGAGCACGTCGCGGTACAGCCGGCCGAGCTCCTGGCCGCTCGAGTAGCCCGCCCCGCCGCTCACCCGCAGCGCGCCGTCGACCACCACGCGTGCCGCCTCGGTGCACCGCACCTTGAGGCCGACGAGCTGGGCGAACAGCCGCGTGCCGTAGTCCTCCCTCTCGTCGATCCCCCGGGCCAGCGCGAACGCCTCGAGCTCCGCGCCGTCCTGCGCGAGCGCGGCGCTCGCCACCCGCCACCGGATGTCGGGATCCTGGCTGTACGTGCGCCCGCCGTACTTCAGCGACGTCCGCCGCCGTGTCGCCTCGGCGCCCAGCGCCAGCGCGCGGCGCCCGATGCCCGTGTAGACCGCGGCGAGCAGGATCTCGAAGGCCGCGAAGAGCGCGACGATGAAGGGGTCCCCGCTGGGACCCGGCGGCAGCGCCCGCACGATCCGGTCGGCCGGGGCGTAGGCGCCGTCGAGCACCGTGGTGCGCGACTGCGTCGCCCGCATCCCGAGCGTGTCCCAGTCGTCCTTCGTCGTGGTCCCGTCGCGCGTCACCACGCCGTGGACCAGCCGCGGCCCGTCCGGGTGGTGCTCGTCGAGACCGAACGTCGCCAGCCGCGTCCACACCGGCGCCAGCGACGTGAAGACCTTGGTGCCGAAGTACCGGTAGCCGCCGTCCGGCTGTCGCTCCGCGTGCGTCCGGGAGCCGAACATCACCAGGTCGTTGCCCGCCTCCGAGTTGCCGAACGCGAACACCTCCCCCGCTGCGGCGTCGCGCAGCACGAACGCCATGGAGTCGTCGCCGCGCGCGTGCAGCAGCGCGGCCATGCCCGTGACGACGAGGTGCATGTTGACCGACAGCGCGGTCGCCGGCGCCGCGCCCGCGAGCCGCACCTGCTCGCGGGCCACCTCCTCGAGCGTGAGACCCGCGCCGCCGAGCTCTGTCGGCACGAACGCCCGCAGGTAGCCGGCGGCCCGCAGGTCGGCGAGGTCGTCCTCGGGGAAGGTGTTGTCGCGGTCGTGCCCGGCCGCCCGTTCGTGGATCGTCGCCAGGAGGTCGTCGGTGAGCAGCGTGCGCAGCGTCCGGGGCATGCCGCCACTCTCGCACGACGAGCACGGCAGGATGGTCCCGTGACCGTCTACGCCGTGCGCTACACGTACAACGAACGGACCGACACGCTCGTCGCCACGCGGCCCAGCCACCGGGGCTGGCTCGCCGAGCGGCTGGCCTCCGGCGAGCTGCTCGCCTCGGGCCCGTTCACCGACGCGCCCGGCGCCCTCCTCGTCTTCCGGGCGGCGGCGCGCGACGAGCTGGACCGGCTGCTCGCGCAGGACCCGTACGCCGCGGCCGGCGTGCTGGCCACGGTCGAGGCGCACGCCTGGGACCAGGTGTTCGGCCCCTGGGCCGACTGACCTGCACCTCGCGGCGCACGACGCCGACGCACCCGGCACGACCGTCGTCGCGGAGTCAGCCAGCAGATGCTTGGCCTCGTCGCGGAGTCAGCCCCGCAGCTGCTCGGCCTCGTCGTCCGGGACGTCCGGCACGGTGGCCGGCACGCGGCGCCCGTGCGCCCAGCTCGCCAGCACGGTGACGCCGAGCACCGAGCTGATGACGACGAGGGACACCCAGGTGGGCACCTCCGGCGCCCAGAGCACCGGGCGACCCTGGTTGACGAACGGGACCGCATTCGCGCGCAGCTCCTCCGAGACCATCTTCAGGCCGATGAAGCCCAGGATCACCGCCAGCCCGTAGGGCAGGAACGTCAGCTCCCGCAGCAGCCCGCCGAGCAGGAAGTAGAGCTGGCGCAGCCCCATGAGCGCGAAGACGTTCGTGGTGAACACGAGGAACGGGTCGTGCGTCAGGCCGAAGATCGCGGGGATCGAGTCGAACGCGAAGAGCACGTCCGTGGTACCGATCGCCACGAAGACGACGAGCAGCGGCGTGACCACGCGGCGGCCGTCGACGACGGTCCGGACCCGACCCCCGTGGTACTCGCGGGTCAGGGGCAGCACGCGCTCGGCGAGCCGCACCACCGCGTTCTCCCGGTACTCCTCGTCGCGCGCGCTCCCCTGGCGCCACACCGTGACCGCGGTGTAGCCGAGGAAGGCCCCGAACAGGTAGAACACCCAGCCCACGTGCGCGATCACCGCGGCGCCCGCCAGGATGAACGCCCCGCGCAGCACGAGCGCCAGGATGATCCCCACCAGGAGCACGCGCTGCTGCTGCTCCCGCGGTACCGCGAACGCGCCCATGATGAGCATGAAGACGAAGAGGTTGTCGACCGAGAGCGAGTACTCGGTGAGCCAGCCGGCCACGAACTGGCCGGCCGGCGTGGGGCCACCGAACCACGCCAGCAGCCCCGCGAAGCCGAGCGCGAGCCCGACGTAGACGAGCACCCACGTGACCGACTCGCGGACCGACGGCACGTGCGGGCGGCGCCCGACGATCATGAGGTCGGCCAGGAGCACGCCGACCACGGCGACCAACGAGGCGACCTCGAAGATCGTGGGCATCTCCTGCACCATCAGACGCGCTCCTCCGCGGCGGGGGGCTGCACCGCGCGGACGTCGCGCCGGGTGCGACGCAGCGACAGGACGGTGGTCACGGCCAGCACCACCACGATGACACCGAGCGACCACCACGTGCCGATCTCCGGCACGTCCACCGGCTCGCCGTGGTTGACGAACGGCAGCTCGTTCGCGTGCAGCGCGTGCAGCACGAGCTTGACGCCGATGAACCCGAGGATCGCACCCAGCCCGTAGGACAGGTAGACGAGCCGGTCGAGCAGCCCGTCCACGAGGAAGAACAGCTGGCGCAGCCCGAGCAGCGAGAACGCGTTGGCGGTGAAGACGAGGTAGGTCTGCTCGGTCAGCCCGAAGATCGCCGGGATCGAGTCGAGCGCGAAGAGCACGTCGGCCGTGCCGATCGCGATCATCACCGCCAGCATCGGGGTGACGTACCGGAGCCCGTCGCGGCGCACCACCAGCGCGTCGCCGACGTAGTCGTCGGTGGAGCGCAGCACGCGCCGGGTCAGCCGCAGCACCACGTTGTCCGTGTACTCCTCGTCGCCGCCGCTGCCGCCCCGCACCTGGGTCCACGCCGTGTACAGCAGGAAGGCGCCGAACAGGTAGAAGATCCAGCTGACGTTCTCGATGAGCGCGGCGCCCGCGAAGATGAGCGCCGCGCGCAGGGCGAGCGCGATGGTGATCCCGACGAGCAGCACCTTCTGCTGGTTGCGCCGCGGCACCCGGAAGCTGGCCATGATGAGGACGAAGACGAAGAGGTTGTCGACCGACAGGCTCTTCTCGGTGACGTACCCGGCGATGTACTGCCCCCCGAGCTCGCCGCCCCAGACGAGCCACACGACCAGCCCGAACACCAGGGCGACGCCCACGTACCCGGCCGACCAGCGCGCCGCCTCGGAGAGCGAGGGCGCGTGCGGTGAGCGCACGTGCCCGAGGTAGTCGACGACGAGCATGACGACGATGACGGCGACGGTGAGGGCCCAGACCCAGCCGGGAACGACCACGGCACAACCTCCGGAGCGACGAGCGAGCACGCTGACAGTCCGGAGGTCTTCTCTGCCGGGCCCGTGACGGGCACCGACCGGTGTCACCGGGCCGGCAACGCTGGCGACCGTGGTGACGACGACACCGTGGGGAGTACTCCCCTCCACTGGTCAGTGTAGGGCAGCCTCGGCCCGCCCGGCGTCGCCGGGGCGGGCCCGGTCGGTGAAGGCTCAGGCCGTGGCAGCACGCATGTCGCGCAGCTCCCGCTTCAACCCCGCGATCTCGTCGCGCAGCCGGGCGGCGAGCTCGAACTGCAGCTCCGCGGCCGCGGCGTGCATCTGGTCCGTGAGCTCCTGGATGAGGTCCGCCAGGTCGCCCGCCGCAGCGCCGACGAGCTTGGTCCGATCGTCCTGAGGCGCGCGGGAACCGAAGCCGGGCACGGGCGCCTTGCCTCGGCTCGCCTGCCGACCGGCACCGCCGATGAGCTGGGCGGTGTCGGCGTCCTCGCGCGCGAGCAGGTCGGTGATGTCGTTGATCTTCTTGCGGAGCGGCGTCGGGTCGATGCCGTGCTCGGTGTTGTAGGTGACCTGCTTCTCGCGCCGGCGGTTGGTCTCGTCGATCGCGGTCGCCATGGCCGGCGTGATCCGGTCGGCGTACATGTGGACCTCGCCCGACACGTTGCGGGCCGCCCGCCCGATGGTCTGGATGAGGGAGGTGCCCGACCGCAGGAAGCCCTCCTTGTCCGCGTCGAGGATCGCCACGAGCGACACCTCCGGCAGGTCCAGGCCCTCGCGCAGCAGGTTGATGCCCACGAGCACGTCGAACTCCCCGAGCCGCAGGCCGCGCAGCAGCTCGACCCGGCGCAGCGTGTCCACCTCGGAGTGCAGGTAGCGCACCCGCACGCCCTTCTCCAGGAGGTAGTCCGTCAGGTCCTCGGACATCTTCTTCGTCAACGTGGTCACCAGCACGCGCTCGTCCCGCGCCACGCGCTCGGTGATCTCGCCGAGCAGGTCGTCGATCTGGCCCTTGGTGGGCTTGACCACCACCTGCGGGTCGACCAGGCCGGTCGGCCGGATGATCTGCTCCACGACGCCGTCGGACATCGACAGCTCGTACTGCCCCGGCGTGGCGGAGAGGTACACGGTCTGCCCGATCCGCTCGGTGAACTCCTCCCACCGCAGGGGCCGGTTGTCGATGGCGCTCGGCAGCCGGAACCCGTGGTCGACGAGGGTGCGCTTGCGCGACCGGTCGCCCTCGAACATGGCCCCGATCTGCGGCACCGTCACGTGCGACTCGTCGATCACCAGGAGGAAGTCCTCCGGGAAGTAGTCCAGCAGCGTGTTCGGCGCCGAGCCGGGGGCGCGCCCGTCGATGTGGCGCGAGTAGTTCTCGATGCCCGCGCACGAGCCGATCTGGCGCATCATCTCGATGTCGTAGGTGGTGCGCATGCGCAGCCGTTGCGCCTCGAGCAGCTTGCCCTCGCGCTCGAGCTCCGCCAGCCGGGCCTCGAGCTCGGACTCGATCCCGGTGATCGCCTGCTCCATGCGCTCCGGCCCCGCGACGTAGTGGGTGGCAGGGAAGACGTGGACCTCCTGCTCGGAGCGCACCACGTCGCCCGTCAGCGGGTGCAGCGTCGCGATCGCCTCGATCTCGTCACCGAAGAACTCGATCCGCACGGCCAGCTCCTCGTACACCGGGATGATCTCCACGGTGTCGCCCCGCACCCGGAACGTGCCGCGGGTGAAGGCCATGTCGTTGCGGGTGTACTGCATCGTGACGAACTGACGGAGCAGCTGGTCGCGGTCGACCACGTCGCCCACGCGCAGCGTCACCATCCGGTCGACGTACTCCTGCGGCGTGCCGAGGCCGTAGATGCAGCTGACGGTGGCCACCACGACGACGTCGCGTCGCGTCAACAGCGAGCTCGTGGCCGAGTGCCGCAGCCGCTCCACCTCGTCGTTGATCGAGGAGTCCTTCTCGATGTAGGTGTCCGTCTGCGGGATGTACGCCTCGGGCTGGTAGTAGTCGTAGTACGAGACGAAGTACTCGACCGCGTTGTGCGGCATCAGCTCGCGGAACTCCGTGGCCAGCTGGGCCGCGAGGGTCTTGTTCGGTGCCATGACCAGCGTGGGGCGCTGCAGCCGTTCGATGAGCCACGCCGTGGTGGCCGACTTGCCCGTGCCCGTCGCGCCGAGCAGCACGACGTCCTTCTCGCCCGCCTGCAGGCGACGGGCGAGGTCGTCGATCGCGGCCGGCTGGTCGCCGCTGGGGCGGTACTCGCTGACCACCTCGAACGGCGCCACCGTGCGTTGCAGGTCCGTGACGGGGCGCATGGGGCCACGGTACGTCGCCCCACCGACACGACCGACCGCACGCATCCCCCCACCTGCCCGCCGGCCCCGGCATGGGAGGCGAACGCGTCACACAACCGGATGAATCAGGACAAACCATCGCCATCCGGGGTAGTCGCAGGTAGCGTCCACAGCATGGGGGTCGAGACGGGGGCTGCGGCGCGTACGCACACCCGGGGGCGTATGCGAACCGCCGCGCCCGCCGAGGTCACGCGCCTGGAGGCCCTGCTGGCGGCCATGCTCGACGAGCGCGCCGAGCAGGAGCACGAGCTCGCCTCCGCACTGCTCGCCGTCGAGGCGGCGGGGCGCGTGCTCGCCGACCGGCTCGCGCGCCGCGCCGATCCCGAGGACGCCGAGCTCGCAGTCGCCGTCGAGAGCGAGGCGTCGCGGCTGCGGCGCCTGGTGTCCGGGGCGTCGGACGGGCCCGGGGACACGTTCAGCGTGCTGCAGGCCCTACGTCCGGTCGTCGCGGCCCGCCGGGCGGGCGGGCAGCGCATCGCGCTCGGCGTGTCGCCCGCGCTCCTCGTCGTGGGCCACCCGCACGCGCTCGTCGCGGTCGTCGGCCACCTGCTGACGAACGCCGCGCGCCACGCGCCCGGCGCGCTGGTGACCCTCGGCGCGGACCCGACGTGCCGCCCGGGCACGGTGCGCCTGGTCGTCGCCGACGACGGCCCGGGCTTTCCGGCGGCCGCCTTCGCCCACGCCGCCGAGCGGGGCTGGCGTGGCGCCGCCACCCGTGCGCCGGGCAGCGGGCTCGGGCTCTTCGTCTCGTCGCGGCTCATGGAGCGCGAGGGAGGCAGTCTGACGCTCCTGCGCCCGGCACCCGGCACCACCGGCGCCGCCGTCGCGCTCGACCTGCGCGAAGGCCGGGCCGACGCCCTGCCGGCCCGGGACCTCCTGGCCGACGCGTCGTGACCGATCGCGTCCTCGTGGTGGAGGACCACCTCCTCCTCGCGGAGCTGCTCGTCGGAGCCCTGCACGAGCGGGGGCTCGCCGCCGCCACCGCGCCCTCCACCGCCCCGGACGACGTGCTGGCCGCGGCGGGCCCGGGCGTCCTGGTGCTGCTCGACCTGCACCTCGGGGACGGCCGCGACGGCAGCCGGCTCGTCGGCGCCCTCCGCGCCGCCGGCGCACGCGTGCTCGTGCTCACGGGCAGCCACGACATGCTGGCCGTGGGCCGGGCGCTCGACGAGGGCGCGATCGACGTGCTCGACAAGACCCGGCCGTTCGACGAGCTCGTCGACGCCATCACGAGCGCCCTGGACCGGGCCGAGCCGCACGACGTGGCGTCCCACTTCCGGATCGTCCAGGCCGCGCGCGGCCGCTCGGCCCGGAGCGCCGCGGCGCAGGAGGTGCTCGGGCGGCTGACGCGGCGCGAGCGCGAGGTGCTCGACTCTCTCGTCCGCGGGGCAGCCGCGGAGGAGATCGCGCTCGCGTCCGTCGTGTCCCTGGCCACCGTGCGCAGCCAGATCCGGGGAGTGCTCGACAAGCTCGGCGTGCACAGCCAGCTCGCCGCCGTCGCGCGGGCCCGCGCGCTGCTCGACGACCTGGGCGAGACCGGCGCCGGGCGGGATTGAGCCGGCCCACAGCGGACGCACGCAATCGTCAAAGTTGTGGATGTGCCGTCCCGGGCGCCGTTGCTTGGCTCGGGGGCATGGGGGGCGCTGGCCCGCCATGTCCTCATTGGGGGTACGTCATGCAGAAGGCAATGCTTCTCAAGCTCGGCGGCTTCGTCACGGCGCTGTGCGCCACCGGCGCGCTCGTCGCCGCGACGGTGCCGGCCACCGGCGCCTACTTCAGCGACTCGAAGGACGGGTCCATCAGCGCCACGTCCGGTCACCTCTCGCTGGCGATCGACCCCGGCACGCCCACGGCGCTGAACTTCACCGACCTAATGCCCGGGGTCAACAGGACCAAGAACATCCACTACGCGGTCAACGCCTCCTCCGGCAACGTCGACGTGTGGCTGACCTTCGACAAGAACTCGGGCGCCTACGCGCGGTTCACCGGCGGCAGTCTCTCGCCGGCCTGGCTCGACGGCGGCCTGGGCCGCTACGGCTACTTCAGCGTCGCGGACTCCCACGGCGGCACGGCCTTCACGTCCGGCAACCTCGCCTTCGCGGACGAGAGGAACATCTACGGCGCGGGTAGCTCCGAGTGCACCGTCGACGCGAACGGACGCGGCGGGAGCGGTGTGATCTTCACGGGCGGCGGCTACCCGCCCAACTGCGGGGTCCCTTCGAAGATCCTGCTCGCGTCCAACTTGCCCAGCGGGTCCGAGGGGACCGTCTCGATCACCTTCGGCCTGAACGGCCTGCTGCAGACCATCCAGGGTCAGGACGAGGGGACGCTGCCGTTCCACCTCGTCGCGACCCAGGCCGGCAAGCCGCTGGCGTGACCCGTCCGACCGCCGGGCACGCACGATGAGACGACCGCCGAGGAGCCGACGCCGGCCGCGCCGGCTCCTCGGCGTGCTCGCGCTCGTCGTCCTGTGCGCCGCGCTCGGCGCCACCACGGCCTGGGCGCTCGGCGGGTACCACGTCTACGTGGTGCACACCGGCTCCATGGAGCCCCACCTGGTCCCCGGCGACGTGGTGGTCGACGAGCCGGTGAGGGGTGCCGTGGTGCCGGGCGACGTCATCACGTTCCGCGACCCGGGCGCCACCACCGACGTGGTGACCCACCGCGTCGCGGCGGTCGCCGCCGACGGGACCCTCACCACCAAGGGCGACGCCAACCGCACCGCCGACCCGGTGCCCGTGCCCTCGGACCTCGTCCAGGGCAGGCTCGTCGCCCGGATCCACCTGGCGGGCTACCTGCTCGTCTACCTGCAGCACCCGAGCGGCCTCGCGTCGCTCGCGACGAGCACGCTGGGGATCGCGCTCCTGTGGCAGCTGTTCTTCCCCGTCCCGGCGCCGGGCGCCGGCGGTCCGGGGGACGCGGTCCGCAGCGCCGCGGCCGTTCCCGCCCTGCCGTAGCCGGGCCGGCTGCCCCTACTTGCCGCTGGTGAACGACACCTGCACCGCCGGGTCGTCCTGCGCCACGAGCGAGCCGAAGACCTCCATGTACCGCTCGTACGCCGAGTAGCCGAGGATCTTCTTGTTGCCCACGGAGACCAGGCCGCTGAAGCTCCCCTCCTTGATCTGGAAGCTGTCGACCGCGCTGCGCGCCGTCACGCGGCCCGCGCCGAGCCCCACCTCCACGTGGAACTGCATCACCTCGGCGCCGTCGTCCTTGACCATGTCGCGCACGCGGAGGTCGACGCGCATGCTTCCGCGGTCCCGCACCGAGACCCAGCCCCGGTCGTCCTGCACGTGCCGGGCCGCCTCCGCGGCCAGCTCGACCATCCGGCCGGCCGACAGCTGCGACGACTGCACCGACACCGACGCCTTCGACTGCCACGGCCTCGCGGCCCAGCCGCGCGTTCCCACTGCCGACACGGACATCTCTACCCCCGGCGTCCCCGCACCGCGACGCCCACCCGTAGGCGGACCGAGCGCCTCGTCGCGCTCGTCCTCTCCATGTCGGCAGCCGGTCACCGAAAGTTGCGCGGTTCCGGCCTCATTCACCCGATGGGGTGCGCCTCACTCCTCCTCGGCGCGCTCCGCCACGAGCCGCTGCCACAGGGCGTCCACCTGGGCGCGCAGGCCCTCGTCGGTACCGGTGCCGTCCAGGACCACGTCGGCGGCGGCCTCGCGTACGTCGTCGGTCGCCTGGGCCTCGACGCGGGCCCGCGCGTCGTGCGGTGCCATGCCCCGCAGCCGGACCAGGCGCTCCACGCGCAGCGCCGCGGGTGCCGCGACGACCACCACCAGGCCGAAGGAGTCGGCCTGGCCGGTCTCGACGAGCAGCGGGATGTCGTGCACCACCACCACCGCCGGGTCGGCCGCGGTGGCCGCGGCCTCTCGCTCGGCCGCGAGCCGACGCACCTGCGGGTGGACGATCGCCTCGAGCCGCCGGCGCGCGTCGGTGTCCGCGAAGACGAGCCGCGCGAGCGCCTCCCGGTCGAGCGCGCCACCCGGGGCGACGACCTGCGAACCGAAGGCGGCGACCACCTCGTCGTACCCGCTGGTGCCGGGCTGCACGGCCTGCCGCGCGAGCTCGTCCGCGTCGATGACGACCGCGCCCAGCTCGGCGAACCGCCGTGCCACCACCGACTTGCCAGCCGCGATCCCGCCGGTCAACCCGATGCGCTGCATGGGCGCCATCCTGCCCGACCGGCGGCGTTGCGCACGTCGGAGACGCCGACGGGCCGGTCACCCGAAGGTGACCGGCCCGTCGGGCGTGGGCGTCAGTTGCCCGTGAGCTTCTCCCGCAGCGCGGCCAGCGCCTCGTCCGAGGCGAGCGTGCCGGTCGCCTCGTCGGACGACGACGAGTACGACGACGGCGCAGCGCCCGACTCGCCGCTCACGGCGGCCTCGGCGTCCGCGGCAACTGCCGCGGACACCTGCTTGCGGTGCGCCTCCCAGCGCGCGTGGGCCGACGCGTACTGCGCCTCCCATGCCTCGCGCTGCGTCTCGTAGCCGGGCAGCCACTCGCTCGTCGTCGGGTCGAAGCCCTCCGGGTACTTGTAGTTGCCCTGCTCGTCGTACTCCGCGGCCATGCCGTAGAGCGACGGGTCGAAGTCCTCCGACGCCGGGTCGAAGCCCTCGTTCGCCTGCTTGAGCGACAGCGAGATGCGGCGGCGCTCCAGGTCGATGTCGATGACCTTGACGAACACGTCGTCGCCCACCTGGACGACCTGCTCCGGGATCTCGACGTGGCGCA
>JAJYTJ010000004.1:32733-51067 GCA_021793115.1 Actinomycetes bacterium | reverse complement strand
TCGGTTGGAAGCACTCCGGGTGGACGCTGGGCTTCGAGTCCGGGCTCCGCGGCAACATCCGCTTCGCGTACGTCAAGGACCTGACGGGCCTCACCCTCGAGGACTACCGCGACAGCTACGCGAGCCGCTACCGCCGCTACGTGCGGCACGTGGAGAAGCGGCTCCGCCTGCGCCGGCTCGGGCGCGACGAGCTTCCCCTGTTCATCGACATCATGACGAACGTCGCGGAGCGCAAGCACTTCGGCCAGCGCTCACCCGAGTACTTCCGCGCCCTGTTCGACGCCTTCGGCGACCGGGCCTACTTCCTCGTGGCCGAGAACGAGGACGGGGAGCCCGTCTCGGGCATCGTCTTCATCGAGAACTCCTGGGAGATGGTGGCCGCGATCGGGGGCGCGGTCACGGGGCACGAGCAGGAGCGCGGGAACCACCTGCTCCACGACCACATGATCAGGACCGCCCTGGAGCACGGCCTGGCCCGCTACAACTTCTACGGCATCGAGGGCAGGACCGACGACCCCTCGTCCGAGGGCTACGGCGTCTACGAGTTCAAGACCCGCTTCGGGACGGGCTTCGTCGAAGAGCTGATCGGTGAGTTCACCCTGCCCGTCGACAGGCTCAGGTACGCCGCCTTCCGCGCGACGACCTCGCTGCAGGATGCGATCGGCCGCACCAGGCAGACCTCTCGGTGAGCGCGCCCCGGAGCTCCTTCCAGGCCGTCGTCCTCGGCGGACAGCTCAGCGAGTACGCCTTCGCCCGCGAATTCAACGACGCCTACGGGGTCAGGCCCCTCCTGGCGACCGCCTACCTCTCGCCGGCCATCAAGGACTCCAGGATCCTGCAGCGGCATCCCCTCACCGACCCCGGGGACCGGGAGTCGCTGGTCGAGCAGGTCGTCGCGCTGGGGCGGACCATGACGGCGCAGGATCCCTCCCGTCGGCTGCTCCTCCTCGCCAACTCGGAGTCGTTGATCCTCACCACGGCGCAGCACCGGGAGGAGCTGGAGCGCTACTTCGCGCTGCCGATCCCGTCCCTGCGCACCATCCGTCAGGTGAGCGACAAGAAGGTCTTCGAGGAGATCGCCCGCGGGCAGGGCATCCCCGTGCCTCGCTCGCACTACGTCGACTTCGCCGCCGTCGGACCGGACGGTTCGTCCCTGGAACCCACGATGCTCGAGGCGCTGCTGCCGCCGGGCGACCTCGGCTTCCCCCTCCTCGCGAAGCCGACCGAGAGTGCGCGGTGGGAGGCGATGGCGTTCGACGGGAAGCGGAAGGTCTACTTCGTCGAGAGCCGCGAGGAGCTGGTCGACCTCTACCGCATGCTCGTCGCCGCGCGCTTCGACGGCGTCTTCGTCGTGCAGGAGTTCGTCCGCGGGGACGACTCGTGCATGCGTTCGGTCACCGCCTACGTCGACACCGAGGGCACGGTGTCGCTGACGTGCACGGCGCGGGTGCTGCTGCAGGAGCACGAGCCGAGCACGCTGGGCATCCCGTGCGCGATGATCACCGAGCCCGACCAGGAGATCCTGGACCTCGCGGAGCGGTTCCTGCGCAGCATCGACTACCGGGGCTTCGCCAATTTCGACGTCAAGCGCGACTCCGTCACCGGGAGGGCCTACTTCCTGGAGCTCAACCCCCGGATCGGGCGCAACCACTTCTACGTGCAGGGCGCCGGGGTGAACCCGATGACCTACCTCGTCGAGGACGTGGTGGAGCACCGGCCGCTGCCGCCGCGGACGGCGGACCGCAAGGCCCTCTACACGGTGGTCCCGCGGCGCCTCCTGCAGCGGTATCTCGGCGCCGCCGAGCGAGCCGAGGTCGACGAGCTGTACCGGCGCGGCGCGGTGGTCAACCCGCTGCTCAACCCCCGCGACCGTCACCCCCTGCGGATGGTCCGCCAGCAGATGACGATGCGTCGCTACGTGAAGAGCTTCGCCCTCCACTACCCGCGCACGACCGAGAACGGGTTCTGAGGCTCGCCCTATCTCTTGAGGACGAAGTAGACGTCCCTCAGCCGGCCCTTGAGGCTCGCGTACTGGCTCCAGTGACCGAGCACGAACCACGCGACGGCCAGCGCGTTCCCCCTCTTCGCGAGCGCGAGGCGACCGGTGAAGAAGTCCGCCCGCCGTCGGGCCCGCTCCGCCTGGTCCGAGCCGCGCCGTTCCAGGACGGCGGCGACGATCGAGTAGCGATCCTCGTCCGACTGCAGGTCCGCGATGTTCTTCTGCCGCGTGTCCGAGGTCGAGGCGATCTTGGTGGCGTTGCTGCCGTGGATCAGGTGGTCGCCCAGTCGCCGGTTGACGTTGACCCCCGTGCCTGCGTAACAGGCGAGCGTCGTGAGCAGGGCGTCGTAGGCGGGATGCTGGGACGGGGCCCAGTGCGCCAGGACGTCGGTCGCGAGGCTCCGCGTGAGGGCCAGCGTCCACCCGCTCCGGAGCGAGTAGCTGGTGTCGGTGCGCGGATAGCGGGAGAACGGCTCGGAGTCCTCGCCGTCGAAGTGGAAGAGGAGTCGTGAGTCGGTCTCGCGCCCCGTCGCCGTGTTCCGCGTGAGGTAGTCGTGGCTGACGAGCTCGACGGCGGGATCCTGCGCGAGGATCGCGACCTGCGCGGCGATCTTGTCCGGGTGCCACGCGTCGTCCTGGTCGCAGAAGAAGGCCGCGTCGGCGTCGCTCGCGACGAAGTCGGCGAGCAGCTCGCGGAAGGTGTACTTCCACCCGATGTTCCGCTCGTTGACGGTGACGACCGCCGGGACCGTCCAGTCGTGGGCCAGGTAGTCGTGGAGGAGGTCCACGGTCCCGTCGGTGGAGGCGTCGTCCCGGACGATGAGCAGGTCGGGTGGCGTCGACTGCGCCCGCAACGTGTCGAGCTGAGCCCGCAGGAACGCGGCGCCGTTGTACGTCGCGAGCAGGACGGCGGTCTGCACGCCCGCCGGCGCGCGGGTGGGGCCGGGCATGGTCTCCTCCGGGCACACGGCGGCGTCGTGGGGTGCGTCCTGGGCGGACGTCGTCAGCCCAGCTCGCTCGTGCCCAGGTACAGGTGCAGCACCGGCACCTGCAGGGCGTCCCGGGCGCGTGACGCCCAGTCCCGGTGGAACGTGTCCTCGACGAGGTGCGGGTAGGTCGCCACGACGATCTCCCGCGCCCCCTCGTCGGCGACGGCGGCGCGCAGCGCGGGCAGTGGGTCGTCCGCCACCACCGCACCGGTGGCCTGCCGCCCGGCGGACCGGAGGGCCTCGAGCGTGCGCTGCAGCTGCTGCTCGGCCGTCGCCTTGGCCTGGCGGGCCGTCGGCTCGTGGCCGGTTGCCCGGTCCCAGGCGGTCCGCAGCTCGCCCAGGCTCAGCGAGTCGAGCACCCACGGCAACAGCGGACGCTGCGTGTCCGCGGGGACCAGCACCCGGTAGACCAGGTCCTCGTCGGGGTGGAGGGCGAGGACGTGGGTGACGTCGTCGGGGGAGAGCGCGTCCTCGACGAGGACCACGATCGTGTCGGCCATGCCGCGAGCCTAGGCGACCAGCCAGCGTCCGAGGAGCGTGTCGCCCGACCGCAGCAGGTGCGCCAGCTCCAGCCGGGCGGGCGCGGGCAGCGGCGCGGGCCTGCGGCCGGGCCATGCCGGCGCACCGCCGACGAGGGGACCGAGCGCCAGGCCGCCGACGAGGAGCGGCGCGAGCGTGAGGCACAGCTCGTCGAGCACGCCCGCCCCCAGGAGCTCGTGCAGCAGGCTCGGCCCACCCTCGGCGTGGACGTGGGTCAGTCCCCGGTCGGCGAGCGCCCGCACGGCCGCGGCGACGTCGACGCGCGCGGGCGCGCCGGGGTCACCGGGGGCGTCGGCCACGACGAGGCGGTCGTCCCCGATGCGGTCGCGCAGGGCCGCGAGCCCGGGGGCACCGGAGGCGGTGACGACGAGCGCCCCGGCGTCCAGCACCGCCGCGGGCACGGCACCGGACGCCGTGACCACCGCGAGCTCGATGCGCGGCGCACGGCCACGGGCGGCGCGGACCTCGCGGAGCCGGGCCGGGACCTGCACGTCCTCGTACCCCTCGGCGCGGACGGTCCCTGCGCCGACGAGGACCACGTCGGCGAGAGCGCGCAGCGCGGCGAACACCCGGCGGTCGGCGGCGTCCCCCAGCGAGCCGGACCGGCCGTCCGGCCCCGTGGCCGCGCCGTCGAGGGACGCGACCATGATGCCGCGCACGTGGGCGCCCGTCACCGCCCGCGGCGGAGGGTCGTCGTACAGCGCGAGGAGGGACTCGTCGTCGGGGAGCGCGGTGGTCCCCGACGCGCCCGGCAGCAGCACCTCGAGCGGGGCGGCCTGCGTCACGGGGGCTCACGCTACCCAGGGCGGGCGGGTGGGGCGCCCCGCCGGACGTACAGTGGGCCCCCGTGACCCGGACCGACCCGCCCGCGCCGGGCGGTGCGCCGGGGTCGCTCGTGGGCCGGCGGCCCGTGCCGAGCACGGAACGCCTGCTGGCGGACCTCGTGCCGCCACGGCACTTCGCGCGCGAGAGCTTCGACACCTACCGGCCCGACCCGGCGCACCCCTCCCAGGCCGCGGCGCTCGCGCGGCTCCGCGACGCCGCCGCGGTGATCTCCCGCCCGCCGTCGCTGCCGCGGTTCCGGCGCCGGATGGCCCCCCGCCCCGCCGTCTACCTCGACGGCGGGTTCGGCGTCGGCAAGACGCACCTGCTGGCGTCGCTCGCGCACGCGGTGGGCACGCAGCGCACGGCGTACGGGACGTTCGTCGAGCTCACGCACCTCGTGGGCGCGCTCGGCTTCGCGGCCACCGTGGAAGCGCTGGCCCGGCACGCGCTGGTGTGCATCGACGAGTTCGAGCTCGACGACCCGGGCGACACCATGCTCATGACCCGCCTGGTGCGGGAGCTGTCGGACCGCGGCGTGGCGCTCGCCGCGACGTCCAACACCCTGCCGGAGTCGCTGGGCCAGGGCCGGTTCGCCGCGGAGGACTTCCTGCGCGAGATCCAGGCGATGGCGGCGCGGTTCGAGGTGCTGCGCATCGACGGGCCGGACTACCGGCACCGGCGGCCCACGGGGCGGCCGGGCCTGGCCGACGACGACGTGCGCGCCGCCGTCGCGGGCCGCCCCGACGCGACGCTCGACGACTTCGGCGCGCTGCTCGACCACCTCGGCCGCGTCCACCCGAGCCGGTACGGGGCGCTCCTCGACGGCGTGGGCCTCGTGGGGCTCACGGGCGTGGCGCCGGTGGGGGGCCAGGACATCGCCCTGCGGCTCGTCGTGCTCGTGGACCGGCTGTACGACCGCGACGTGCCCGTGCTGCTCGGCGGCGCCGGGCCGGGGGTGCTGTTCGGCGGTGACATGCTCGCGGGCGGCTACCGCAAGAAGTACTACCGGGCGCTGTCCCGGCTCGAGTCGCTCGTCGACGCCGCCTGAGCGGGCGGTTCCGGGGGCCGGCCGAGCAGCACGAACGAGCGCGGGGCGAGCGTGACCTTGGCGCGGGCCCGCAGCGCACGACCCGGCGCGACCTGGCCGTCGGTGTCGAGCTCGGCCGTCCAGCGCGCTCCGAAGTCGCGCTGGGGCAGCTGGAACGCGGTCGGCTCGAAGTGGCCGTTGAAGAGCAGCAGGAACGAGTCGTCGACGATGGGGTCCCCGCGCTCGTCGGACTCGACGATCGCCGAGCCGTTGAGGAACACCATGACCGCGCGGGCCTCGTCGTTGTCCCACGCCGCGTCGTCCATGTGGCCCCCGGCCGGCATGAACCACGCGATGTCGAGCAGGTCGGACTCCCCGCCGTGGTCCGCCCGCCCGGCGAAGAACCGGCGGCGCCGGAACACCGGATGGGTGCGCCGCAGCTCCACGAGCCGCCGCGTGAACTGCAGCAGCCGCTCGCGCTCGTCGTCCAGGTCCCAGTCCAGCCACGCCAGCTCGTTGTCCTGGCAGTAGGCGTTGTTGTTGCCCTGCTGCGTGCGGCCGAGCTCGTCGCCGTGCGCGAGCATGGGCACGCCCTCGCTCAGCAGCAGCGTGGCCAGGAAGTTGCGCCGCTGCCGCGCGCGCAGCGCGAGGATCTCGGGGTCGTCCGTGGGGCCCTCGGCACCGCAGTTCCACGACCGGTTGAAG
The DNA here is from genome assembly GCA_021793115.1 of Actinomycetes bacterium. The sequence continues at coordinate 44,982 of JAJYTJ010000004.1, read as the reverse complement.
CTCTCCCCGTCCCGGTTCTCCTCGCCGTTCGCCTCGTTGTGCTTGTCGTTGTACGAGACGAGGTCGGTCAAGGTGAAGCCGTCGTGCGCCACCACGAAGTTGATGGACGCCAGCGGCCGGCGGCCGGTGTGCTCGTAGAGGTCCGACGAGCCCGTGATGCGGCTCGCGAACTCGCCGAGCGTCGAGGGCTCCGAGCGCCAGAAGTCGCGCACCGTATCCCGGAACTTGCCGTTCCACTCGGTCCACAGCGCCGGGAAGCCGCCCACCTGGTAGCCGCCGTCGCCCAGGTCCCAGGGCTCGGCGATGAGCTTCACCTGGGAGACCACCGGGTCCTGCTGGACGATGTCGAAGAACGCGGACAGGCGGTCGACCTCGTGGAACTGCCGGGCCAGGGTCGCCGCGAGGTCGAACCGGAAGCCGTCGACGTGCATCTCGGAGGCCCAGTACCGCAGCGAGTCCATGATGAGCTGCAGCACGTGCGGCGACCGCATGAGGAGCGAGTTGCCGGTGCCCGTGGTGTCGAAGTAGTGCGCCGGGTCGTCGTCCACGAGGCGGTAGTAGTTCGCGTTGTCGATGCCCCGGAAGCTCAGCGTGGGCCCCAGGTGGTTGCCCTCCCCGGTGTGGTTGTAGACGACGTCGAGGATGACCTCGATGTCCGCGGCGTGCAGCGCCTTGACCATCGCCTTGAACTCCTGCACCTGCTGCCCGGCGCGGGTGTAGGCGGCGTAGCCGTTGTGCGGGGCGAAGAAGCCGATGGTGTTGTAGCCCCAGTAGTTGGACAGGCCGCGGGCGCGCAGCGAGGGGTCCTGGACGAACTGGTGTACCGGCATGAGCTCCACCGCGGTGACGCCCAGCGACGTGAGGTGGTCGATGACCACGGGGTGGGCCAGCGCGGCGTACGTGCCGCGCAGCTCGCCGGGCACGCGGGGGTGCCGCTTGGTCAGGCCCTTGACGTGGGCCTCGTAGATCACCGAGTCGGCGTACTCGTGCTTCGGCGGCCGGTCGTGCCCCCAGTCGAAGAAGGGGTTGGTGACCACGCCGACCATGGTGTGCGCCGCGGAGTCGAGGACGTTGCGCGCGGCCGGGTCCGCGAACCGGTAGGAGTACAGCGACTCGTGCCCGTCGATCTGTCCGTCGATCGCCTTGGCGTACGGGTCGAGCAGGAGCTTCGAGGGGTCGCACCGCTGGCCCCGCGCGGGGTCGTACGGGCCGTGCACGCGGTAGCCGTAGCGCTGGCCGGGCGCGATGCCGGGCAGGTAGCCGTGCCAGACGAACGCGTCGACCTCCGTGAGGTCGACGCGGGTCTCGGTCCCGTCGTCGTCCAGCAGGCAGAGCACCACGCGCTCGGCGACCTCGGAGAACAGCGCGAAGTTGGTGCCGGCGCCGTCGTACGTCGCGCCGAGGGGATAGGCATGTCCGGGCCACATCTGCACGGGGGTGCCTCTTTCAGGTGGGCTGCCGCGGCGGCCACTCGACGAGCCGGGGGATGCCCGGGGGAGCGGCCTGCGCGAGCGCGAGGAAGCGGGCCTCCGCGCGGTGCAGCCGGATGTGCTCGTCGAGCGACCACGTGGGGCCGTTGGTCAGCGTCATGCCGCACGCGCACGCGATGGTCACCGTGCCGCCGGCGCCCGACTGCGCGAGGCCCACCGTGGTGTGCTCGGTGGCCGCGCGGACCTTGGCGCGGCGCATCGCGGCGCTCACCGGCACCACGGGCGCGACGGGGACGGGGGAGGGCTGCGGCATGCCGTCACGGTACCCGCCGGGCGCCGCGGGGGCAGGTGCGCGCAGGCCGCCGACCGGGTAGAACCATGTCATGACCGAGCGCTGCCGCGACCTGCACTCCGACCCGGCCGCGGAGCACCTCGCGGACCCCGTCCGCTCGGAGGCGGACCTCGAGGCGGCCGATGCGCGGTCGGGGGGCGACGTGCGGCGGGCGCCCAGGTCGCTGCACCAGGCCGAGCTGCAGCCGGACGACGAGGACTCGCCTGCCGCCGAGTGGGACGACGAGTCGCGCCTGTAGCGCCGCCTCAGCGCAGGCGCAGCCCGGCCGCGTCCGCCTGGCGCGCCAGCTCGTGGCCGTCCGGCCCCTGCAGCACCAGCACGTGCTCGGCGGCGGCGGCCCGCCCCGCGTGCGTTCCCCCCACGGTGGGGCCCGCCGTGCCGGTGGACAGCACGTGCTCGGCGAACGTCAGCTGCCGCAGCAGGATCGCGCGCACGTGCGACGGGAAGTGGCGGGCCGCTCCCGCGTAGATCTCGGGATCGTGCTGCCCGTCGTCGCCCACCAGCACCCACCGGATGTCGGGGAACTCGGTGAACAGCCGGTGCAGCTGGGCGACCTTGTGGCGCCGGCCCGAGCGGAACCATCCGGTGTTCGTCGGGCCCCAGTCCGTCATGAGCAGCGTGCCCGGCGGGTAGCGGTGCCGGTGCAGGAACCGGCCTACCGCGGGGGCGGCGTTCCAGGCGCCGGTCGAGAGGTACAGCACCGGCAGCCGGGGTTCGTCCTGCAGCAGCCGCGCGAAGAGCTCCGGCATCCCCGGCACGGCCTCGCGGGCGTTCTCGTGGCGCACGAGGGCGTTCCACGCCGCGATCATCGGCCGGGGCAGGCGCGTGACGACGACCGTGTCGTCGACGTCGCTGACGATGCCGGTGCGCACCGACGGGTCGACCACCTGCACGGGGGCGGTCGTCGTCGCACCGTCCTGCGAGCGCAGCTCGATGACGTGCCACCCGGGCTCCAGGTCCGCGCGGATGACGTGGTCGAGGTAGCCGCCGCGGTCCGTGACGAGCCGGTGCACGGCGGACCCCACCCGCACCTCGACGCGCGCGCCCGCGACCGGAGCGGCGAGGAAGCTGCGCCAGCCGCGCAGGGCCGGGCCCGACGGGCCGCGCCAGTCGCCACCGGCCTGCGCCGCGCCGGCGCCCGGCAGCTCGTCGTCGGGGACCTCCGGGGCGGCCAGCACGGTGCGCCCCATGACCCTGATCCAGTGCGGCGTGCCGTACCCGGGGTAGGGCTCGACCCGGACCGTCCACCCGCGGCCCCGCAGCGTGCGCGCCACCCACCGGTCGAGCGCGTCGTCCATCCGGGCGGCGTAGTGGAGGTGGGCGGTCGCCGCACCCAGCGGGTTGGTCGTCGCGGCGCGGGCCTGGGGCCGCCCGGCCCGCAGGTCCGCGTCGGCGTCGAGGTCGGTCATGCGGTGCCCAGCGCGCCACCTGCGTTCTCCAGGTGCGCCCGGACGAACCAGTGGTACTTCTCGAGGTCGTGCAGCTGCCCGACGAGCAGGTCGTTCGTCACCACGTCGAGCTTCTCGGTCGCCTCGGCGGCGGCGCGGTGGGCGGCGATGACGCCCGCGTACACCTTGTCGAGCTCGGCGAGGTGCTCCGTGGTGGTGGCACGGCCGAGGGGGTAGTCCTCCCAGGTGCGCGCCGCGACGAGGGCACCGGGCGTGCCGACGGGGGAGACCCCGAGCGTCGCGATGCGCTCGGCGATGTCGTCGACCATCAGCCGGACGCCGTCCGCCTGGGGGTCGAGCATCTCGTGCACCGCGATGAAGGCGGGGCCGACGACGTTCCAGTGGATGTGCTTGAGCGTCAGGTGGAGGTCGTTGAGGGAGTGCAGCCGCTCCTGGAGCACGGCGGCGGTCTGGGCGCCCTCGTCGGTCGTGAGGGTCGGGACGGTGTACTTCGGCAGGTCGGTCATGTCGTCTCCTCGGTTCTCGTCGTCCTTCCTGGCCGCCCGGGTTTGCCGGGCGGAGCCGTGCGGCTCACGTCACCCACCAGCACACGACGAGCAGCAGCGTGAGGACGCCGAACGCGGTCAAGCCTGCACCGCGCGAGGCGACGACGTCGAACAGCAGGGTCGGCACGCCGCCGACGGCGGTCGCGAGCACCACCAGCCCGGCGCGCGCGAACACGTCCGCGGCGGCCAGGAGCTCGCGCTTGAGGATCTGGGCGCCGGTCTGCGTCACGCGGAGCTCGGAGACGGGCTCGGCCCATGCGCTCCCTGGGCGTCTCGTGGCGGACGTCGTCCACGTCGGGCTGCACCGTCACGCGTCCTCTCTCGCCGTGGCCTACCCGTCGATCTTCGTCGTGCCCCCGGCGGATCGCACGCGCGGCGTCCGGAGCACGCCGCCGCCTGCGGAAGACTGGTGACGTGACCCTCCTGCACGACCCCGCGCACATCGACTTCGGCTCGGACAACTACGCCGGCGCGCACCCCGAGGTGCTCGCCGCGCTCGCGGAGGCGAACGGGGGGCACGTCACGGCGTACGGGGGCGACCCCTACACCGCGCGCCTGCGGTCGGTGCTCTCGGAGCGCCTGGGCCGGCCGGCCGAGGTGTTCCCCGTGTTCAACGGGACCGGGGCGAACGTCCTCGCGCTGCAGTCGATGCTGCCGCGCTGGGGTGCCGTGCTGTGCGCGCAGACCGCGCACATCAACACCGACGAGAACGGGGCGCCCGAGCGCATCGGTGGGCTCAAGCTCGTGGCCGTGCCCACCCCGGACGGCAAGCTGACCCCCGAGCTCGTCGAGCGCTACGGCGTGAACGTCCACGACGAGCACCGGGCGGAACCCGGCGTGGTGTCCGTCACGCAGTCCACCGAGCTGGGCACCGCGTACACGGTCGCCGAGCTGCGGGCCGTGGTGGAGGCGGCGCACGCCATGGGTCTGCGGGTGCACCTGGACGGCACCCGGCTCGCCAACGCGGCGGCCTTCCTCGGCGTGCCCCTCGCGGCGCTCACCGGAGAGGCCGGCGTCGACGTGCTGTCCCTCGGCGGCACCAAGGTGGGCACGGTCTTCGGCGAGGCGGTCGTGGTGCTCGAGCCGGCCGCCTCGGACGGCCTGCTGTTCCTGCGCAAGGTCGACCTGCAGCTCGCCTCGAAGATGCGGTTCGCGTCCGCCCAGCTGCTCGCGCTCTACGAGGGCGACCTGTGGCTGCGGAACGCCACCCGGGCGAACCGCATGGCGGCGCGGCTGCGCGCCGGGCTGGAGCCGGTGCCCGGCGTCGAGGTGACGCAGGCGACGCAGGCCAACGCCGTGTTCGTCCGGCTGCCCCCGGCCCTCGCCGCGCACCTGCGCGAGCGCTGGCACTTCTACGACTGGGCCGACGGCGGCGAGGTGCGCCTCATGTGCGCCTGGGACACCGACGAGGCCGACGTGGACGCCTTCGTGGCTGCGGCGACGGACTTCGCGGCGGCACGGGCGCACTGAGCCGCGCGTAGCACCCCACGCTGCCGGGCCCCCCGAACCTCAGGGGCGCGGCATCCGGTGGTGCCGAGGCCGGTCGGCCTCGTACGGCCGCCGGGCGGCGCCCTCCCGCGGCGGGCGGGCAGCCGCCTCGCGCGGCGCGCGCGGGCCGGTGTCCAGCCGGATGTGCAGCGGGCGGCCGGCGACGCGCGTGCGGGACAGGCGCTCGAAAGCCTCCGGGCTCAGCCCGCCCGGGATGTCGACGAGCGAGAAGCTGCCGAAGATGTCGATCTTGCCGATGTCCTTGCCCGTCAGGCCGCCCTCGCCGGTGAGCGCGCCGACGAGCCCGCCCGGCTGCACGCCGTCGCGGTGGCCCACCGAGACGCGGTAGCGCGGCCCCGTGGACTCGGGCCGTCGGCGCGCGGGCGACTCCGACCGGTGCGCCCGCTCCGGCACGTCGCCGAGGCGCGCGAGCGCGTCGTCGAGGTCGTCGCCCTGCTCCGGGCGGGCCTGCGGGCCCTCGTCGCCGATGGCGAGCGCGGTGACGACCGCCAGCAGCTCGGCGACGTCGAGGTCCGGGTGGGCCCGGAGGTGCTCCGCGACGGCGGCCCGCTCCACGTCGAGCCGCCCGGCGGCCGTGCGCTCGTCGGCCCGGGCGAGCAGCGCCGCGACGCGGTGCGCCGAGACCTGCGCGGGCGTCGGCACGTCGACGCGCTCGATCGGCTGGCGCGTGGTGCGCTCGATCTGCGTCAGCCGCGACTGCTCGCCCGGCGTGATGAAGGTGATCGCCTCGCCGGCGCGCCCGGCGCGCCCGGTGCGCCCGATCCGGTGCACGTACGGCTCCGCGCCCCGCGGCAGGTCGAGGTTGACGACGAGGCCGATGCGCTCGACGTCGAGGCCGCGGGCCGCGACGTCGGTAGCGACGAGCACGCGCAGCGCGCCGCTGCGCAGCCGGTCGACGATCTTCTCGCGCTCGCCCTGTGCGACGTCGCCCGAGAGGTAGGCCGCCTGCAGGCCGCGCGCCACGAGCTCGCTGCCGACGCGCTCGGCGTCCTGGCGGGTGCGCACGAAGACGATCGCGCCGTCGGCCTCGCTGGTCGCCAGCACGCGGACGAGCGCGCCGACCTTGTGCCGCTGCGGCACCACCGCGTACGTCTGGCGCACGGTGTCGACCGTCGCGGTGGGCCGGGAGACGGACACGCGCACCGGGTCCACCAGGTGCTGGTCGGCCACGCGGCGGATGCCCGACGGCATCGTCGCGGAGAACAGCGCGACCTGCCGGCCAGCGGGGATCCGGTCGAGGACCGTGTCGACGTCCTCCGCGAACCCCATCTGGAGCATCTCGTCGGCCTCGTCGAGCACCAGCAAGCCCACCCGGTCGAGGACCAGGGTGCCGCGCTCGAGGTGGTCGATGACGCGGCCGGGGGTGCCGACGACGACCTGCGCGCCGCGCGCGAGGGCCCGCTGCTGCGGCAGGTACGGCGCGCCGCCGTAGACGGCGACGACGCCGACGCCCTGCAGGTGCCGCGCGAACGACGTCAGCGCCTCGCCGACCTGCAGCGCGAGCTCGCGTGTGGGTGTGAGCACGACGGCCTGGACGGCGGCCACGGCGGGATCGATGCGCGCCAGCAGCGGCAGCCCGAACGCGGCGGTCTTGCCCGTGCCGGTCTGGGCGACGCCGACGAGGTCGCGACCAGCGAGCAGCGCGGGGATCGCGTCCGCCTGGATGGTCGTCGGCTCGGCGAACCCGAGGTCGGCGACGGCGCGGTGCAGCGCGTCGGGCAGCGCGAGGCCGGCGAACGAGGGGGTGGTGTCGTCGGCGGGCAGGGCAGGGTCCAGCAGCGTGGTCATGGGAACCGTTCGGGAGGAGTGGCGCACCGGGCGAAGGAGTCGCACCGGAGGTCGCACAACCCCGACACATCGGCCACCCACGGCGGCCACGACCTGACGAACGCAAGGTCCGAGGACCTCGACCCACAGGGACTGCGACGGCAGCAGCCTACCTCAGGTCATCCCACGTGCTTCATCCGCGCAGCAGGCCGAGCCGGCCCGCCTCGATCGCGGGGCAGCGGTCCATCACCACGTCGAGCCCCGCGGCGAGGGCGCGCGCGGCTGCGGCCTCGTCGACGACCCCGAGCTGCAGCCAGACGGCGGACGCGCCGGCGGCGATCGCCTCGTCGACCACAGCGCCGGCGCGCGCGGAGTTGACGAACACGTCGACCACGTCGACGTGCCCGGGGACCTCGCCGACGGTCGCGACGGCCGGCGCGCCGTGCACCGGTTCGGCCCGCGGGTGCACGGCGACGATCTCGTGGCCCAACCCCTGCAGGGTCTGCGCGACGCCGTAGGCGGGGCGCTCCGGGTTCGCCGACAGTCCGACGACGGCCCACCGGGAGGGGGTCGCCACGAGCCGGCGGATGGTGGCGGGGTCGTTGAGGGTCGGCATGCGTCCAGCGTCGCACGCGTCCGCGGGGGGGGGCGGCCCTTTCCGCCCTAGCATGGGGCCGGACGAGGGGCGGGAGGCGAGGGTGTCGCAGCAGGCCGGGCCGAGCACACGCGTGCTCACGGTGCCCAACCTCATCTCCTTCGGGCGGCTCCTGCTCGTCCCGGTGTTCGCGGTCCTCCTCGTGCGGCAACAGGACGGCTGGGCGCTCGTCGTGCTGGCCGTCTCCGGTGCGAGCGACTGGCTGGACGGCGTCGTCGCCCGCCGCTGGAACCAGGTGAGCCGGCTCGGTCAGCTGCTCGACCCGGCCGCGGACCGGCTCTTCATCCTCGTCACGATCGTGACGCTCGCGTGGCGCGGCGTGGTGCCGTGGTGGCTCGTCGCGGTGCTGGTGCTGCGGGACGTGCTGCTCGGCCTGGTGCAGCTCGTGGTGGCGCGCGCGGGCCATCGGCCCCTGCCGGTGCACCTCGCGGGCAAGGCCGGCACGTTCGCGCTCCTGTACGCCTTCCCGCTGCTGCTGCTCGGGCACTTCCACGGGCCCGTCGCCACCGTCGCGACCGTGCTCGGCTGGGCCTTCGCGCTGTGGGGAGTGGGCCTGTACTGGTTCTCCGGGGCTCTCTACGCCGGCCAGGCGCGGCGCGTGCTGGCGGCGCGGGCGGGGGCCTGATGGCGCAGCGGCACGCACCCACCACGGTGCCGCGCGTCGTGGACGAGTCGATGACGCTGCTCAACGAGCTGCAGCGCCGCCCGCTGGACCCGGGGTACGCGGAGGCCGCCGCGCGCCGCCTGGCGGGCCCCCCGCGGGCGCGCGGCGGCGTGGCCTGGGTCCTCGTCGTCGTCCTGTCCGGGGCGCTCGGTGTGGGCGTGGCGGCCGCGGCGGCGGTGCTGCGCCAGCCGACGGCCGACGACCGGCAGGCGCGCCAGCTGCTCGAGTCGCAGGTGCGGGAGCGCAAGGACGAGGTGCAGCGCCTGTCCGCGTCGAACGCGGCGCTGGCAGCCGAGGTGTCGACGCTGCAGCAGAGCGCGCTGAGCGGCGCCCACCCGGCACTGCTCGCGACGACGCGGCGGTGGTCGATCGCCGCCGGGACGGCCCCCGTGACGGGCCCCGGCCTGCGGATCGTCCTCTCGGACGCCCAGGCGGCGGCAGCCGACCCCGAGAACCTCGACCTGCGGGTGCAGGACGTCGACCTCCAGGTGCTGGTCAACGGCCTGTGGGCGGCGGGCGCGGAGGCGATCGCCATCAACGGGCAGCGCGTCTCGGGCACCACGGCGATCCGCAGCGCCGGCAGCGCGGTGCTCGTCGACCTCGTGCCGCTGGTCGGGCCGTACACCGTGGACGTGATCGGCGGCGCGTCCGACCTGCAGACCAAGCTCGCGCTGTCGTCGGCCGGTCAGCACATCGCCACGCTGCGGGCCACCTACGGCATCGGCGTGAGCATCTCGTCGGAGGCGACGCTGCGCCTGCCGGGGTCCGGTGCGACGCCCCTCGTCGCCGCGAGCGTGCCGGACGACGCCCTCGCCGCCGCCGGGCTGGCCGGTCCCACGCCCGCCGCCGGTGTGCCACAGTCTGGGCCGGACAACAAGGAGGTCCCGTGATCGCGATCCTCGGGCTGGCCGTCGGCGTGGTCGTCGGCCTGCTGGTGCAGCCGACGGTCCCGGTGGAGCTGCAGCCGTACCTGCCGATCGCCGTCGTCGCGGCGCTGGACGCGCTGTTCGGCGGCCTGCGCGCGCTGCTCGACGGGATCTTCAACGACCGCGTGTTCCTCACGTCGTTCCTCTCGAACGTCGTCGTCGCGGCCTTCATCGTGTTCCTCGGCGACCAGCTGGGGGTGGGCACGCAGCTGTCGACGGCGGTCGTCGTCGTCCTGGGCATCCGGATCTTCTCCAACGCGGCGTCGATCCGGCGGCACCTCTTCCGGGCATGACGATGGCGGACGACGAGCAGCGGGAGCCGGTGGACCAGTCCGCCGACGCGGTGACGGACGGGCCGGCGCCGGACGGGGCCGTGACGGATGCGCCGGAGCCGGGCGCGCAGGCGCCGACCGGGTCGGACCGGCCCTCGACGTCCCGTGGCAAGCCCACCGGCTGGGCCGCCCTGGCCTCGGCGCTGCACCCGCGGGCCACCCGGGCGCAGGTGCTCGCGGGCGTGCTGTGCGCGGTGCTGGGCTTCGCGGTGGTGGTGCAGATGCGTCAGGCCAGCGACCCCAGCCTCTCGGACCTGCGGACCGACGAGCTGGTGCGGCTGCTCGACGAGACGAGCACGCGCGCGGACCAGCTCTCCAGCCAAGCGGCGGACCTGCAGGCGGAGAAGACGCAGCTGGAGTCGGGCTCGAGCTCGCGCCAGGCGGCGCTGGACGCGGCGCGCCGCAACGCCGCCATGCAGGGCATCCTCTCCGGCCGGCTGCCCGCCGTGGGGCCCGGCGTGCGCGTCTCGCTGCAGGACCCGAGCCGCTCCATCCGGCCGGTGACGATGCTCAACATGCTCGAGGAGCTCCGCAACGCCGGTGCCGAGGCCATCCAGGTGGGCGACCAGCGGGTCACCGCGAGCAGCGCGTTCACCGGTGCGCCCGGCGCCATCCAGCTGGACGGCGTGACGCTGACCGCGCCCTACGTGTGGCTCGTCATCGGGGACCCGGACACGATCCAGACCGCGCTCCAGATCCCCGGTGGAGCCCTGGCGTACGTGCGCAACGACGGCGGCACGGGCGACGTCGCCAAGGTGCAGCACGTGGTCATCAGCGCGCTGCGCGACGTGCCGCAGCCGAAGTACGCGACGCTTGCGCCGGTGCCCACCTCCTGACGGACGTGACAGGGCGAAAGCGGCCACGGGTGCTGCGCCCGAGGCCGCCGTCCGCATAGGGTGTCTGGGTCCGGAGCGGTGTCCGTGACGCGCGACGAGAGCGACGAGAGCGAGGGGTTCGATGAGCGACGAGAGGCCGCGGGTCGAGCCGACGCCGGACCCGGCCCGCGGGCCCGAGACGACCATCTCGTTCCCGTCCTCCGGGCTGCCCGAGGTGGAGCCGGCGGCGGGGCTGAGCCCCGACGAGCTCGCGGCGGTGCAGGCGCTGCCTCCGACGAGCGCGCTGCTCGTCATGCAGCGCGGGCCGAGCGCCGGCGCGCGGTTCCTGCTCGACTCCGAGCGCACCACCGCGGGCCGCAGCACCGGCGCGGACATCTTCCTGGACGACGTCACCGTGTCGCGCAAGCACGCGGAGTTCGCGCGCGAGGGCACGGTCTTCTGGGTGCGGGACGTGGGATCGCTCAACGGGACGTACGTGAACCGGCAGCGCATCGACCAGGTGGCGCTGCACCCGGGTGACGAGGTGCAGATCGGCAAGTTCCGCATGACGTTCCACCCGAGCCCGTACCGCGAGGGCACCTCGGCGTGAGCCGGGCGGCCACGGGCGGCGCCGCCACGCGGGGGTGGCAGCCGCAACGCACCGAGCCGGGCCCGCGGGCGGACGCCGAGCGCGGCGTGAGCGAGCCATGGCCGCGCGGCATCTCGCGGCGCGCGACCATGCGCATCTCGGACGTCCTCGCGGCGCTGCAGATCGAGTTCCCCGCCGTGACCACGTCCAAGCTGCGCTTCTGGGAGGAGCAGGGACTCGTCACGCCGCTGCGCACGCCGGCGGGGTACCGGCAGTACTCGCCGGCCGACGTGGAGCGCCTGCGCTACGTGCTGCGCTGCCAGCGCGACCGCTACCTGCCGCTCAAGGTGATCGGTGAGCAGCTGACCGCCCTCGACGCCGGTGAGGAGGACGAGCAGCCGCGCGCGCACCTGGCGACCACGGACGGCGTCGTCGCCGCGGCCGCCCCGCGCTGGACCACCCGCACGCTGGCCGACGAGGCCGGCGTGCCGGTCGAGCTCGTCGACGACCTCGTGACGAACGGCGTGCTGCACTCCAACGCGCGGGGCGCATTCGACCTCTATGCGCGGGACGTGGTGCGGGCTGCCGCCCGCCTCGCCGAGCACGGGCTCGACGCCCGCCACCTGCGGGCGTTCCGCACCGCCGCGGACCGCCAGATCGACCTCGTCGAGCAGGTGGTGGCGCCGGTGCGGGGCCAGCGGTCGGCGTCCGCACGGGCCCGTGCGACGACGCTCGCGGCCGAGCTCGGGGAGCTCTGCACGCAGATGCACACGGCCCTCGTGCGTGCGGCGATCGCCGACCTGGAGGACTGACGCGGCGGCGCCGGCCGCTGTGGGCGGATCGGCGGGCGCGTCGTACGGTGGAGTCGTGGCGGACGGCAACGGGCTGATCCAGGTCGAGGTCGTCGGGGTACGCACGCACGTGGGTGACGACGAGACCGTGGTGCTGCTCCTCGACCCGCAGTCGGGGCTGCTCGTGCCCATCCTCATCGGGCAGGCGGAGGCCTCCGCGATCGCTACGGCGCAGGCGGGCATCGTCCCGCCGCGGCCCATGACGCACGACCTGCTCAAGCAGGCGCTCCTCGCGGCCGGCACGAGCGTGCGACGGGTGGAGATCACGCAGCTGGTCGACGGCGTGTTCCACGCCGCGCTCGTGCTCGGCAGCGGGCGGCGGGTGGACTCGCGGGCCTCGGACGCGATCGCGGTGGCGCTGCGGTTCGAGTGCCCGGTGCTGTGCGCCGAGCAGGTGCTCCAAGT
>JAJYTJ010000004.1:0-32723 GCA_021793115.1 Actinomycetes bacterium | reverse complement strand
TTCCGATCTTCACCGTCGCCGGCGTCGAGGTCCGCACCGTGACGGCGGAGGAGGACATCGAGGAGTTCCGGGAGTTCCTCGACCGCGTGTCCGCGGAGGACTTCGAGACGGGGGAGGACCCGGGAGAGGCGTCCGCCGGAGGCCCGGCCTCACCCTCAAGTGGAACCTGAGACTCGCCGAGCGCGACACGCCCGGCGGCGTCGTTGCACCCCGGGGAACCGGAGCCTACCGTTGCGGACGAACCCCACCGAGGACCGCAGGAGGGCCCCGTGACCACGAAGGACACCGCCGACGAGGCGCCGGTCCTGCCGCAGGGAGCCCAGGGCCTGCTGTTCGACGACGATCTCGTCGACCTCGACGACACCGCCGTCGGCTACCGGGGGACCACGGCGTGCCACGCCGCCGGGATCACCTACCGCCAGCTCGACTACTGGGCCCGCACCGGGCTGGTGGAGCCGTCCGTGCGGCCGGCCACCGGCTCGGGCACGCAGCGGCTCTACAGCTTCCGCGACATCCTCGTGCTCAAGGTCGTCAAGCGGCTGCTCGACACGGGCGTCTCGCTGCAGCAGATCCGGTCCGCCGTCACGCACCTGCGGGAGCGGGGCGTCGAGGACCTCTCGCGGATCACGCTCATGTCCGACGGCGCGTCGGTGTACGAGTGCATGTCCGCCGACGAGGTGATCGACCTGGTCCAGGGCGGGCAGGGCGTGTTCGGCATCGCCGTGGGACGCGTGTGGCGCGAGGTCGAGGGCACGCTGGCGCAGCTGCCGCAGGAGCGCGCCGAGGACGAGGCGCCCGCGTTCACCGGGGTCGACGAGCTGGCGGCACGTCGTCAGGCGCGCACCGCCGGCTGAGACCGCGGCTCGGCCCTGACGGGGCGGCTGTCACGCACGTCGCTGAGCGCACGGAGCAGCGTCAGCGCGTCCTGGGCGCGCGGAGCGCCCGGTCCAGCAGCACGTCGAACACGCCCGCCAGCTCACCGGCCGCCGTGCCGGGCCAGCTGTGGATGGGGCGCGCGGCGCCCTGCGACTGCTGCAGCGCGGCACGTTCGGGGATGGGCGGGGCGAGCACCAGCGGCCCGTAGAGCTGCTGCAGCTCGTCGAGGCGGTAGGCCTGCTCGATCGAGCGGGCGCGGACCCGGTTGACGACGACGCCGAGGGGCTGCAGCGCCGGCGCGGGACCGCGGCGCAGCTCGTCGACGGTGCGCAGGGCCCGGCCGACGGCCATGACGGAGAAGAGCCCGGGCTCGGTGACCACCACGGCGCGGTCGCACGCGGCCAGCCCGGTGCGCGTCAGGCCGCCGAGCGACGGCGGGCAGTCGACGATGACGAGGCCGTAGTCCGACAGCCACGAGAGGGCCGATCCTAGGCGGTCGAGGTCGGAGTCGTCGAGCCGGTCGTGGAGCACCGTGCGCTCGGAGCCGACGAGGACGTCGAGCCCGTCGTCGGCCCAGCCCGCGGCGGCCGTGGCCGCCTTGACGGTGTCGCCGCTGGGCTCGTCGAGCACGCGCGAGACGTCGCCGTCCGGGCGCTCGACGCCGAGCGCCATGGTGGAGTCACCCTGCGGGTCGAGGTCGACGACGAGCGTGCGCACGCCCCGCTCGAGCGCGGCGGACGCGAGCCCCAAGGTCACCGAGGTCTTGCCGACGCCGCCTTTGAGGCTGCACACACCGAGCACGAGCACCCCGACACCGTAACGGGGGCCGGGGCGCGGCGGAAGCGGCGTCCGGGGGCCGGGGAATTCCCCGACGGGGCGGGGGAGCGGGCACGGTAAGGGGCACCTAACTTCACGCACGGCCCCTGACCTGGGGCGACGCCGCCATCGGGTGGCGCGGATCACGCTGGACGTACGGCATGCTGTAGGGGTGAGGATTGTCCGCGTCGGAGAGGACGCCTGGCGCGCCGTGCGTGAGGTGCGGCTCCGGGCGCTGCACGAGTCCCCGGACAGCTTCGGACCGACCTCCGGCCGCGAGGACCGGTTCACCGAGGCGCACTGGCGGATGCGCCTGCGGGCCACGCCGACGTGGCTGGCCATCGACGAGCTCGGCGTGCCGCGGGGGATGGTCAGCCTCATCCAGGAACCGGGGTCGCCGACGGACGACCGGCACCTGGTGTCGCTGTGGGTCGCCCCGGAGGTGCGTCGCCGGGGGATCGGCTGGGCCCTCGTCGAGGCGGCCCGGGACCAGGCCTTCCTCGACGGCGCCCGCACGCTGTCGCTGTGGGTGCTCGACGGCAACACGCCGGCCGGTGACCTCTACGTCCGCGCAGGCTTCCGGCGGACCGGCGTGCGGCAGCGCCTGCCGCGCGACGCCGCGTTGGTGGAGGAGCGGTACGAGCTCCTGCTCGTCACGCAGTAGCGCGGCGGCCGGCACGGCCAGGGGAGGCCGTTCGGCTCTCAAGAGCGGGCCCATCCACGACTAGTTGACATAATCGGCATTATCGGCGCTTGGTCGGTCTGCCGAGACGGCCCCGCGTCGATCGTCGTCGATGCCCGCCGGCCCGAGGTCGTCGCCGGGCTCTGGTGCGAGGCGCCCGAGTGGCACGTGCTGGAGGCCGAGGATGGGATCGTCGGCATCGGCCCTGCGGACGGCAACGAGCTCTGCCTGCTGGGTCGCACGGTCGCCGAGGCTCGCGCGGCCGAGCTCCCGAAAGGCTCCGGCTCGACCGCGCCGCGTTCGAACACGTGTTCGTCAGGCGACGTAGGCGGCGAGGTGCTCCCCCGTGAGCGTCGAGCGGGCGGCGACGAGGTCCGTCGGCGTCCACGCGTCGTGGCAGGATCTGGCGCGTGACCGACGACCTCACCGCCACCATCGCCCGCGTCGAGCAGGAGGAGCGCGAGCTGGTGCTCACGGCGTTCTCGTACGACGAGGCGTGGCGCCTCGGGACCCTGCTCCACGCCAAGGCCGTGGAGCGGGACCTGCCCGTGGCGATCGACATCCGCCTCGGCGACCAGCAGGTGTTCCACGCCGCGCGGCCCGGCAGCGTGCCGGACAACGACTCGTGGATCGAGCGCAAGGGACGCGTGGTGCGCCGCTTCGGCGCCTCGTCGTACCTCGTCGGCCTGCGTCACCAGAGCCGCGGGACGACGTTCGAGGAGGCGACCGGGCTCGCCCTCCAGGAGTACGCCGCGCACGGCGGCGCGGTGCCGCTGCGGGTCGCCGGCGTGGGGATCGTCGGAGTCGCCACGGTGTCCGGTCTCAAGGGCTCGGAGGACCACGCGCTCGTCGTCGAGGCGCTGCGCGAGATCCTCGCGGGCTGATCTTCGCCCGGCGTTCACCAGACGTTCACCCCGGCGCGGAACACTCCGGGCCCCTGTCCCGTTGAAGCGGTCGGAAGGCCCTAGGTCCCGGTGCGGGTCCTGCGGCACGGACGGCACGGAGGCTCACCCATGGCGAACCGGTCCCTGCGCGGCATGCGCATCGGGTCCCACAGCATGGAGACCGAGGACGGCGTCGACTTCGCCCCCCGGCTCCAGGCGTACTACGACTGTCCCAACGGGCACACGATCATCCTGCCGTTCTCCGTCGAGGCGGACGTGCCGGTGGTGTGGGAGTGCCGCTGCGGCGCGGAGGCGATCCTGCGGGACGCGTCCAAGCCGGAGGTGAAGGCGGGCAAGCCCCCGCGCACCCACTGGGACATGCTGCTGGAGCGCCGCACCATCGGCGAGCTCGAGGAGCTGCTCGACGAGCGCCTCGACCTGCTGCGTGCCGGCAAGCTGCGCCGCAGCGCCTGAGACTCAGGCCTTCCCGACGACCCGACGGAACGCGCCCGCCACCTGGTGGGCGCGTTCCGCTGCACCCCAGCGCGCGACCGACACGAGCGCCTCGCCGATGATGCCGCCGCTCATCTTGGACACGCCGTGCTCGCGCTCCACGAACGTGATCGGGACCTCGACGATGCGGGCGCCGGCCGCGCGGGCGCGCAGCGTCATGTCCACCTGGAAGCCGTAGCCCTGCGACGAGACGTCGCCCAGGGGCATCGCCCGCAGCAGGTCGGCGCGGTAGGCCCGGAACCCCGCAGTCGCGTCCTTGATCGACGTGCCGATCGCGATCCGGATGTAGAGGTTGGCGCCCCGCGAGAGGATCTCGCGGTTCAAGGGCCAGTTCACGACGGTGCCGCCCTTGACCCAGCGCGAGCCGATGACCAGGCCGGCCTCGTCCGAGCGGGCCAGCAGCTTCGGCAGGTCCTGCGCGCGGTGCGAGCCGTCCGCGTCCATCTCGACGACGACGTCGTAGTCGCGCTCGAGCGCCCAGGCGAAGCCGGCCAGGTACGCCGGGCCGAGGCCCTCCTTCTTGGCGCGGCGCAGCACGAAGATCGCGGTGCGGCCGCGTTCCGGGGCGTCCGCCTCCGACAGCTTGTCCGCGAGGTCCGCGGTGCCGTCGGGCGAGCCGTCGTCGACGACGAGGACGTCCGCGTCGGGCACGTGCTCGGCCAGGCGCTCCAGCGCCCCCGGAAGGCTCTCGCGCTCGTTGTACGTGGGCACGACGACGAGGACGCGTCGGGCGGCGGAGGTCATGCAGCAGTCTCGATCCGGTCGGAGCGGCGCACGCGGACCGCCCCGGCCGCGCCGGCGACGACCACGGACACCGCCAGTGCGTCGATGATCCACGCGGGCCAACGCCCCAGCCGGTCGGACAAGGTCAGCGACTCGCGCAGTGGCAGCGTAGCGACCATCTGCGCCGGGGTGAAAAGCGCCGTGCGCTGCAGCACGGCGCCGTTGGGCGCGATGACGGCGCTCACGCCGACGGTCGAGATCTGCACCGTCGCACGGCCGTGCTCGATGGCGCGCAGCTGGCTCATGGCGAGCTGCTGCGTGGACTCCGCGGTGTAGCCGAAGCTCGCGTTGTTCGTCTGGACGATGAGCACCTCACCGCCGGTGGTCACCGCGGTGCGGACGATGTCGTCGTACGCCACCTCGAAGCAGATGACGTCGCCGATGCCGACCGTACGGTGCAGGCGCGGCGAGACCAGCGGCACATAGCCCGGCTTGTGCCCGGGCAGCATGTCCCGCGTCACCTTGTCCACCTCGGACGAGAACAGCCGCACGAACCCCCGCATGGGGATGTACTCGGCGAAGGCCGCCGGGTGCTGCTTGGTGTAGCTGGCCACCACACCCTTGCCGGGCTCCCACAGCACGGACGTGTTGTACCGGCCGCCGCTGGTCGGGTACTGCACGGTGCCGACGAGCAGCGGCGCCCCCACGGCGCGGGCGGCGGCGTCGATCGTCGCCGCGGCCTTCTGGTCCACCTGCGGGTCGATGTCGGTGCCGTTCTCGGGCCAGACGACGAGGTCCAGCTGTCCGGGCGCCACGCGCGTCAGGAGGTCCTTGGTGCCCTGCGCGTGGTTGTCGAGGACCTGGCGCGGCACGTTGCCGAAGGCGTTGACGCCCTGGCCGGGCACGTTGCCCTGCACCGCACCCACGCGCAGCTCGCCGTCCTGCGCCTGCGTGGGCAGGGGCACGACGAGGCCGACCGCGAGCAGCGCGACGGCGCCGGCGAGCCAGCCGAACGTGCCGAACGCGCTGGCACGACGCACCGCGAGCACCGAACGGGCGAGCATCGCGCCGACCGCCGCCACGGCGGCGGACACCAGCGGCGCGCCCGCGAGCGACATGAGGGCCGCCATGGGCGCGTCGGCCTGCGAGAACGCCAGCCGGCCCCACGGAAAGCCGCCGAACGGCCACACCTGCCGCAGCTCCTCGACGCCGACCCACAGCACGGCGAAGACGACCACCTGGAGGCTCGCGCTGCGCCACACCGCCTCGCCGCGCCGGGCCCACGTCCAGGCCGCCGCGAAGAGCGCGACGAAGCCGGCCTCGACGACGCTCAGGGCCAGCCACGGGATCCAGCCGACGGCGGAGTCCGCCCACGTGATGAGGGGTGCGAAGAACGCGACACCCCAGACGAGGCCGACGAGCGCGTTCCACCAGGCGCGGTCCCGGCGCAGCGCCAGGAACAGGAGCGCCGTGCCGGCGTAGGCGAGCGGCCACCAGCCCGGGGCGGGGAACGCGAGGCGTGTGGCCACTCCCCCGACGACCGCCAGGACGAGGGTGATCAGGCGGTTCGGATCGGGGCGCGACACCGCGCCAGCGTACGACAGCGTGATGTGCGCCCCGGCCCGACCGACCGGCCCGCGTGCCCTTCGTACCGGCCGCGATGCGGCTGTTCTCTGTTGGACACACGGGCCCGGTCGGGCTCGCCCCCTGGAAACTCCGGTCCGCTCCCCTGCCTCGGTCGCGGACGTGACCGGGTCGACGCGCCGTGTCAGAAGGTACCCGTCACACCCCGCCGCAACAAGCGGCCCCGGCCGCCGTGACGGGTGCATCGCTGCAGTTCAGCGCGCCTTTCCTGTGGCGCGGCCGAGCCGGAATTGGCGGCGTGTCGCGCGGCGTGTCGCGCGGACGGGCCCCCGCGGTCACCCGAGCGCGTCGAAGATCGTCACGCCGTCGCGCACGGTGCGCAGGCACTGCGGCGCCTCGGCGTCCGGCGAGAGGTCCGGGAGCAGCGGCGTGCCGGCCCGGGCCTCCGGGCTCCACGTCGACAGGCGGCCCTGGCCCGGCTCGACCGTGAGCACGGGCGCACGCCACACCGCGAGGTGGGCCGGTGCCCCGACGCGCAGCTCGCCGGCGCCGGTGTGGTCGAGGCCCGCGAGCCGCCAGCCGCCCCGGGTCGCGGCGCGGAACGCCGCCCGGCCGGAGATCCGCTGGTCCGCGGCACTGTGCCGCACCGCGGCGCGCACGCCCGCCCAGGGGTCGAGCGGGGTCACCGGGGCGTCGCTGCCGAAGGCCAGCGGGATGCCCGCCGCGGTGAGGTCGGCCAGCGGGTTGAGCAGCGTGGCCCGGCCGGCGCCGAGGCGGGCGGCGTAGAGCCCGTCCGGCCCGCCCCACGCGGCGTCGAACGCGGGCTGGGCGCTCACGCGCGCGCCGAACAGCACCAGCTGCGCGAGCGCCATGGCGTCGATCATCTCGGCGTGCTCCACGCGGTGCCCCGCCGCCGCGACCGCCGCGGTGCCCTCGACCGCGGCGGCGGCCTGCAGGCCGAGGAGCAGCTCGTCCATGGCGCGGTCGCCGATCACGTGGAAGCCGGCGTGGACGCCCGCCCGGGTCACCGCCGCCACGTGGTTGGCCACCTGCTCGGCCATGAGGTAGACGACGCCGGACTCCCCCGGTGCGTCCGCGTAGGGCGCGCGCAGCGCGGCGGTGCGCGATCCGAGCGAACCGTCGACGTTGAGGTCGCCGCCGATCCCGGTGAGGCCCGGGATGGCCGCCAGCAGCGCGTGCGCGTCGTCCACGGTCACGCACGGCTCGGCGCGGTAGCCGACCACGAGCGGCAGCCCGGAGTCGGCGGACGCGGTGGTGGTCAGCAGCTCGACCAGCCCCGCCCGGGTGTCGACGAACGGCGCCGACATCTCGTGCACCGAGGCGATGCCGCGCGCCGCCGCGTGCGTGAGCGCGGCCCGGTACAGCGCCGTGCGGCGCGCGGGCGCCAGCCGGCGGGCCTCGTCTCGCGCCACGTGGTGCGCGTCGCCGGTCACCCAGCCGTCGTCGTGCCAGCCCGGCAGCCTCCGCAGCCCGGCACGGTCCGCGAACGCGCTCGTCACCAGCGCGGAGTGGACGTCCACCCGGGCCAGGTACGCCGGCGCGCCCGCGGCGGCGGCGTCGAGCTCGTCGGGCGTGGGGCGCCGGCGCTCCGGCCAGGCGTGCTCGTCCCACCCGAACCCGAGCAGCGGACCGTCGCCCGCCGGGCGCGCGGCGACCGCCCGGCGGACGGCGGCGAGCGCGTCCGCGAGGCTGTGCACGCCGCCCGCCGCCGACAGGTCGAGCCCGTCAAGCGCGAGCGCCGTCTCCAGGACGTGGACGTGCGCGTCCACGAACGCCGGGGTGACCAGGGCGCCGTCGAGGTCGACCACCTCGTCGGCCCGGGCGGCGAAACCCGCCGCGCTGTCCTCCGAGCCGATCCAGGCCACGGTCCCGCCGTCGACGAGGATCGCCTCGGCGAACGGGTCGGACGGCGCGTGGACGACACCGTTGCGGTAGAGGGTGCTGGTCACGGCTGCACACTAGGGCACGAGGTCCCCGTCCCGCCGGGCGGCCGCCGCCCGCCGGCTACACCGACGAGTAGGCGACGACGCCGCGGCGCACGGCCAGCACCGCGCGGGCCGCCGTGTCCCGCAGGGCCGGCCGCGGCGCGGCTTGGGACACCTGGTCGAGCACGTCGATCACCTGCTTGCACCAGCGGACGAAGTCACCGGCCGCGAGCTCGCCGCCGCGCAGCACCGAGTCGAGCCCCCGGCCGGACGCCCAGCGGTGGATCGGCTCGACGAGCCCGGCGTCGAGCGGCTGGACGGTGGCCAGCTCGTGCGTCTTCTCGAGGTCCTCGAGCTCCGCCCAGGTGCGCCCGGTCTCGTCGAGCGCACGCCCGAGCCGGCCGCCGGGGCCACCCGGGACGCGGGGCTGCGACCCGTCCGCGCGCGACCGGTAGACCAGCGCGGACACCGCGGCGGCGAGCTGCGGCGCGTCGAGCTCGTCCCAGACGCCGCGGCGCAGGCACTCCGCGAGCAGCAGGTCGTTCTCGGCGTAGAGCCGGCGCAGCCAGTGGCCGTCCGGGGTGACCCGCAGGCCGTCGTCCCCGTCCCTCCGGGCGTAGCCGAGCCGGACGAGCACGTCGCAGATGCGGTCGAAGACGACGGCGATGGAGCCGGTGCGGCCCTGGATGCGCTGGACGAGGGCGTCGCGCTCCGCGGACAGCCGCCACCAGCGTTCCGCCCAGCGGGCGTGCTCCTCGCGGTCCGGGCAGGCGTGGCACGGGTGCGCCCGCAGGCGTCGCCGCAGCGCGGCGATCTCCTCGTCGTGCGCGCCCGCGGTGGCCGAGCGCCGACGCCGCTCGCCCCGTTCGTCGGGCTCCAGGCCGGCCACGGTCGCCCGCAGCCGGGCCGCCAGGTCGCGCCGCGCGGCCGGGACGCGCGCGGAGAACCCGCGCGGCAGGCGCAGGTGCGCCACGGTGACGACACCGGGGCCGACGTCGGCCGCGGTGAGCCGGCGCACGGTGCGGTCCGTGCCGAGCACGGCCGGGCGGGGGCCGTCGAAGCCACCCGGCGTGCCGGGGTCGACCACCACGGCGTACCCGCTGCGACGCCCGGTGGGCACGCGGACGACGTCGCCGGGCGCCAGCCCCTCGAGCGACCGCGCCGCCTCGGCCCGGCGGTCGCTCGCCCGGCTGCGCGTGTCGGCCTTCTCGAGGTCGCCGATCTCGCGCCGGATCCGGAAGTACTCCAGGAAGTCGCCCCGGTCGCACACCAGGGCCTGCGCGTAGCCGGCGAGGGCCTCGCCCTGCGACTGGACCTGGCGGGCCAGCCCGACGACGGCCCGGTCGGCCTGGAACTGGGCGAACGACGTCTCGAGCACCTCGCGCGCGGACTCGCGGCCGAGCTGTTCGACGAGGTTGACGGCCATGTTGTACGTGGGCCGGAAGCTGGACCGCAGCGGGTACAGGCGACGCGAGGCGAGCCCCACGAGGTGGTGCGGGTCGAGCGCGGGGTGGTCGACGACGACGGCGTGCCCCTCGGTGTCGATGCCGCGCCGGCCCGCACGGCCCGTGAGCTGCGTGTACTCCCCCGGGGTGAGGTCGACGTGCTGGCTGCCGTCCCACTTGACCAGGCGCTCGAGCACCACCGAGCGGGCCGGCATGTTGATGCCCAGCGCGAGCGTCTCGGTGGCGAACACGACCTTGACCAGGCCGCGGCTGAAGAGCTCCTCGACCGTCTCCTTGAACAGCGGCAGCAGGCCCGCGTGGTGGGCCGCCAGGCCCCGCTGTAGGGCGTCGACGAACCCCCAGTAGCCGAGGACGTCGAGGTCCTCGGGCGGGATCGGCGCGGTCTTCTCCTCGGCGACGCGGCGGATCTCGGCCGACTCCTCCGGCGTGGTCAGGCGCACGCCGGCGGCGAGGCACTGCTGCACCGCCGCGTCGCAGCCGGCCCGGGAGAAGATGAAGACGATCGCCGGCAGCAGCCCGTCGGCGGCCAGCAGGTCGACCACCGCGAACCGGGGCGTGGGCCGGCCGGGACGGTGCGGGCCGGCCGGCCGGTGCCCGCCCGGGCCCCGGAAGCCGCGGTCGCCTGGGCCGTGCCCACTGCCCGGCTCGGGGCGGTGCCGGCGGCGGGCGAGCAGCGGGTTGAGCGGTGGGTCGACGCCGGGGTCCGTCGGGTCGACCGTGCCCGCGTAGAGGTCGAGCAGCTCGCCGTCGGCCAGCACGTGCTGGCCGAGCGGCACGGGCCGGTGCTCGTCGACCACCACCGCGGTGTCGCCCCGGACCGTGGTGAGCCACTCGCCGAACTCCTCGGCGTTGCTCACGGTGGCGGACAGCGAGACCAGCTGCACCGAGGGCGGCAGGTGGATGATGACCTCTTCCCACACCGGGCCGCGGAACCGGTCGGCGAGGTAGTGGACCTCGTCCATGACGACGAAGCCGAGGCCCGCCAGGGTGGCCGAGCCCGCGTAGAGCATGTTCCGGAGCACCTCGGTGGTCATGACGACCACGTCCGCCTCGCCGTTGACCGTGACGTCGCCCGTGAGCAGGCCGACCCGCTCCGGGCCGTACCGGCGCACGAGGTCGCCGTACTTCTGGTTCGACAGCGCCTTGATCGGGGTGGTGTAGAACGCCTTGCGCCCCGTCGCCAGCGCCAGGTGGACGGCGAACTCGCCCACCACCGTCTTGCCGGCGCCCGTGGGCGCCGCGACGAGGACGCCCTGGCCACGCTCGACCGCCTCGCACGCCTCGACCTGGAACGGGTCGAGCTCGAAGCCGAGCGTGGGTGCGAACGCCCCGAGCTCGGTGTGCTCGGCCGCGGCGCGGCGGCGGAACTCCGCGTACCGCTGCGCCGGGGACGGGTCGTCGGGCAGCGCCCGGCGGGGCGAGGAGGGGCGGGCCACGCACCCACCCTAAGCAGCGCGTCAGTGCAGCACGTCGAGCGCGCCGGGGACCACCTCGATGCGCAGCGGCAGCGGGCCGATGCGCTCGCCGTCGGCGAAGGCCACGGGCGGGTGCGGGCCCAGCGCGGCGACGGGCTCGATGGTCACCGAGCGCGTGCGGAACACCTGGACCTTGGGGTGGGCGACGTGGCTGCCGGCGTACAGCCGCGGGAACATGCCGACCAGCCCGTGGCGCGTGAACGGCCCGGCGACGACGACGTCCAGCAGGCCGTCCTCCGGGTCGGCCGCGGGAGCGATCTTCAGGCCGCCGCCGATCCACGGCGTGTTGGCCACGGCCACGAGCGTGCCGGTGGACTCCCAGAGCCCGTCGTCGAGGCGCACCCGGTACCCGTAGGGGTGGAACCGTGGCAGCTCCGCGGCCAGGGCGCGGACGTACTTGAGGTGGCCCGAAGGCCACCGGTAGGTGTTGGCGGTGCCGTTGACCGCCGCGTCGATGCCGCACGAGAGCACGGCGAGGAACCACTCGTACGAGGCCGCCCCGAGGCGGCCGACGCGGACCGCGTCGAGGGACCGGGGTCGGGTCGCCAGCGCCGCCACGATGTCCGCGACGGCGGCCTCGACCCGGCCGGGGACATGCAGCGCCCGCGCGATGTCGTTGCCCGTGCCCGCTGGGACGATGCCGAGCGGCAGGTGGGTGCCGGCGACCACGTTGACGCCCAGGTGCACCGCGCCGTCGCCGCCGACGACGACGAGACCCGCCAGACCCGCGGTGGCCACGGCCCGCGCCCGGTCGGTGGCCTGCGCCAGCGTGGGTGCCGAGAAGTCGACGACGGTGTGCCCCGCGGCGCGCAGCAGCTCGTGGACCCGCCGCCCCGTGGCGACCACGTCGCGGGCCCCCGCGGCCGCGTTGACGATGACGCCGACGGTGCTCACGCGGCGGCCTGCGCGGCCCGGCGTCGCTCGACGCGGCGGTCGTTCACCACGCAGATCCACAGCGCGCCGAAGTAGAGGCCGCACATGGGGATCGCCACGAAGAGCATGGTGATGGCATCGGGGGTTGGCGTCGCGACTGCGGCGAAGACGAAGATCACGACGACGGCCCACCGCCAGGCGCGGATCCACACCCGTGACCGGGCGATGCCGACCATGTCGAGCGCCACCATGATGACCGGCAGCAGGAACGCGACGCCGAACGCCAGCACCAGCCGCATGACGAAGGACATGTACGTCGGGGCGTCGATGAGGTTCTGCGCCCCGGCGGGCGTGAAGCTCGTGAGCATGTCCACCGCGTGCGGGAGCGCCCACCATGCGGCCGCCGCCCCGAGCAGGAAGAGCGGCACCGCCGCGACGACGAAGCCGACGGCGTACCGACGTTCACGACGGGTCAGCCCGGGTGTGATGAACGCCCAGACCTGGTAGATCCACCAGGGGCTCGTGATGATCACCGCGAGGAACAGCGACACCTGGATCTGCATGTCCAGCGACGCCGCGAGCCCGGAGAAGTTGAGCGCCACGATGTCGTGACGCCTCGCCGCGACCTCGCGCAAGGGCATCGTGAGTGCCTCGAACACCCGCCGGTAGAGCAGCCAGCCGCCGATCATGCCGACGACCATGCCGATGGCGACGAGGGCGATCCGACGGCGCAGCTCACGGAGGTGGGCGTACAGCGGCATCCGCCCGCCCCCATCCGTGGGACGACGCTGTGCTGCCATGCGTTCAGGCCTTGGTGCCGGTGCCGTCGTCGTTCGGCTTGTCCTTCGACGCGTCGTCGGGCTTGTCCCCCGAGAGGTCCTTCATCTCGTTCCTGAAGATCTTGAGGGACTGACCGAGCGACTTGGCGAGGCCGGGGAGCCGGTTGGCGCCGAAGACGAGCACGGCGGCGATGACCACCACGATGACGTGCCACGGTTCGAGACCGTTTCGGAACATGACGCTCTCCGCTTCCTTGTGTGGGGCGAGTGTAGGGCCGGGCAGGTCAGGCCCCTCAGCGCCAGTAGTCCAGCCAGCCCGCCATCACTGCGCGCAGGCGCGCATGCCGCTCGTCGAGCCGGCGGTCACGCGCGGCCCGCGCCGCCTCGAGGTCGTCGACCAGGTCGGCCCGGTCCCGGAGCAGCGCGACCGGCGGCACCGGGGTGCGCTCGCGGGCGGCCTGCGTGAGCTCGTCGGCCCGCTCCGAGAACCGGGAGGCGGCGTCCGCCGCGCGCGCCGCCGCCCGCGTGAGCGCCTTGCCGCGGCGCCACAGGTCGCGCCCGAGGAAGAACGCGCCCACGAGCGCGGCGACGACGAGAACCGGCCAGACGACCACCCAGGGCATGGCGCTCAGCTCCCCTCGCCGGCCGGCACGAGCGGGGCGTAGGCCGCCAGCGCGCGGCGCGCGAAGGCCGCGGCGTCGTGCGCCACCTCGGGCGGCCGGACGTCGACGACCGCGTGCGCGGCCTGGAGCAGCAGGTGCCGCAGCCACGCCGGCTGGACCACCTGGAGGTCCACCTCGAACGAGCCGTCCGGCAGGTCACGCACGGCCTCGGCCGGTGTCGTCTCGACGATCCAGCGTCCCTGGCTGGCCAGGTGGAGCGTCACGGGCTCGCCGCCGGCCGGCGTGAACACCTCGGCCCGCTCCGGGACGCCGTGCTCCTCCGCGGGCGCGTCGAGCACCTCGGCGGCGACCACGCGGTCGACGCGGAACAGCCGCTCGCCGTCCGACGCCCGGCACCACGCGAGGAGGTAGCTGCGCTCGTCCTGGCTCACCAGGCGGATGGGGTCGACCTCGCGCTCGCTCGTGCGGTCCCCCGCGTCGACGTACCGGAGGCGCAGCCGCCGGCCGTGGGCGAGGGCGTCGCCGATCACCGCGCCGACCTGCGGCGTCGCGGCGGCAGGGAGCTGCACGTCGACCGCGGCGGCGGCGTCCCCCGCCGCCGCGGTGACCTTGGCCAGCGCCGAGCGCAGCACCGCGGCGCGCTCGTCGTCCAGCGCGGGCGCGAGCGAGGCCGCCATCGAGCGCAGGGCGGCGACGAGCGCGACGGCCTCCCGGCCGCCGAGCCGCAGCGGCCGGGTCAGCCCCCGGGACTCGACGAGCCGGACCACCCCGCGCTCGTACGCCGTGGCGTCGAAGTCGATGAGGTCGTACGGCAGGTAGCCGGGCGTGCCCGTCACCCAGAGGGTGTCGATGTCCGCCAGCACCTGGTCCGGCGTGACCCCGAACTGGGCCGCGAGGGCGTCGACCGCGACGGCGTCGTGGCTCTCGAGGTAGGCGACCATGCCCAGCATCCGCAGCAGGCGGTCGGGCGCGCGCTCAGCCATGGTCATCCGCCCCCGTGACGTCGAGCTGCGCGGCCGCGCGGAGCAGGTCGAGCACCGCGTCGCGCACGCCGGGCGGATCGAGGACGACGACCGCGGCGCCGTAGCCCACGAGCTCCTCGGCGAGCTCCCACGTGCTGCGGTAGCGGACGTGGACGAGGTCGCGGCCGGCCAGCACCTGCGGCGCACCGGGGATCGAGGCGACGTCGACGTCACCGGCCGCGGCGGCGCGGGCGCGCAGCGCGGCGGCCCGGTCGGGCAGCACCGCCAGCGTGGCGACGCGCTCGGGGCCCGGCGCCCAGGCCGCCATCGCGTCCGCCAGCTCGGCGTCGGTGGGCGGGGCGAACGCCGCCGGGGCTCCCACCGCGCGCACGGCACCCTGGATGCGGCCGAGCCGGAAGGACCGGGCGGCGCCACGGTCACGGTCGCGGCCGACGAGCACCCAGCCGCCGCGGCGGGCCAGCAGCCGCCACGGCTCGACCGTGCGGTCCCGCACCTCGCCGGACGAGGCGGCGCGGTACGTGAACCGCACCAGTCGGCGCTCCTGGACGGCCTCGACCAGCGGCCCGAACGCCGAGCCGTCGGCCCGCACGCGCGGTGCCAGGCCCGCGAGGAGGTCCGTCGCGGACGGCCCCTCCCCCACGGCCCGCAGCTTCGTCAGCGCCCGCGAGGTGTCCGCCCGCAGCGTGGCGTCCTGCCACACCTGCACCGCGAGCGACAGCACGCCGAGCTCGGCCGGGGTGAGCTGCACCGCGGGCAGCGCGTAGGCGTCGGGGTCGATGCGGTAGCCGACGTCGTCGCCGTGGCGCGCGTCGGTCACCGTGAGCACGGGCACCCCGAGCTCACGCAGCGTGTCCTTGTCGCGCTCGAACATGCGCTCGAAGGCCTCGTCGGACACGGCGTCCTGGTACCCGGCGACAGACGAGCGCACCTGCTGCTTCGTCATGCGCCCCGACGTGTTGACGAGGGCGATGACGAGGTCGAGCAGGCGCTCGGCGGGGTCGATCGCGGGTGCCATCGCGACCAGCGTAGGGGCAGCGTGGCCCCGGTGGGCCGGCGGCCCGGGACGCGCCGAGGATGCGGGCCGGGCCGCGCCGACGTGCTGAGATGGGCTCGGGGCCCGGTCGAAGGAGCTGAGGGTGAGAGTCGCGCGGTTGCACGGGGTCGGGGACGTCCGGGTCGCGGAGGAACCGGCGCCCGTCGCCGGTGCCGGCGAGTCCCTCGTGCGGGTGACCGCCGTGGGGCTGTGCGGCTCGGACCTGCACTGGTTCACGCAGGGCGGCATCGGCGACGCGACCCTCTCGCGTCCGCTCGTGCTGGGGCACGAGTTCGGTGGGGTGGTGCAGGGCGGTCCGCTCGACGGCGTGCGGGTCGCGGTGGACCCGGCGAACCCGTGCGGCCGGTGCGAGGCGTGCCTCGAGGGCAACCGGAACCTGTGCCCGTCGGTGCGCTTCGCCGGCCACGGCGTGACCGACGGCGCGCTGCGCGAGGTGGTCGCCTGGCCCACCCACCTGCTCCACCCGGTGCCGGCCACGCTGTCCGACGCGGACGCGGCGGTGCTCGAGCCGCTCGGCGTGGCCGTCCACGCGGTGGACCTCGCCCACCCGCGGACCGCCGCGACGGTCGTCGTCGTCGGGTGCGGCCCGATCGGGCTGGCTGCCCTGCAGGTGGCGCGCGCGGCTGGTGCGACCACGGTCGTCGCGGTGGAGCCCCTCGCCCACCGCCGGGCCGCTGCGGCCGCGTGGGCGGACGTGGCGCTCGACCCGGGTTCGCCGGGCTTCGCCGACGAGCTCGCGGCCGCGACGGGCGGGCGCGGGGCCGACCGGGTGATCGAGTGCGCGGGCACGGACGACGCGGTGACGATCGCGGTGGACGCCGCGCGGCCCGGCGCCACGGTGGTCCTGGCGGGTATCCCGGACGACGACCGCACGTCGTTCCCGGCTGCGGCCGCGCGGCGCAAGGGGCTCACGTTCCGGATGGCCCGCCGCATGAAGGAGGTCTACCCGCGCGCGATCGCGCTCGTGGAGCGCGGCGGCGTGGACGTCCGCTCGCTCGTGTCGCACACGTTCGGCCTGGACGACGCCGTCGAGGCGTTCGCCGTGGCGGCCGCGCGCACGGGCCTCAAGGTGGTGGTGACCCCGTGACGGGCGACCTGGTCGTCGCGGTCGACTGCTCGACGACCGCGGCGAAGGCCGTGGCCGTGGACCCCGCGGGCACGGTGGTGGCGGCCGCCGCCCGGCCGCTCGCGACCGCGACGCCCGCGGTGGGGTTCCACGAGCAGGACGCGACCGCGTGGTACTCGGCGACCGTCGGCGCCGTGGCCGAGACCGTGGCGGCGCTCGACGACCCGGCGCGCGTGGGGGCGCTGTGCCTCACCCACCAGCGCGAGTCGTTCGTGCTGCTCGACCGCGCCGGGGCGCCGCTGCGGCCGGCGATCCTGTGGGTCGACTCGCGCGCGCGGGCGGAGATCGCCGAGCTCGGGACGCCCGCCGTCCACGCGACCTCCGGCAAGCCGCCGGACACCACGCCCGCGCTGTACAAGCTGGCCTGGCTCGCGCGGCACGAGCCGGACCACGTCGCGGCCGCCGCCGCGGTGGCGGACGTCCAGGGCTACCTGGCGCTCCGGCTCACCGGACGGCTCGCGACGTCCCACGCCTCGGCCGACACGCTCGGCCTGTTCGCGCTGGCCGAGCTCGACTGGTCACCCGAGCTCGTCGCCCTCGCCGGCCTGCGGCCGGACCAGCTGCCCGAGCTCGTCGCCGCCGGCAGCGCGATCGCCGACCTCACGCCCGAGGCCGCCGCCGCGCTCGGCCTGCCGGGGCCGGTCCCGCTGGTCGCCGGGATCGGGGACGGGCAGTCCGCGGGCCTGGCCCTCGGCGTGGCGGAACCTGGCGTCGCCTACCTCAACCTCGGCACCTCCATGGTGTGCGGCGTCAGCTGCGGCGAGGCGCTGACGTCGCCCGCCTTCCGCACGCTCGTCGGGGTCAGCCCGGGCGGGTACGTGCTCGAGACCGTCCTCAACGCGGCCGCCTACCTGGCGTCGTGGGCGGTCCGCGAGTTCGGGGCGGGCGACCTGGCGGCGGTCCAGGCGGCGGCCGCGCTGCTGCCGCCGGGGGCGGAAGGACTGCTCACGCTCCCCTACTGGAACGCGGCCCAGACGCCCTACTGGGACCCGGCGGCGCGCGGCGCCGTGGTGGGCTGGCACGGCCGGCACACGCCCGCGCACCTCTACCGGTCCGTGCTCGAGGGGGTCGCCCTCGAGCTGCGGCTGCAGCTCGGCGAGCTCGAGCGCGCCACCGGGACGCCCGTCGAGCGGCTGCGGGCCGTGGGAGGCGGGGCCCGCTCGCCGTTGTGGACGCAGATCGTCGCCGACGTCACGGGTCGCGAGGTCGCCGTCATGGCCGACGGCGAGGTGAGCGCGGCCGGGTCGGCGCTGCTCGGTCACGTGCACCTCGGTCACGACGGGTCGGCGCTCGCGTGGCGCTCGGGCCACGTCGTGCTGCCGGACCCGGGCGCCACCGCGACCTACGACCGCCTCTACGAGCCGTACCGGCGGCTGTACCCGGCCCTCAAGGACGTCATGGCGCTGCTCGCGGACCAGGCCTGACACCCGCCCGACGCTGCCCTCGCCCCGGTGCGTGCCGGACTGCCGGTGCTAGTCGTCGGCGGCGGTCGCCGTGTGCCGCGCGACGAGCGTGGCGAGCCGGCGCGCCTCGCGGCGGGCCGCCGCGCCGTCCGCCCGCTGGATCGCCATGACGGGCAGGGTGTCGCCGTCCGCGAGGTCGAGCTGCACCCACGGCCGGCCCTCACCGAAGCGCACGTCCACCACCTGCGCCCACTCCAGGCGCCGGGTGACGACGAGGTTGCGCACGGTCAGGCCCCCGGCGTCCGGCCGGGCGACCACGGCGGCCTCCCGCCAGCAGAACCACACCACCGCCAGGCCGACGAGGCCGCTGCCGGCGCGGTCGCCCCACGGCACGGCGGTCAGGGCGGAGACGAGCAGCGCGGTGAGGACGAGGACGGCGGCGCCGATCGTGAGGGTGACCGCGCGGGCGAACCGGGGCCGGAACGGCCGCTCGTCGTCGCCCGCCGCCGTCACAGCCGGCAGGCGTGGATCGACGTGACGATGATCGCCCGGGCGCCGGCCTCGTAGAGCTCGTCCATGACGCGGTTGGTCTGCGCGCGCGGCACCATGGCCCGCACCGCGCACCACTGCTTGTCGTGCAGCGGCGAGACCGTGGGCGACTCGAGGCCGGGCGTGATGCGCACCGCGCGGTCGACCGCCGCGATCGGCACGTCGTAGTCCATGAGCACGTACTCGTGGGCCGTGAGGACGCCCTGGATGCGCCGCGTGAGCACGTCCAGGCCCGCCGGGGCCGCCGCGTCGGCCCGGCGCACGAGCACGGCCTCCGACGTGAGGATGGGCTCGCCGAACACCTCGAGGCCCGCGGCGCGCAGCGTGGAGCCGGTCTCGACGACGTCGGCGATGACGTCCGCCACGCCGAGCCGGATCGCGGACTCGACCGCGCCGTCGAGGCGGACGATCCCGCCCGCGGTCACGCCGCGCTCGCGCAGGTAGCGCTCGACGAGCACGGGGTAGCTCGTCGCGACGCGCAGCCCGCCGACCTCGGTCGCGTCGTGCAGGCGGCCCGCGGCGGACGCGAACCGGAACGTCGAGCGCGCGAACCCGAGGGGCAGGTGCTCGGTGGCCGACGAGCCGGAGTCGATGAGCAGGTCACGCCCCGTGATGCCGACGTCGACCGTCCCCTGCCCCACGTACACCGCGACGTCGCGCGGGCGCAGGAAGAAGAACTCGGCGTCGTTGTCCGGGTCCGCCAGCACCAGCTCGCGCGGGTCGCGGCGCTGTCGGTAGCCCGCCTCCCGGAGCAGGTCGACGGTGGGCTCGGACAGGGAGCCCTTGTTGGGGACGGCGATCCTCAGCACTGGCGGTCCTCGGCTCAGAGGTAGCGGTAGACGTCCCGGAGCGACAGGCCCCGGGCGATCATGAGCACCTGCAGGTGGTAGAGCAGCTGGCTGATCTCCTCGGCCGTGCGCTCGTGGCCCTCGTGCTCGGCCGCCATCCACACCTCGGCGGCCTCCTCGACCACCTTCTTGCCGATGGCGTGCACGCCGGCGTCGAGCTCCGCGACGGTGCGGGAACCGGCGGGCCGGTCCGCGGCCTTGCGCGCGAGCTCCGCGAACAGGCCCTCGAAGGTCTTCACGTCGGGGTTCACGTCGGGGTTCACGTCGTGGCTCACGACCGGGAGCCTAGACGTCAGGCGCCGGCTGCCGGCGGGGCGTCCAGCGGGCGGAGGGCGAGCAGCGTCGCGACCGCGGCCTGGGCGGCCTCGTAGCCCTTGTCCTCGTGCGAGCCGGGCAGGCCGGCGCGGTCGAGCGCCTGCGCCTCGTCGTCGCACGTCAGCAGGCCGAACCCGACCGGGACGCCGGTGTCCAGCGCCACCCGGGTCAGGCCCTGCGTCGCCGCCTGGCACACGTAGTCGAAGTGCGGTGTGCCGCCCCGGATGACGACGCCGAGCGCGACCACGGCGTCCGCGCCGGACCGCGCGGCGTGCAGCGCGGCCACCGGGAGCTCGAACGAGCCCGGCACGCGCACCAGCGTCACGTCCGCGTGCGCCTGCGCCAGCGCCCGCCCCGCGCCGGCGACGAGGCCGTCCATCACCACCCGGTGCCACGAGGCCGCGACGACGACGACCTTCAGTCCCGCGCCCTCGAGCTCGAGCTCCAGGCGCGGCGCGCCGGCCCCACTCATGCCGTCTCCTCCAGGTTCTTCAGCAGGTGCCCCATCTGGTGGGCCTTGGTGGCCAGGTACTTCGCGTTGTGCGGCGTGCGCCCGACCTCCAGGCCGCGGATCTCCGCGACGTCGATGCCGTGCGCGCGCAGCCCGGTGACCTTCGCCGGGTTGTTCGTCAGCAACGTGACCGTGGTGATGCCCAGGTCCTGCAGGATGGCGGCGGCGGCACCGTACTCGCGGCGGTCGGCGGGCCAGCCGAGGTCGATGTTCGCCTCGACCGTGTCCCGTCCCTCGTCCTGCAGCGTGTAGGCGGCGATCTTGGCGAGCAGCCCGATCCCCCGGCCCTCGTGGCCGCGCAGGTAGACGATCGCGCCGCCGCCGGCGGCGGCCAGTCGCATGGCCTCCTGGAGCTGCGGGCCGCAGTCGCACCGCTCCGAGCCGAACGCGTCGCCCGTGAGGCACTCGGAGTGCACGCGCACCACGGGGCGCTCGGACAGGCCGGTCACCGGGACGAGCGCGACGTGCTCGTCGCCCGTGCGCAGGTCGCGGTAGCCGCGGACGCGGAAGTCGCCGTAGCGGGTGGGCAGGTGCGCGGACGTCGTGTGCTGCACGCGCGGCTGGACCGGCCCGGCGACCTCGCCGTCGGGCACGAGGTCGCCGTGCGCCAGCCGCCACTCGACGATCTCCTCGATCGTCAGCAGCACCAGGCCGGCCTCGCGCGCGACCGCGGACGCCTCCGGCAGGCGGGCCATCGTGCCGTCGTCGTTGATGAGCTCGGCGATGCCCGCGACCGGGTCGAGGCCCGCCAGGCGGCACAGGTCCACGGCCGCCTCGGTGTGGCCGCCACGGTGCAGCACGCCGCCGGGGACCGCCCGCAGCGGCAGCACGTGGCCCGGCCGGATGAGGTCGCCACGGCCCGAAGCCGGGTCGGCCAGCACCCGCAGCGTGCGGGCGCGGTCCTCCGCGGAGATGCCGGTGGTCACTCCGGCGGCCGCGTCGACCGTCACGGTGTAGGCGGTGCGTCGCGCGTCCTGGCTGCGCGGCACCATGAGCGGCAGGTCCAGGGCGTCCGCGCGCGCGGCCGGCATGGGCGCGCACAGGTAGCCCGACGAGTGCCGGATGGTCCAGGCGACCCACTGCGCCCTGGCGTGCTGCGCAGCGAAGATGACGTCGGCCTCGTTCTCCCGGTCGGGTGAGTCGGCGACGAGCACGGGCCGGCCCGCGCGCAGGGCGTCGAGCGCCTGCTCCACGGTGCCGAGCGGGATGTCGCTCATCGCCGCACCCCGCTCGCGGTCAGCAGGCGTTCCGTGTACTTGGCCAGCACGTCGACCTCCAGGTTGAGACGCGAACCGGGCACCGCGGCGCCGAGCGTCGTGGCGGCGAGCGTCGTCGGGATGAGCGAGACGCCGAACGCGGCGTCCGCGACCCACGTCACGGTGAGGGAGACGCCGGACACGGCGATCGAGCCCTTCTCGGCGACGTAGCGCGCCAGATCGGGCCCGATCGCGATCGTCAGGTCCTCCCAGCGGGGCCCGGGCACGCGCTCGCGGACCTCGCCCACGCCGTCGACGTGCCCCTGCACCACGTGGCCGCCGTAGCGGCCGCCGACCGGCAGGGCGCGCTCGAGGTTGACCTGCTCGTCCGCGGCGAGCGTGCCGAGCGTCGAGCGGTGGATCGTCTCGGGCATGACGTCCGCGGCAAACGTGCCGTCGCCGGCCACCTCCGTCACGGTGAGGCAGACACCGGCGACGGCGATCGAGTCGCCGACGTGCGCATCCTGGACCACGAGCGGGCCGCGCACGACGAGGCGGGCGTCGCCCTCGCCGCCGCGCCGGTCGAGCGAGACCACGCGCCCGACCTCCTCGACGATGCCGGTGAACATCAGCTCTCCTGTCTGCGGGGCGTCGCCACGACGAGCACGTCGGGCCCCAGCGGTTGGACGTGGACGGGATCGAGGCGCAGCGCCTCGTCGATGGTCGTCACCCCGAGGTCGGCCACCGCAAGCCGGCCGGCCCCCAGGAGCACCGGCGCGACGTAGGCGTGCACCTCGTCGACCAGCCCGGCGCGCAGGAACGCGGCCGCCAGCGTGGGGCCGCCCTCGACGAGAGCGTGGCGCACCTCGCGGCCGGACAGCGCCTGCAGCACCTCGGCGGGCTCGTGCGTGCGCACCTGGAGCAGGGGGCCGCCCGGCCCGTGGAGGCGGGCGGCGGCGGGCAGGTCCCGGAGCCCGACGACCACGCGCAGCGGCTGGTGCTCCACGAGCGCGCCGTCGGCGGTCCGCGCGGTCAGCTCGGGATCGTCGGCGAGGGCGGTGCCGGTGCCGACGACGATGGCGTCGACCTGGGAGCGCAGCTCGTGCGCGTGCCGGCGGGCGACGTCCGACGTGATCCACCTGCTGGTGCCGTCCGCGGCCGCGACGCGGCCGTCGAGGGTCACCGCGAGCTTGAGCGTGACGAATGGACGGCCGTGCCGCACCGCCGGCAGCCACGGCCCGAGCACCGCCCGTCCCTCGTCCTCCAGCACGCCCAGCACCACGTCGACGCCGCCCGCGCGCAACCGCTGCGCGCCGCCCGCCGCGACGGGGTTGGGGTCGGCCACCGAGGCGACGACGCGCGAGACTCCCGCCTCGAGGAGCGCCACGCTGCACGGGCCGGTCCGGCCGGTGTGGTTGCACGGCTCGAGCGTGACGATCGCGGTGGCGCCGCGGGTGTCGTGGCCGTGCGCCGCCGCGTCGGCCAGCGCGGCCACCTCGGCGTGCGGCGTGCCCGCGCCGCGGTGCCAGCCTTCCCCGATCGTCGTGCCGTCCGGCCGCAGCAGCACCGCGCCCACGCGGGGGTTCGGGCCGTGCGCGGGACCCCGCCGGGCGAGCTCGAAGGCGCGCCGCAGTGCCGTCAGCTCGGCGTCCGCAGCGGCGTCGACCGGCCGCGCCTGCTGCGTGCTGGTCGCCATGTCCCCACCTCCGCGCCGTCGGTCGGCACCGGGGTGGGACGGCAGGGACGGTGCCCTGCAGTCGCGGTACGCGTCGAGACGCGCACCGCCACGACTCCTCCCATCCGGACTTTCACCGTCGGTCCCGGAGTTCCACCGGGTCCACCGTCCGGCCCTTCGCAGGGCCTCGCGGGTCGCGGACTGTCACCGCCGGCTCGGGTTTTCACCGACCCCGGAGCACGTGTGCTTGCGACGTCTGTTCTACCACACGTCGTCGTCCCGCCCAGCGCATGGTTCGTCAGCGAACGCAAGGCTTTCGTGCGCCGGAACCCCGGATCTCGGCGACGAAGGGTGCGCTCGCTGACGAGGGGTGCGCTGGCTGACGGGGGGGTGCTGGCTGACGGGGGGTGCGCTGGCTGACGAAGGGTGCGCTGGCCGACGAAGGGTGCGCTGGCTGACGAAGGGTGCGCTGGCCGACGAAGGGTGCGCTGGCCGACGAAGGGTGCGCTGGCCGACGAAGGGTGCGCTGGCCGACGAAGGGTGCGCTGGCCGACGAAGGGTGCGCTCGGCGACGAGGGGGCGCCCGCTGACGAAGGGCGCTCGGTGACGGACGGCGCGCGGTCAGGCCGTGGTCGTCGGGACCGCGAGGGTTCGCAGCGCGGCGATCTCGGCGGGGATGTCTGCGGCGGCGTAGATCGCGGAGCCGGCGACGAAGGTGTCGGCGCCCGCGGCCGCGATGCGCCCGATCGTCTCGCGGCTGACGCCGCCGTCGACCTGGATCCACGTGCCCGTCCGGGCCGCGCAGATCGCCTCGCGCGTGCGGCGGATCTTCGGCAGCGTGCCGTCGATGAACGGCTGGCCGCCGAACCCGGGCTCGACGGTCATGACCAGGATCATGTCGAACTCGTCGAGCAGGTCGAGCAGCGGCTCCACCGGCGTCGCCGGCCGGACGGCCACGCCGGCGCGCACGCCGTGCGCGCGCAGCTCGCGGGCCAGGCGCACGGGCGCCTGGGTCGCCTCGGCGTGGAACGTCACGGACGCGGCCCCTGCCGCCGCGTACTCGGGCGCCCAGCGGTCGGCGTCGTCCACCATGAGGTGCACGTCGAGCGGCACCGGGGACACCTGCGCGAGGCGGGCCACCACCGGCAGCCCGAGGGTGAGGTTCGGCACGAAGTGCTGGTCCATGACGTCGACGTGCGCGTAGTCCGCGGACGCGATCGCCGCCAGGTCGCGCTCGAGGTTGGCGAAGTCGGCCGACAGGATGCTGGGGTTGATGCGCACCGCCACGGCGCCAGCCTAGGAGTCGGCGCGCCGCAGCAGCGACAGGTGCATCGCGTCGGTGCCGTGCACGTGCGGCCACAGCTGCACCTGCGGCCCGTCGCCGAGGTCCGGCGCGTCGCCCGGCGCGAGGTCCGCGACCACCGGACGGGCGTCGACGAGCGTCGCCGGCGTGCCGGCGCGTGCCGCCGCCCGCAGCGCGTCGGCCACCACGAGGCGGGTCTCGGCGAGGTGGGGCGAGCACGTGACGTAGGCGACGAGGCCACCCGGCCGGACGGCCGCCAGCGCCGAGGCCAGCAGCTCGCGCTGCAGCTGCGTGAGCGCCGCGAGGTCGGCGGGGGTCCGGCGCCACCGAGCCTCCGGCCGGCGCCGCAACGCGCCCAGCCCCGTGCACGGTGCGTCGAGCAGCACGCGGTCGTACGCTCCGGGCTCGAGGCCGCCGACGAGCCGGCCGTCGCCCGTGCGGACCTCTTCGACGGACCCAGCGGGCACCGCCCGCAGGGAGTCCTGGACCAGGCGGGCGCGGTGGGGCTGGAGCTCGTTCGCGACGATCCGCGCCCCACGCCCCGCGGCCTCCGCCGCGAGCAGGGCAGCCTTGCCGCCGGGCCCCGCGGCGAGGTCGAGC
Source organism: Actinomycetes bacterium (assembly GCA_021793115.1). The sequence goes on along the minus strand of JAJYTJ010000004.1, from coordinate 7,920 downwards.
CAGCGCTCGTCGCGTCCCGCCAGCGGCGCCCGCGCCAGGGCGAGCGCGACGAGCTGGCTGCCCTCGTCCTGCACGCCGGCGCGCCCGTCGCGGACCGCGGGGAGCGCGGCCGGGTCGCCCCCCGCCAGGCGCACCGCCGTGGGGGCCAGCAGCCCGGGCGTCGCCCCGTGGGCCTGGGAGGTCAGCTCGTCCGCCGTGGCAAGGCCCGGACGTGCGACCAGGGTCACGTGCGGCGGCTCGTCGTCGGCGGCGAGCAGGGCGGCGATCTCCCCCGCGGGCCGGCCCGCGCCGACGAGCGCCTCCCGCATCGCGCGGACGATCCACCCCGGGTGGCTCCACACGGCGGCCAGCCGCGCGTCCTCGTCGTCGGCGCCGGCGGCCAGCCGCTCCAGCCACTCCTCGACCGGGTGCTCGGCGACCCGCCGCAGGACCGCGTTGACGAACTGCGCGGAGCCGGCGCCGGCCTGCGCGCGCGCCAGCGCGACCGTCTCGGAGACGGCGGCGTGCGGCGGCACGCGCATCCCCAGCAGCTGGTGGGTCCCCAGGCGCAGCAGGTCGAGCACGGGCGGGTCGACATGCTCCAGGCCGCGGTCGACGACGAGCGCGAGCACCGCGTCGTACCGCCCGCGCATGCGCAACGTGCCGTACGCCAACTCGGTCGCGAAGGCGGCGTCCCGGCCGGCGATGCGCCGCTGCCGCAGCAGGGGTGGCAGCACGAGGTTCGCGTACGCGTCGGACGCGGCGACCTCGCGCAGCACGTCGAACGCGGCGGTGCGGGCCGGGTCGCCCTGCCGGCTGCGCTGCGACGGCGCCGCCGCGGTGCGGCCGGTGCGGCCCTCCGCGCGCGCGGCACCCCGGTGGTGCCCCGACTCGTCGCGCCGGGCCTCGGGGTCCGGGCCGCGGCCGCGCGCCGAGCCCGGCCGCCCGAGCGGCCGGTCGCCGCCGGAGCGACCGGTGCGGCCGGGGCGCGGCTCGCGGTCGTCGGTCACGACGCCTGCCCCAGCACGGTGCCCGCCGCGAGCCGCGCGCCCCGTGCCCAGTCGGCCGCGGGCATCGTGCGCTTGCCGGTGGCCGTGACGTCGCCCAACCGGACGGCCGTGCTCGCGGTGCCGACGAGCACGTCGCGCTTGCCGGCCGCGACCAGCCCCGGCGCCAGCGCCTCATCGGTCACCGTGACCGGCCCCAGCACCAGGCGCGAGCCGTCCGGCAGCGTGGTCCACGCGCCGGGGTCCGGCGTGCAGCCGCGGATCCGCCGGTCGACGGCCACCGCGGGGTGGCCCCAGCGGACCTCGGCGTCGTCGGGCGTGAGCTTGGGCGCCAGGCTGACCCCGTCCGTCGGCTGGGGCACTGCCACGAGCGTGCCGTCGGCGATCCCGTCCAGCGTGCGGGCGAGCAGGCCGGCGCCGGCGTCGGCGAGGCGCGCCAGCAGATCGCCCGCGGTGTCGCGCGGCCGCACCGTCTCGGTGAGCAGGCCGAACACCGGGCCCGTGTCGAGGCCCGCCTCGAGCCGGAACGTCGTCGCGCCCGTCACCTCGTCGCCCGCGATGATCGCGTGCTGCACGGGCGCCGCCCCGCGCCACGCGGGCAGCAGCGAGAAGTGGAGGTTCACCCAGCCGTGCGGCACGGCGGACAGGAGATCGGGGGGCACGAGGGCGCCGTACGCGACGACCGCCGCGACGTCGACGTCCAGCGCGGCCAGTCGCGCGCGGAACGCCTCGTCGCGCAGCCGTGCGGGCGCGAGCACCTCGAGCCCCAGCGCGTCGGCCGCCACGTGCACGGCGCTGGGCTGGAGCGCGCGCCCACGGCCCGCGGGCGCGTCGGGGCGCGTGAGAACGGCGACGACCTCGTGGTCCGAGGCCGCCAGCGCCCGCAGCGAGGGGACGGCGGCGGCGGGGGTCCCGGCAAACAGCACTCGCACGTCGGCGATCCTAGGGGGCCGCGACGCCCACGCCGCGGGCGAGCAGGTCCCGGCGCAGCGCCGGCGTGCCGGTGAACACGACGGCGCCGAAGCCCAGCGCCCGTGCCGTCTCGACGTTGGGCGGGCTGTCATCGACGAACAGCGTGCGCCCTGGGTCGAGCCGGTACCGCTCCGCCGCCACGCGGAAGATCCGCGGGTCCGGCTTGACCAGACCCTCCACGCCGGAGACGACGATGCCGTCGAGCGTGCCGATGACCGGAGCGGCGGGTTCGGCGAACGGCCACATCTCGGCGGACCAGTTCGTCAGGCCGACGAGCCGCAGGCCGAGCGCCCGCAGCTCGCCCACCAGCTCGGCCATGCCGGGCACGGGGCCGCCCAGCGACAGCGGGAAGCGGCGTCGGTAGAGGGCGAGGGTCTCGCCGAGCCACGGGTCGCGCGCCGTCAGCTCGGCGACGGCCACGTCCCACGACAGGCCCGCGTCGAGCCGGCGGTTGAGCTCCGCGAAGCCCGCCTGCGCGGCGAACCGCGTCGCCTCGTCGTCGCTGAGCAGGCCCTCGACGGCCGAGCGCCAACGCCAGTGCACCAGCACGTTGCCGAGGTCGAGCAGCACGGCGTCCACGCTCACAGCACCTCCGGTGGGTCGACCTGGACCCGCAGCATCCCGCCCTCCCGCCGCGCGCTGCGGACGGCGAGGGACTGCGCGAGCGTGCGTGCCAGCGCGGGCGCGTCCGGCGGGGCCACGCGCAGCAGCGTGCGCACGTCGGGGTCCAGGGCGGCGTCCCGACCGGTGACGGGGACGGGCCCGAGCACGGCGAGCCCCGGCGCGGCGAGCCGGTCGACGACGAGCTGGACCGCCTGCCGCGGCCCCGTGACGGCGGCCATGGCGACCGCCGGCGGTAGCCGCAGCGTCGCGCGCTCGGCCAGCTCGCGCTCGGCGAGCCCGGCGGGGTCCCAGCGCACCAGCGCCTGCGTGGGCCGGGCCGCGCCATCCCCGACGAGCAGTACCTGCCCGCCATCGGCGGCCGGACGCACCAGGGCCGCCGCGGCGAGCCAGCGCCGCAGGGCGTCCGGCTCCACCGCCAACCCCTCGCCGGCGGTGGCGACCGCGGCGTCGAGCAGCACCGCCGCGGCATACCCGGCCGGCGTCACGGGCTCGGCGCCGGGGGTCGCCACGACGACGGCGGGGCGGTCGGCGACCGTGTCGAGCACGCCGGCGCTGGCCCGCGCCCCGCTGCTGCGCACGGGCACGCCGGGGAACGCCCGCCCGATCTCCTCCGCCGTACGGCCCGAGCCCACGCGGACCGACCGCAGCGCGCGTCCGCCGCACTCGCGGCACGCCCAGTCGGTGGCCAGCCGCCCGCACCACCGGCACGACGGGACGGCCCCGGCGGCGTCGAGGCCGAGCGGCCCGGTGCACACCGCGCACCGGGCGGGCGCATGGCAGCGCGCGCATGCCGTGACGGGCACGTACCCCGCGCGCGGCACCTGCACCAGCACCGGGCCGTCCTGCAGGGCCGCGCGCATCGCGGCGAAGACGGGTGCGGGCAGCCGGGCGGCCGCGGCCGGACCCTCCTTGGCGAGCTCGACCGTGGTGAGTGCCCGCACCCGGGCCGTGCGCTGGCGCACCACGGCCCGGTCCGCCGCGACCTCGCGCGCCCAGCCCACCTGGAGCAGCTGCTGCGCCTCCACGGTCCGGCCCAGTCCGCCGACGATCGCGGCGCAGCCGGCCAGCTCGGCACGCAGCGCGAGCACCTGCCGCGCGTGCGGGTACGGCGCCCGGGGTTCGGCGTGCAACGGGTCGCCGTCCTCCCAGAGCACCACGAGCCCGAGGTCGGCCACGGGGGCGAACGCGGACGCCCGCGTGCCCACCACGACGCGCGCCAGCCCTCGCAGGGCGGCGAGGAAGGCGCGGTAGCGCACGGCGGGGCCCTCGTCGGCCGTCAACCGGACCGCGCCGCCCGGGGTGCCGACGCCCAGCCCGACGCGGTCCAGCGCCGCGAGCACCCGGTCCACGTCACGCGCGTCGGGCGCGACCACGAGCGCGCCGCGCCCGCCGAGCACGCACGCCGCGACCGCCTGCGCGATCGCGTCCGGCCACGCCTGGCCCGCCGGACCCGGCAGCGCCGTCCACACCGCGCGGGGGTGCCCGCCGGTCATCAGGTGCTGGAGCAGCGCGGGGCCGCCACGGTAGGCGCCCCACGCGGGGGCGACCGGCGACGGCGGCGCGGTGACCCGCTCGGGCCGCGGCTCGGCCTCGACGCGCGCGTGCCGGGGCGGCACCGCCAGCCGCAGCACGTCGGCGAGCGTCCCCGCGTAGTGGTCCGCGACGGCGCGCGCGAGGCGCACCACCTCGGGCGTGAGCACCGGCTCCCCCGTCACCACCCGGCGCAGCGGCACCAACCGCCCGTCGTGCTCGGAGGACTCGTGCCGCGAGAGCAGGTAGCCGTCCACGTCCTGGCCGCCGAAGCGCACCTTGACACGTACCCCGGGCCGGGCGGCCTCGTCGAGGTCGGCCGGGACGAGGTAGTCGAAGAGCCGGTCGAGGTGGGCCGGCTGGACGTCGACGCACACCCGTGCCACCGGCAGCACCGCCGCGACGGCGCGCTCCTTCGCCACCCGCGGGGCGCGGGCGCGTGGCATGCCGGCGAGCGTCGGCTGGGTGACCTCCACGGGCCCCATCCCACCATCCCGCACCCCCACGGCGCGGGCGTCGTCCTCAGCCGATCGCGGCCTGCAGCGCGGCGACCCGGTCCGTGCGCTCCCACGTGAACTGCGGGAGCTCGCGGCCGAAGTGCCCGTAGGCCGCGGTCTTCCGGTATACGGGCCGCAGCAGGTCGAGGTCGCGGATGAGGGCGGCGGGGCGCAGGTCGAACACCTCGCGGATGGCGGCGGTGAGGCGCTCCACGGGCACGGCACCCGTGCCGAACGTCTCGACGTACAGGCCCACCGGGTGCGCGCGCCCGATCGCGTAGGCCACCTGCACCTCGCACCGGCGCGCCAGGCCGGCCGCGACGACGTTCTTCGCAATCCAGCGCATGGCGTACGCCGCGGACCGGTCGACCTTGGACGGGTCCTTGCCCGAGAACGCGCCGCCGCCGTGGCGGGCGAAGCCGCCGTAGGTGTCGACGATGATCTTGCGGCCCGTGAGCCCGGCGTCGCCCTTCGGGCCGCCGACGACGAACTGCCCCGTCGGGTTGACGAGGAGCTGGTGGCCGGCCGTGTCGAGGTCGAGCTGGGCCAGCACCGGCGCCACCACGTACTCGGCGATCTGCGGCGCCAGCGTGGTCTCCAGCTGCACCCACGGCTCGTGCTGCGTGGAGATGACGACCGTGTCGAGCCCCACCGCGTGGTCGCCCTCGTAGCGGATCGTCACCTGGGTCTTGCCGTCGGGGCGCAGCCCCGGCACGATCCCCTCCTTGCGCACCTGCGCCAGCCGCTCCGCGAGCCGGTGCGCCACCCAGATCGGCAGCGGCATGAGGCTGGGCGTGTCGTCGCACGCGTACCCGAACATCAGCCCCTGGTCGCCGGCGCCCTGGTGGTCCAGCGGGTCGAGGTCGCCGGAGTCGTCGCGGATCTCGATGGCCTTGTCGACGCCCTGCGCGATGTCCGGCGACTGCTGCCCGATGGACACCGAGATGCCGCACGAGTCACCGTCGAACCCGATGTCCGACGAGGTGTACCCGATCGAGTTGACCACCTCGCGCACCACGGCCGGGATCTCGACGTAGGCCTCGGTGGTCACCTCTCCGGCGACGTGCACCAGGCCGGTGGTCACCATCGTCTCGACCGCGACCCGCGCGGTGGTGTCCTGCTCGAGGATGGCGTCGAGGATGGCGTCCGAGATCTGGTCGCAGACCTTGTCGGGGTGGCCCTCGGTGACGGACTCGGAGGTGAACAGGCGCGCGGTCGACGAAGTCACGGCGGGAAGCCTAATCGTTGGCCACGGGCCGCCGTCGCCAGGCTCAGCCCTCGGGCGCGAGCAACGGGACGATCGCGTCCCACACGGCGTGCGCCACGTCGTCCTTGCTGCCGGCGGCCCGCACCACCTCGGCGCCCGCCGCGTCGAGCACGACGACGTCGTTGTCGGCGGTGCCGAACCCGAGGCCCTCGCCCACCGCATTGACGACGAGCAGGTCGGCGCCCTTGCGCCGCGCCTTGGCGCGCCCGTGCGCGAGCACGTCGCCGTCGTCGTCGCCGGTCTCTGCGGCGAAGCCGACCACCACCTGTCCGGGCCGCACGCGCCGGGACGCCAGCTCGGCGAGGATGTCGGGTGTCTGGACGAGCTCCAGGCTCGGCGCCCGTCCGTCGGGCTGCTTCTTGATCTTGGCCGCGGCCGCGGCCGCCGGGCGGAAGTCGGCGACCGCCGCGGCCATGACGACCGCGTCGGCGTCGGCCGCTGCGGCGCGCACGGCCGCGCGCAGCTGCTCCGCCGTCTCGACCGGCACCACCTCGACCCCCGGACCCACGGGGAGCGCCACGTTCGCCGTGACCAGGGTCACCCGCGCGCCGCGCCCCGCGGCCGCGGTGGCGAGGGCGATGCCCTGCCGGCCGGACGAGCGGTTGCCCAGGAACCGCACCGGGTCCAGCGGCTCGCGCGTGCCACCGGCCGAGACCACCACGTGGCGCCCCACCAGGTCGGCGCGCCCCGGCCGCACGAGCGCGAGAGCCGCCGCCGCGATCTCCTCGGGCTCGGGCAGCCGGCCCGGACCGGAGTCGGCGCCCGTGAGGCGCCCCACCGCGGGCTCGAGCACGTGCACCCCGCGGGCGCGCAGCGTCGCGACGTTGGCCACCGTGGCGGGGTGCTGCCACATCTGGGTGTGCATGGCCGGTGCGAGCAGCACGGGGCAACGTGCGACGAGCAGCGTCGTCGTCAGCAGGTCGTCCGCGAGGCCCGCGGCCGCGCGCGCGACGAGGTCCGCGGTGGCCGGCGCGACGACGACGAGGTCAGCCTCCTGCCCGAGCGCCACGTGCGCGACACCCGTGACGTCGTCGAACACCTCGGGCGTCGCGGGCTCGCCGGAGAGCGCCTCCCACGTGGGGCGGCCGACGAACTCGAGCGCGGCGCGCGTGGGCACGACACGCACGCGGTGGCCCGCCTCGGTGAGCAGGCGCAGCAGCGTGGCCGCCTTGTACGCGGCGATGCCGCCGGCGACCCCGAGGACGATCCGCACGGCCGGAGGGAGGTCAGTCCTCGACGGGGACGATCGTCAGCAGGCCCCGGTCGATCTCGCGCATCGCGATCGACAGCGGCTTCTCCTGGGGGCGCGTCTCGACGAGCGGGCCCACGTACTCCAGGAGGCCCTCGTTGAGCTGCGCGTAGTACGCGTTGATCTGCCGCGCGCGCTTGGCGCTGAAGAGCACGAGCGCGTACTTGGAGTCGGTCTTCTGGAGCAGGTCGTCGATCGGCGGGTCGGTGATGCCGGTGGGCTGGGCGACGGTTCCGGACACGATGGCCTCTCCCGAGGGTGGATGGGGATGGTGGGGCGCCGGGACGCCCCGCGCACTCCCGCCAGTCTAGCCTGCGGCCTGGCGACCGACCGGGGGCCCCGCCAGGCCCATGACGCGCACCAGCTCCTCGGTGGCGCGGTGCACGTCGTCGTTGACGATGACGTGGTCGAACTCGGGCTCGGCCGCGAGCTCGACGCGCGCGCTCGCGAGGCGACGCTCGCGCTCGGCGGCGTCCTCGGTGCCACGCCCGACGAGCCGGCGCACCAGCTCGTCCCACGAGGGCGGCGCGAGGAAGACGAACCGTGCCTCGGGCATCCGCGCCCGCACCTGGCGCGCGCCCTGGAGGTCGATGACGAGCAACGCCGGGTCCCCGGTCGCCAGGTGGTCGAGCACGGCGCGACGCGGCGTGCCGTAGCGGTAGACGCCGTGCACCACGGCCCACTCGAGCAGCTCGTCCTGCGCCACCAGCCGGTCGAACTCGTCGTCGGTGACGAAGTGGTAGTGCACGCCCTGCTGCTCGCCGGGGCGCGGCGCGCAATTGGTGGCCGAGACCT
>JAJYTJ010000123.1 GCA_021793115.1 Actinomycetes bacterium | reverse complement strand
GGGCGGTGGGCCAACGCGCGCGGCCTGCCGCGCACCGCCGGGCACGCCGCGGGCGAGGCCTCGCTGCTGGACGTGGTGGCCGGTGCCATCGAGATCGGCGTCGAGTACGTGTCCGCGTACGCGTTCTCCACCGAGAACTGGAAGCGCTCGCCCGACGAGGTGCGGTTCCTCATGGGGTTCAACCGGGACGTGCTGCGCCGGCGCCGCGACCTCATGAACTCGTGGGGGGTGCGGGTGCGCTGGGCGGGCCGCCGGCCGCGGCTGTGGCGGTCGGTGATCTCCGAGCTCGAGGAGGCGGAGCGCCTCACGCGGCACAACACCACGTGCACGTTGACGATGTGCGTCAACTACGGGGGCCGCGCCGAGCTCGTCGACGCCGCGCGCGCGATCGCCCGCGAGGTGGCCGCGGGCCGGCTGGACCCGGACCACGTGACGGAGAAGACGATCCAGCGGCACCTGGACGAGCCGGACCTGCCGGACGTCGACCTGCTGCTGCGGACGTCCGGCGAGCAGCGCACGTCGAACTTCATGGTGTGGCAGGCGGCCTACGCCGAGCTGGTCTTCCTCGACGAGCCGTGGCCGGACGTCAACCGCACCCACCTGTGGCGCGCGGTGGAGCAGTACGCCCGCCGCGACCGCCGCTACGGCGGGGCCGTCGACAACCCCACCGCCTGACCCTCGTCCACGGATCGGATCGGCGCGCGCCCCGGACGGGCGCGGACTGCTCGTCGTGCGCCCGGTAGCCTGGGCCGTTGGCTTCGGCACCCAGCCGCGGCACCGTCCGACCCAGGAGCACCAGTGGCCGACTCGTCCCGCCTCGACAACGTCGTCTCCCTCGCCAAGCGGCGCGGGTTCGTCTTCCCCAGCGGGGAGATCTACGGCGGGACCAGGTCCGCGTGGGACTACGGGCCGCTGGGCGTGGAGCTCAAGGAGAACATCAAGCGGCAGTGGTGGAAGTTCATGGTCACCAGCCGCGACGACATCGTCGGCCTCGACTCGAGCGTCATCCTGCCTCGCATGGTGTGGGTCGCCTCGGGCCACGTCGGGGTGTTCAACGACCCGCTCACCGAGTGCCTGAGCTGCCACAAGCGGTTCCGCGAGGACCAGCTGATCGACGAGTTCACCGAGCGCAAGGGCCACGCGCCCGAGGGTGGCCTGGCGGGCGTGCCGTGCCCCAACTGCGGCACGCGCGGGCAGTGGACCGAGCCGCGCGACTTCAACATGATGCTCAAGACGTACCTCGGCCCGGTCGAGGACGAGACGGGCCTGCACTACCTGCGGCCGGAGACGGCGCAGGGCATCTTCGTCAACTTCCAGAACGTGCTCACCGCGGCGCGCAAGAAGCCGCCGTTCGGCATCGGCCAGATCGGCAAGAGCTTCCGCAACGAGATCACGCCCGGCAACTTCATCTTCCGCACGCGTGAGTTCGAGCAGATGGAGATGGAGTTCTTCGTCGAGCCCGGGACAGACGAGGAGTGGCACCAGTACTGGATCGACACGCGGACCAGCTGGTACACGGACCTCGGCATCTCGCGCGACAACCTGCGCCTCTACGAGCACCCGAAGGAGAAGCTGTCGCACTACTCGAAGCGGACCGTCGACATCGAGTACCGGTTCGGCTTCGTCGGCAGCGAGTGGGGCGAGCTCGAGGGCATCGCCAACCGGACCGACTTCGACCTGTCCACGCACACGAAGCACTCCGGCGTTGACCTGTCGTACTTCGACCAGACCAAGGGCGAGCGCTACGTCCCCTACGTCATCGAGCCCGCCGCGGGCCTGACGCGGTCCCTCATGGCGTTCCTCGTCGAGGCGTACGCCGAGGACGAGGCGCCCAACACCAAGGGCGGCGTCGACGTGCGCACCGTGCTGCGTCTGGACCCGCGCCTGGCGCCCGTCAAGGCCGCGGTGCTCCCGCTGAGCCGCAACGAGGCCCTGTCGCCGAAGGCCCGTGACCTGGCCGCCGAGCTGCGCAAGAGCTGGAACGTCGACTTCGACGACGCCGGCGCCATCGGCCGCCGGTACCGCCGGCAGGACGAGGTCGGCACGCCGTTCTGCATCACGGTCGACTTTGACACGCTCGAGGACCAGGCCGTGACCATCCGGCACCGCGACTCCATGGAGCAGGTCCGCGTCGCGCTCGACCAGGTGGCCGGGTACCTCGCGCAGCGGCTCCTCGGGGCGTAACGCCGTCGCACGACGAGCCGGGCGCGCTACTTCGCGAGCAGCGCCCGGATCTCGTCGTACGCGCCGAACCAGCTGAGGTCGTCGCGAGCGCACGTGTCCTGCGGAACGGTGGCGTCCGCGCACGAAGGGTCGACGATGGTGCCGTCGCTCGAGGCGTAGACGTAGCCGGACCACCCAGACCCGACCGTGGACGGCGCGCCGACGTCGCTCGTCACCCACAGGCGCTGACCCGGCTTCAGCGCAGCGGTGAGGGAGTCCGGCGGTGCGAACGTCGGCACCTCGAGCGCGTGCGCGTGGCTGCCGTTCGGCAGGTCGAAGCCCCAGGTGGCGACGAGGAAGACGCGGGGCGCCCCGGAGGGCGTGATGCCCGCGGTGAAGCTGCGGGCCTTGTCGTCCGGGAAACGTGCCCACGACTGAGGGATCGTCTCCGTCACCGGTGCCCAGGTGGGCCCGGTGGCGGGGGACAGCGTCGTCGCGGTGCCGGACACGGCGAACACCGTGATCTGCGGGGCTCCGCTCGAGGTGGTGACGCCGACGCGTACCGAGGCGCCACCGAGGTTGCCCGCGAGGTAGTACTCCCCGGTCGCGGTCGTGTCGACCGTCGTGAGGTTGCCCGCCCGGCTCGAGAGACCCGTGGCGGCCTCGGCGCCCACCGCCAGCTGAGCGGGCCGCGGGGCAGGTCTGTCCGGTGGCGCGTCCGTGGGCGGCGTCGGAGTTGGGGGCGCGGTCGACGCCGCAGCGGGAGCGGGCGAGAACCGCGTGATCGGCACCTGAGGAGCCTCGGCGAGACCGGACGAGGTCAGCGGGGCGACGTTGCACGGGGCAGCGCCGCAGCCGGCGACGACGGGCTTGCCGTCGGAGCCGACGAAGAGCACCTGCCATGCCGCGCCGGCGAACCGGGTCGCCGCTGCGCCGCGGAGCACCACGGCGTAGAGCAGCCGGCCGTCCCGGGTCGCGAAGGTCGGCACCTCGACCGTGGTGACAGCACCGCGGGAGCCGAGGTCGAAGCCCGCCGCACTGGTCAGCACCACCTCGGGGTCGGGGATGGCGGAGGGGACGGCGCCGGAGACGACCACCGCGTTCGCACCCGAGTCGTCGGCCTGGCCGGTGCTGAGCCGCGCGAGCGTCGGCGCGCCGTCCACGAGGGTCCACTCCGCGGCTCCGCTGCCGCCGGTGACGGTGCGGCTCCAGCTCACGCGCACCCCGGGCCAGCCCCAGTGGAGCAGGTCGCGGGTTGCGGGCGTCGCCGACAGGCTCCAGCCCGCGATGTCGCCCGCGACGAGCGCACCGTCCGACGTGGTGGCCGGCACGTTCACGGCCTGGATGTCGTCGCTCAGCACCGCGCTCTGCCCGTGACCGACGGGACGGGGCGTCTGCGTCAGCGCGGGTGACGTGCCACCGACCGGGGGCACGCTCGTCGGGCGGCCCACGAGCAGGGCCGGGGCTGCGATGGCCAGCGCGACCACGAGCGCACCGGCTCCCGTGACCCAGCTGAGGCGTCGTGTGCGCAGCCGGCGGCGCCCGGCGCGCACGACGAGCGTCGGGTCGAGCCGGTCGCCGCGGCCGGGGTAGCGGTCGAGGCGCCGCAGGGTCTCGGCGAAGTCCTCGGTCATCGGGTACCTCCCGGGGGTTCGTCGGGCACCCGCAGCGCGGCGCGGAGCGTGGCCAGGCCCCGCGACGCCGTCGTCTTGACGGTCCCGGGTGTGACCCCGAGGTCCGCGGCGACGTCGGCCTCGGAGAGGTCGGCGAGGTACCGCAGCACGACGACGCGGCGCTGCCGCGGCGTGAGGAGGGCCAGCGCGCGGGTCAGCTCGTCGCGATCGTCGGCGCGGCCGTGGCCGCGGGCGGCGGCGCTCGACTCCGGCACCTCGTCGGTCAGCACCTCGCGGCGCTGGCGACGCCAGGTGTCGATGCGCAGGTTGACCAGGACGCGGCGCGCGTAGGGGAGCGGATCGGTCCGGGCGCGCCGCCACGCGCCGTAGGTGCGGACGAGCGCCTGCTGCGTGAGCTCCTCGGCGCGGTCCATGTTCCCGACCAGCAGCCAGGCCGTGTGCAGGAGTGCGTCGGCATGCTGGGCCATGAAGGCGGTGAACTCGGCGTCGAGGTCGCCCGGCCGCCCGCCGCCGACGGGCACGACGTCGGCGACGTCCGCGGGCCGCTCGTCGTCGCGCGGCGCTGCCTGTCGCACCCCCGTCACACTAACCAGAACGCAGCAGGGACCTGCGAGGTTGACAGCGATCGTCCAGGATCGACGACGGCCGCGGCGTCGGGGCCGGAGAACCGGCGTCCGGATCGGTCGCGTGCCGTCGTTCCCTGACCAGGGGAATCGTGCGGCCTTACGATCGGGCGGTGCCGCCAGGGCGGGCGCACGACGAGCGGAGGGCGCATGGTCGCGGTCACCGGGCAGGCGCGGTCCGGCCGGATGGCGATCGGGGCCGGCGGCCTCGTCGGTTTCCTCGTCTGCGTGGAGCTGACCAGCGGGATCATCCAGGGCTACTACGCGCCGCTGCTCACCGACATCGCACGCCACCTGGCCATCAACGACGCCGACGTCAACTGGTTCGAGGCCGCCGGCCTCCTGCTGTCGGCACTCGTCGTGCCCACCGTGGCCAAGGCCGGCGACCTCTACGGCTACCGCCGGATGCTGCTCGCGACCGCGGGGATCACCGCGGTGGCGTCGTGGGGGCTGGCCTTCGCGCCGAACTTCGCGACGTTCGTCGTCGCGTGGGCGCTGCAGGCGTTCTACGTCGCGTGGCTGCCGCTGGAGGTCGCACTGATCCACGCGCGGGGACGCGGGCTGCCGGACGCGGAGTCGGCGACCCGGCGGGCCACCGGCTTCATCGTGGCGGCGCTGCAGGCGGGCGCGATCGTCGGCGCGCTGCTCAGCGGCCAGCTCAGCACGGCTCTCGGTGTGCCGGGGGTCGGCCTGGCCCCGGGTCGCCTGCAGCTGCTGCTGTGCGTGCCCGCGGTCGCGGTGACGGCGGTGGTCGTCATCATCTGGCGGCGCGTGCCGGAGCCGTCGCGGGCGGTGGTCGCCGGCCACCTCGACGGCGGGGGCGTCGTGCTCATCTCGCTGGCCCTCGTGCTCATGAGCGGCGGCCTGACGTTCATGCGGCTCGACGGCGCTGGCGTGTGGTGGCCGTGGGTGGTCGTCGCGGCGGGCGTGCTCATGCTCGTGCCGTTCGGCCGGTGGGAGCTGCGCCAGAGCGACCCGCTCATCGACCTGCGGGTCCTCGCCCGGCCGGCGATGTGGCCGCTGCAGCTCACGGCGCTGCTCTTCGGCGTCAGCGTGCTCGGCGCGCAGGGGCCGCTGTCGACGTTCGCCCGCACGGATCCCTCGGTCTACGGCTACGGGCTGGGCGCCTCGGAGCTCGTCGTGTCGCTCCTCGTCGGCGGGTACGTCGTCTTCAGCCTGGTCGGGGCGCTCACCTTCCCGCTCGTCGCGCGCGCGACGACGCCGCGGCTGTCGCTCATCCTCGCGACGTCGTTCGTCGCCGTCGGGTACCTGCTGTTCCTGCCGTTCCACCACAGCACCGGCCAGCTGGTCACCAACATGGCGATCGCGGGCCTGGGCTCGGGCGCGCTCGTGGCCGCGCTGCCCTCGGCTGCGGCCGCCGCGGCGCCCGCGGGGCGGACCGCGGTGGCGACGGGCATGACGAACACGACGAAGACCATCGGCGGCACGTTCGCGTCCGCGACGTTCGCGCTCGCCCTGTCGGCCGGCGTGCACACGACGCTCGCGGGGACGCACGGCACGGCGGGGTCGCTGACGGGGTACCTCACCGTCTGGGCGGTGTGCGGGTTCACCGCGGTCGTCGCCGCGCTCTGTCTCGTCGTCATCCCGCGGCTCGCGTTCGCGGACCGCCCGACCGAGTCCGCGGTGGAGGTCCCGTCGTGACCCGCCGCCTCCCCGGCGACGTCGGCAGTTCATGTCGGGCTCGGCAGTCCGGACTGCCGACCTGGAACCGGAGTGCCGACCTCGGCGAAGGGGAGCTGACGTGAAGGGCAAGGGCTGGGCGCTGGCGGTCGCGGCCGCCGGAGCGGCTGGTGCGGTGGCGGTGCGGCGCAGGGTCGCGGGGTACGTGCCGGTGGCGCAGCCAGGTGCCGGGCCAGACGCCGAGGCGCCCGAGCCGTACGCCGGGCCGGCGGCGGAGCACCTGGCGACGCTCGTGCGCATCCCGACGGTCTCGTCGCGCGCGGAGGGCGAGACGGACCTGGCGGCGTTCGACGCGCTCCACGTGGCGCTGCGCGAGACCTACCCCCGCACGCATGCCGAGCTCACGGTCGAGCGCGTCGCGCGGCGCGGGCTGCTGCTGCACTGGCGCGGCGCGTCCGACGAGTACCCGGTGGTGCTCATGGCGCACCAGGACGTGGTGCCCGTGGTCCCGGAGGAGTGGTCGGGCGACCCGTTCTCGGGCGACGTGCGGGACGGGGCGGTCTGGGGCCGCGGCACGCTCGACGACAAGGGCTCGCTGACCGTGCTGCTCGAGGCCGTCGAGTCGCTGCTCGCCGAGGGGTTCGTGCCGGCGCACGACGTGTGGCTGTCGCTCGGGGACGACGAGGAGATCGCCGGCACATCGGCCGGCGCGGCGGTGGCCCGGCTGCGCGGGTTTGGCGTGCGCCCGTGGCTCGTGCTCGACGAGGGCGGCGCCGTGGTGACCGGCGCGTTCCCCGGGGTCGAGGCGCCCGTGGCCGTGGTCGGCGTCACGGAGAAGGGCATCCTCGACGTCGAGATGTCGACGAGCGCGGCCGGCGGCCACGCCTCCACGCCGGAGCGGGGCGGCGCGACGTGGCGCCTGGCCCGCGCCATCACCCGGCTCGAGTCCCGCCCGTTCCCGCCGGCCATGACGGGTCCGGTGCTCGAGATGGTCGACGGCCTCGGCCGGCACTCGTCTCCGTCCCTGCGCCCGCTGTTCGCGTTCGCGGCGCCACTGGCACCGGTGCTGGCGCGGGTGTTCACGCGCGTCTCGCCGGAGACCAACGCGATGGTCCGCACCACGGTGGTGGCGACCATGCTGCAGGGCGCACCCGGCGCGAACGTCGTCGCGACCTCGGCGCGGGCGAACCTCAACATCCGGATCGCTCCCGGAGAGTCCGTCGCCTCGGTCGTCGCGCGCCTGCACCGGGTGGTGGACGACGACGAGGTGGACCTGCGGGTGGTCGCCAGCAGCGAGCCGTCCCCGGTGTCGCCGACGGACGGACCCCAGTTCAGGCTCGTGCGCGCGGCGGTCGCCGCGGCGTACCCGGAGGCGCTCGTGACGCCGTACGTCATGCTCGGGGCGTCCGACGCGCGGCACTTCGCGGCCATCGCGGAGCATGTGTACCGCTTCAGCCCGTTCGCCATGACGCGCGTGCAGCGCGAGACGCTGCACGGCACCGACGAGCACGTGACGGTCGATGCGCTCGGCCGAGGGGTGGTCTTCTACCGCGCCCTGCTGCGCGGGCTCGGCGCGGCCTGACCGGGAGCCGCAGCGCCGCGCCGTCGACGACGGCGTCGCCGTCCCGGACGGATCGGCCCTCCCGGACGGATCGCACGGCGGCCCGCGGTCGCCGGCCCGCGCCGCACGCCCACACTCGTGCCGGCACGCGCCCGCAGCGGACGGTCCTGCGTGCCCTCGCTGCGGTGGGCCACGATGGGCCGGTGTCCGAGGCGCCCGTGCTGCACGCACCGCGGCGCGGCCTTGCCCGGCTCGTGGTGCGGGGGCTCGGCACGCAGCGCCGGCCGGCGGTGGTCGTGTGGGCGCTGTTCGGCCTCGTCGCGGCGGTGTACGCGGTGTTCGCGGTCACGTGCTACGCGCAGTACCGGACGGCGGGCTACGACCTCGGGATCTTCGACCAGGCCGTGCGCGCGTACGCGCACCTGCGGCTGCCGGTGGCCACGCTCAAGGGCGACGGGTACGACGTCCTGGGCGACCACTTCGACCCGATCGTCGCGCTGTGGGCGCCGCTCTACTGGCTCTGGGACGACGTGCGGATGCTGCTCGTCGGCCAGGCCGTGGTGGTCGCCGCCGCGGTGTTCCCGGTGCACCGGGTCGTCGCGCGGCGCACCGGCGAACCGTGGTCCACGCTCCTGACCGCCGGCTTCGCGCTGGGCTGGCCCCTGCAGACGATGGTCAACTTCGACGTCCACGAGGTCGCGTTCGCGGTGCCGCTGCTGGCCTGGGCCGTCGACGCGCTCGACCGGCGCAGCGACCGGGACCTGCTCGTCGTCGCCGGCATGCTGCTGCTGGTGCGGGAGGACATGGGGCTCGTGGTGGCGGTGCTCGGCGTCATCCGGCTCGCCCGGGCGGGCCGGCGCTGGCTCGGTGCGGTGCTCGTCGTCGTGGGCGTCGCCGCCTTCGTCGTGCTCACCGCGGTGGTCATGCCGAACCTGGCGCCCGCCGGCTCGGCCGTGCGGCTGCGGCAGCAGTACCCCCAGCTGGGCGCGGGCCCCGGCGGGGTGCTGCTCGGTGCCCTGCGGGACCCGCGGCACACGCTGGCGCTGCTCGTCTCGCCGCCGGTCAAGGTCGGCACGCTGCTGGCCCTGCTGCTGCCCGTCGCGTTCCTCGCGCTGGGGTCGCCGTACGCGCTGCTCGCCGTGCCGATGCTCGCCGGGCGCTTCCTCTCGGACCGGCCGCTGACCTGGCAGACGGGGTTCCACTACGACGCGCCGATCTGGGTGGTCGTGGTGCTGGCGGCGGTCGACGCGTTCGGCCGCCGTCCCCTGCGGCGGGTGCCGGGCGTGCGCCGCGGGCCGCGGGCGCTCGCCGCGCTGCTGGCGGGCGTGGTGCTGCTCGGCCCCTGGCTGGGGCCTCCCGAGGTCACCCGGCTGTTCCCGCTGCGGCGGCTGGTGGACGGCGAGGCGTTCGCCACCACGGCCAAGGCCCGCGACCTGTCCGCCGCGCTCGCCGTGGTGCCCCCGGACACGTGCGTGGTGGCCGACGACTACGCCGCCGACCACCTCACCCACACCAACCGGGTGACGGTCGCGGGCGTCTCCCGGCACCGCCAGGACTTCTACGTGCTCGACCTCGCGCAGACGCCGTCGGTGGGGACGCCGTCCGCGCGCACCACGGCGTCGGCCCTCGCCGACGCGACGGCGCAGGGCTTCACCGAGGTGGCCCGGTCGGGCTCGATCGTCGTGCTCCGGTCGCCGCACTACGCCGGCCCGGCGGCGGACTGCACGCCGGACTCGCCGTGATCGGGGGCGGGGGCGGCCCGGTGAGAGCGCTGCACGGGCGGTGTCATGCGCGCCTCGGGCGCCAGTGAGGGCCCGGTGCCTGCTGGTCGTCGACGCTCCGACTGCGGGCCGCCGCCGACCGTGCGGGAGAATCGACCGATGACCACCGAGCCCCGCGAGGCGGACCGCGTCCTGCCGCCGCTTCGCCTCGGCTCCGTCACCGTCGACGTCCCGGTGGTGCTGGCGCCCATGGCGGGCGTGACGAACGCCCCGTTCCGGCGGCTGTGCCGCGAGTCCGGGGCGGGCCTGTACGTCGCCGAGATGACCACGTCGCGCGCGCTCGTCGAGCGCAACCCCGAGGCCCTGCACATCACGTCGTTCGAGGACGACGAGCGGCCGCGCTCCGTGCAGCTGTACGGCGTGGACCCGGCGACGGTGGGCGCCGCCGTGCGGATGATCGTCACCGAGGACCGAGCCGACCACGTCGACCTCAACTTCGGCTGCCCGGTGCCCAAGGTGACGCGGCGCGGCGGAGGGTCGGCGCTGCCGTGGAAGACCGACCTGTACCGCGCCATCGTGGCCGCCGCGGTGCGCGAGGCCGCGCCCTACGGCGTGCCCGTCACGGTGAAGCTGCGCAAGGGGATCGACGACGAGCACCTGACGTACCTCGACGCGGGTCGGATCGCGCGGGACCTCGGCGTGGCCGCGGTGGCGCTGCACGCGCGCACCACCGCCGACTACTACTCGGGGACGGCGGACTGGCCGGCGATCGCGCGTCTGAAGGAGGCGCTCCCGGACACGCCGGTGCTGGGCAACGGCGACATCTGGTCGGCCGAGGACGCGCTGGCGATGGTCGAGCAGACGGGGTGCGACGGGGTCGTCGTCGGGCGTGGCTGCCAGGGCCGGCCGTGGCTGTTCGCGGACCTCGCCGCGGCGTTCACCGGGTCGCCGGCGCGGGTGCGGCCCACGCTCGGCGTGGTCGCCGGCACGGTTCGCCGGCACGCCGAGCTCATGGCGCGGTACTACGACGACGAGGGCAAGGCCTGCCGCGAGATGCGCAAGCACATGGCGTGGTACTTCAAGGGCTACGTGGTGGGCGGGGACCTGCGGGCGCGGCTGGCCATGGTGTCGTCGCTCGCGGAGCTCGACGACCTCCTGGGCGGCCTCGACCCCGAGCAGCCGTACCCCGGCGCCGCCGCCGAGGGGCAGCGCGGGCGTGCCGGGTCGCCGAAGACGCCTCACGTGCCGTACGGGTGGCTGGACGACCGGGGGCTGTCCGACGAGTTCCGCGCGGTGCTGCGCGAGGCGGAGGTGTCGGTCTCTGGCGGCTGAGGTCATCACTACGTTCGGGTGATGGTGCAGGTCACGTGTCAATCCGGTCTTGTGCGGCACACCCCCTTCGGCGCAGGCTTCGAACACACGTTCGATCTTGCTGCAGGGGGTGCGCGACGATGATGGAGACCTCGTCGTGCGCCGCCGTGCCTGCGGAGGTGGCGGCGTGGGTCGCGGCCGGGCGGGTGGCGCTGGCCGCCGGGGAGCACGCGGAGGAGTGGGACGCCGCGGTGCGCCGGGCCGTGCTGGCCGAGGTCGACCGGGTCGAGCGGTTGGCCATGTCGTTGCGGGCCGCGCTCGTGACGGCCGAGCGCGCGGCCGGGACGTGGGCACTGCGGGGGGACCGGGACCTGGCGGGGTTCCTCGGGCGGGAGTCGCACCAGGGGCGCGGCGCCGGGTTCGCGGCGGTGGGGCAGGCCGAGACGTTGAGCGCCATGCCCGCGGTGGCCAACGCGCTCGTCGACGGTCCGGTCACG